>JAICKA010000189.1 GCA_025928185.1 Gemmatimonadaceae bacterium
AGCTGCGCACGCCGCTGACGGCGCTCGCCGGCTACAACGAGCTCCTCGCCGACCAGGTCATGGGACCGATGACCGAGCCACAGCTCGACGTGGTGGAGCGCATGCGCTCGGTGACGACGCACCTGTCGGCGATGATCGAGGAGATCCTCGCCTTCTCGAGCCTGGAGGAAGGCCGCGAGATGGTACGCCCGAGCGAGTTCCTCGCCGAGGATCTCGTGCGCGCCGCGGCAGCGGTCGTCGAGCCACTCGCGCTCCAGAAGGGATTGAAGCTCGAGGTGGTGCTGCCACGCGCGTCGATCCGGATGTCGAGCGACATCGACAAGGCGCGCCAGCTGCTGGTCAACCTGCTCGGCAACGCGGTGAAGTTCACGGACGAGGGGCGGATCAGCGTCGAGGTCCAGGACGGCGATCCGTCATCGGTGACGTTCGTCGTCAGGGACACCGGCCCCGGCATCTCCGAGGAGGATCAGCGCCGGATCTTCGACTCGTTCGTGCAGGGCGCGCAGAGCGCCGGCCGCGCGCAGCGCGGGAGCGGACTGGGATTGTCGGTGAGCCGGTCGCTGGCGCGGCTGCTCGGCGGTGACGTGAGCCTGCGCAGCACGCCGGGTGAAGGGGCGGAGTTTACGGTGAGGCTGCCGAGGTAGCTGGACCGTGGTCCGTGGTCCGTGGGGGGCCGTGAAAGGTCGGGATGGGGCGGCCTGAGAACTCAGATACTCATTTCCCTCGTCGCCGAGGTGGCATCGCGGCCAAGAAAGCCGGACCAGTTTCGAGACGGCAGACTCCGAGACTGCAGACGTGAGCCGGCGACTCAATCCTACTGGCTGGACGGTGCAACAGTCGTCGGACGCGAGATGCGAGATGCGCCGCTGTCGTCTGAGTTCTCGCATCTGTTGCACTCTCCACGGGGGCCGGATTGAGTGTCGGGCTGACGTCTGAGGTCTCGGAGTCTGTGTTCTCGAAACTGGTCCGGCTTTCCCGGCCGCGATGCCGCCTCGGCGCATAGTGAAGTGAGTATCTGACCTCTCACCCAGCCCGATCTCGACGTCTGACATCTCCGGCCGACGACCCGTTACAATCCTACCCCCCACCCGTCTCTCCATCGTCCCCCCCCCAGTGCTTCCCCTCCCTGGCGGACGATGATTCCGAGCAGCTCCGACAAGCAGGCTCACCTCAACGGCGCGAACCCCCACCGAGCGACGAATTTTCTTCGCCGCGCGTCGTGGGCCGTGCTCGCCGGGCTCGGGTCGATGGCCGCGGCGATGTGGATCGCGCGCTACGCGCGTGCGCACGACAATCAGGCGCTGCTCGCCGACATGCGTCTGCTGTTTCAGATCGCGTTCGTCGGCACGATCGTGCTCCTCGCTGTGCTTCTGCGCTGGCTGTCCCGTCACGCCGGCCAGTTGACCGTCCTCACGCGCCGACTCAGAACGGCGCAGTCGGCGGCGCGGCTCGGCTACTGGGAGATCGACGTCGCGACCGGCACGCGCTTCTGGTCGGTCGAGATGTACGAGCTGTGGGGACTCACGCCGAGTGCGGACGGGCTCGACGCGGAGGCGATCGTCGCCGCCGTGCATCCGGAAGACCGCGCACGGTTCCGCGACGTCATCGCCCGCACGCGCGCCGGACTGCCGGGTGTCGTCGAGCAGGTGCGCGTCGTCCTGCCCGACGGGATGACGCGCGTGCTCGAGGCGCAGGGTCGCATGATCACGACCGACGACGGCACGAAGCTCCTGATCGGCACGGCGCAGGACGTGACGGCGCGCGTCGAGCTCGAGACGCAGCTCCGGCAATCGCAGAAGATGGAAGCCGTTGGCCAGCTCGCCGGCGGCGTGGCGCACGACTTCAACAACATCCTCACCGTCATCGAAGGCTACGGCAATCTGCTCGCGTCGAGCGGCACGCTCTCGGCGGCCGACCGCGATTGCGTCAACGAGATCCTCGTCGGATCGCACCGCGGGGCCGCGTTGACGAAGCAACTGCTGTCGTTCAGCCGGCGGCAAGTCGTCCAGCCGCGCGTGCTCGATCTCAACGACGTGATCGCCGACGTCGAGCGGATGCTGCGGCGTGTGATCGGCGAGAACATCGAGTTCGTCACGAAACTCGAAAGCGACCTCGCGCCGGTGCTCGCCGATCCGGGCCAGATCGAGCAGATATTGATCAACCTCGCCGTGAACGCGCGCGACGCGATGCCGCGCGGCGGCACGCTGACGGTCGAGACGGCGAACGACGGCGCGCAGGTCGTGCTGTCGGTGACCGACACCGGCACCGGCATCGAGCCCGAAGTGCTGAAGCGAATCTTCGAGCCGTTCTTCACGACCAAGCGCAGCGGCAAGGGCACCGGCCTCGGTCTCGCCACGGTGCAGGGCATCGTCGACCAGATGGCCGGCGAATGCCGCGTGCTCACCGAAGTCGGCCGCGGCACGACGTTCCGCATCCATCTGCCGGCGCACGCCGGCGAGTACGACGCGGAGCCGGCGCTCGAGGGCGCAGCGGGCGAACAGCCACGCGCGAGCGGAACGATTCTCGTCGTCGAGGACGACGAAGCGGTGCGCACGATGGCCTGCACGATCCTGCGGCGCGCCGGCTACACGGTGCGCGAAGCGTCGAACGGCATCGAGGGCCTGCGCTCGAGCGCAACGATCACGCTCGATCTGGTGCTCACCGACATGGTCATGCCCGGACTTGGCGGGCTGGATCTCGTGCGTGCGCTGCAGCGGATCCGGCCCGGCGTGCCGGCGATCATCATGTCGGGCTACACGACGGACAACGAAGCGCTGTCGGCGCTGGCGAACATGGAGGATCCGACGATCCGGTTTCTCCAGAAGCCGTTCATGCCGGACACGCTGCTCCGGACATGCGCCGCGGCGTTGGAGCGGGTGAGCGCGGCGACGGCGTAGCGCCGGGGCGTCAAACGCCAATTTCGATGCGACCCGGAACGATTCGATGCGGCACCGGCGGTCCGGAGCGGCGATCGTTGGGCATGACAGATCCTATCATGCCGCTCCGCCGCCAGCTCGCCGCCGAGATCGTCCGCTCGCTCGGCCCGAACAGTCACTATTTGCTCGCGCCGCGCTGCGGAATTCCGCAGCCGCGGATGTCCGAATTGAGCCGCGGGAAAGTCGAGCGCTGTTCGATCGAATGGCTCATCCGCCGCATCTATCGGCTCAACGGATCGGTCACGATCACCGTGACGCTCGGCAACTATGCCAGGGAGTTCGGGCGAGAGCGACGTCTCGCCGAGCGCGCCCGACTGATTGCTGAAGGGAAGATCGTGCTGATGAAAAAGCCGTGGTGATCGAGAGAACAGGAGGGCTCTAAAACACGCTGATGCCAGATTTGGAATAGGAATTCATCGGGCTTCATAGCGCTGGATCATACGTCGTCGATCTTCGCCCCGCTAAATCACGCCTCGTCGATCTTCACCCCGCTGAATCGCGCTCCATCGATCTTCGTCCCGCTTGATCGAGCGTTGCCGATGGTCGCCGCGGCACCTCGTTGCTCGCAGGCACGGTCATTCCAAATCTGGCATCAGCGAGTTTGTCGACCACCCTCGCCTCCGCCCGACCCGCCTCTAGCCCCCCGCGAGGCGGCCGAGTACTCGTTCGTGTATCGCGCCGTCCGCCTCGATGCCAGATTTGAAATCAGCGTTACTTGACGTCCCCTCGCCGGCGCGCTACCGTCGCTGCGTCCAATTCCGCGACGACAGCCACCGAGTGCCTCGATGTCGACCGCAACCGCCCCCCGCGCGACCTCGTACGATCCGACCATCACCGCGCCATCGCTTGCGCCCGTCGCGCCAGGGGAGCGCATTGCCGCGATCGATCTCCTCCGCGGCTGGGCGATGTTCGGAGTGCTGTGGTCGAACCTGAATGATTGGTATGGAACCGTCGCGCCGCGAACGACCGCCGATCATGCGCTGAGCTGGACGCAGACCTGGCTGGTGGAGAGCCGCTTCTACACGCTCCTCTGCCTCCTTTTCGGCATCGGGTTCGGCATTCAGCTCCTGCGCGCCAGGGAACGCGGGGCCGACGTGCGCGCGACCTACTGGCGGCGTTCGGCGGCGCTGCTCGCGATCGGCATCATTCACGGAACGCTCATCTGGAATGCCGACATCCTCACGATGTACGCGCTCGCGGCGTTCGCACTCGTGATGTTTCGCGATGTC
>JAICKA010000024.1 GCA_025928185.1 Gemmatimonadaceae bacterium
ACCGACATCCGAGAGCTGGCGGCGAGCGGCGCGCACCAGTTCGTGTTCGCCGGCGTGAACGACGGTGTGCTGGCGCTGCGCGCGGCGCTCGCGACGGCGCGCCGGCAGAGCGCCGCCGAACGCGTGATGCACCACTTCGCGTCGATCGTGCCGGCGCCGCTGCACCACGTGGTGGAAGCCGCGCTGACGCGAGCCGACGCAGTCACCAACGTGTCGACGCTCGCCACCGCACTCGGCGTGCACCGCAAAACGCTGTTCAACATGTGCCGGCGCGCGGCGTTCCTCGGGCCCGCCGAGCTGCTCGTGTGGGTGCGGCTGGCGCTCGCGGCGTATCTGCTCGAGACCACGCGGCGTCCGATCGAGCGGCTGGCGATCGAGCTCGCGTATCCGTCGCCGAACGCGCTGCGCAACGCGTTCCGCCGGCACGTCGGCCGGTCGCCGAGCGAGGTGCGGAGCGCCGGCGGCCTGCAGGCGGTGCTGGACGCATTCGCGCGCCGCGTCTCGGGTGTCCGCGGCGATACGGTTGCACGTGGTGTGAGGGCCGGTCGCCGTACCACTACATAGTTTGGCTCGTCCTCAAACCTGGAAGGGCGAGACGATGGGGCAGTCCCTGCGCAATCGCACGAGCACGGTCATTCCCTTTCCCACCCGGCTGATGCCGGACGGAACGCCGCCAAGCCGCGATTCGCTGGCGATCGAGGCGCAGCTCGTGACGAGCGTCGACAGCGGCCGGCAGCTGCTCGATGCGGCGAGCGACGGCGGCACCGAATACGTCATGGAGTCCCCGGACGGACAGACGTCCGTGCGGGTGACGCTGGCCATTCGCGACAGCCGGCGCGGAACCGAGACGTTCGCCGGCGGCGCGATCGTGGTGGACTGGAGCGGCTCGAGCGTCGAGCACGGCGGCACGCGCGTGACGCTGCTGCGGGTCGAGCTGCACCTGCTGGGCGCACTGCTCGAGGCGAACGGCGGCGTGGTCTCGCGCGCGGCGCTGATCGAGGCGGCATGGCCGCGCGCCGACTCGAAGCGTCGCGAGAACTCGCTCGCCGTCTACATCTGCGGTCTGCGCAAGCGGCTGGCGATGATCGGTTTGCCGAACGCGTTGCAGACGGTGCGGCGCGAGGGGTATCGGATGAAGGTGTAGCTGGAAAATCGCGCGTGACGATGCTGGACATCGACTTCGTGTTCCGAAAGACTGCGCGCAACCTGTCGAAGCTGAAGGGCCTCGCCGACGATTCGGCGTCATGGTGCTCCGCCCGTACATTTCGGTTTCCGAGCTGTATCGGGTCGGGCGGGAGCGCGACGGAGTCCAGCACGATTTCACGGCGCGAGTGGACGGCATTCGGTTGTTTGAGACGTTGCGCGCACGAGCAATGCGGGCGGAATTCGAAAATGTGAACTGCTGGCCGCGTAGCTCGACGATATCATTCGGAGCAAGGAGGTGGCAGGCCGCGAGCAGGATCTCGCCGTGCTCCCCATTCTGCGAAGGACGCGGGATGAAAAGGAAGAGACGCACCAAGCCGGCCAGGGATAGCGCGCTACGAAACGAGAGCGACCGCGCACTCGTCAAAATGATTCGGCGCCAGCTCGCACTGCCGCCTGCCTTGAACTCCGGCGGGTGATTTGCGTGGAGGTCGCGGCTTCGGCATCAAACCTCGTGGTTGGTGCGAGTACCGCCTCGTCGGGGCGCAGATTTCCACTTGGCCCAGGAATCTCAAAACTTCAAGCAACCTGTTTCAGACGGACGAACACAAAATGAGTGCTAGTAAACGACGCGCGCAGGCGAGCCGTTCAGGTATTATCGGGCAATCAGCCGCTTTGAGTCTTGCTCATAGCGGTGTCTTGGTCTCCGGACCGCCGTAACAGACGGTCCTTGTCCTTTTCCCGACAATTGACAAATCTTCCGCCTATGGTGCCAATGAGGAATGTTTCGGTCGAGCGGGATGACTATTCGCGGTCTGTCGTCGACCAGCCGACATCCTTCGCGACTACGGCATACCGGCGTGATCGACGCGACGAAGCGCAGCCATTCGGCGACAACGATAATGCGTGGCTCGCCGTCGCGACTATGCTAGAACAAGCTGCGTTGTTTCCCGGACGAGATCGACCAGCCAAGCTCCGGGCAGTGCTCAGGTTTGCGCGGTCCGCCGTCGATCGGAACGTCATGCGTCGCTTGCAGTTTCGTGAATGGCAGCGGGTCGGGCTTGCAAAGACTGACCCAGTCGTTGGTATCGCCGACGAGGCGCACGATGCAGGGGCCTTTCATCTTGCCGCCCACATTTTGGACTCAGTACTTGTTGTCGCCGATGCACTCACAACGCTGCAACGTGGTCGCATAATCGACCGTCGCGCCAGAGCGGTTGCGAAACTCGGTCACACCAACGCGTCCGCCGACCAGTATCGATTGCTTTTGCGACTGGGGACTACTTCACGAGTTCCGGAGCTCCGAGCGCGCGCATTTCTCGGGCAAGCTGCACTGGCGCAGATGCGTGGCAACTATCCTGAGGTCGTGCGTCTGGCGACAAAGGCATCAATACTCGCGGACAGATATAGGCTTGCCGTCGTCTCGCGTCACGCACATGGCGGTCTCATGATCGCCGCAGCGGTGGGCGGACGCTTCGACCAGGCGCTCGCGGAGGGCTGGCTCGTTTACCGCGCGTCGCGAGGGGAGCCGCGCGAAGAGGCCGAGATCCTTCAAAATCTTGCACAAGCACTATTTGATGCTGGGCATGCGCACGAAGCTGGGGCTGGGTTTGCGGCGGTGGCATGCCGCGATCTCCCAGCAAGGTTCATTCTTCCTGCGCTCGGCGGCTTGGCCCGTGCCGCTGCAGTATTAGGCGACGCGAGCACGGTACGCTGGTCGTCGCGAGAGATCGATCGACTCGCTCGTTCGAGCGCGCCGAAGTACAGCTTAGCCTCTGCATTGCTCGAATCCGCACAGGCACTCGCCGCCGCAGGAGAGCCGGCAGCTGCCACGCGCCGGGCACGCGCAGCAGCCGACCTGGCTCGAGCTCACGGCTTTCACGAAATTGAGTACAAAGCTGATTCTCTACAGTTCTCCGATGCTAGCCGTGAACATCCGAATCCTGAAACGCTTGGGCCGAAGGCGGCAGCCGTTGCACGGAATGTGGCCCAGCTGGCACCGAAGCGACTGCCAGATCACCTCAAAGCGGCGCTCATCGGGTGACCTCGCGCAGGCTAAGATCCCGCGCACATCATGCGGCCGCCAATGATGATGTAGCCGCCAAGACACACCGCGAGCGAGTCGCTGATCCCGTCGTGCTTCGCCGCCGCGGACGGCGCAAGTCGCTGCATATCCTGCGCGGCATCGGTCGGCGCGGTACTGCTTCCGCTGCAAGCTGCGAGGTAGGCGATAGCGACCGTAACGGCCGCGAGTTTGAGGGACGCGCGTAAACATGGCTGACTCACGAGACGCTCCTGTTGAGTGGGAGCGCCAGATGTATCGCTTCTCGGGTGCCTGAACCGTTATACCTGGTGCACCGGCGTTACAGCGCGGGACTATCGGGCTGGTGAGCGGTACGAGCGTACTTGCTTGTGCTCTTGACAGGCATGAGCAAGCACGACTCATTGACGCGGTTAGAGGAGCGGCAAACATCGCAGTCATTAACTCGTTTGGCGCTCTACATGAGGCGTTGCACGCGAGTACTTGCGCGATTGATGTAGTTGTCTTGTCCGCGCTCGGCTCGCACGGAGAATCGGCTCTGCGCACGATTCGCGCAATCGTGTCGCAGCGCCCGCGCACTGCAATTGTGGTCTACTGTCATCCAGGATGGCAGCACGACACTGACCTTCACGGCCTTGCAGCTGCCGGCGCGCACCAGTTCATCTTCGGAAGCGCTAATGACACGCCGACGGATGTTCGTGCTGTCATTCTCTCTGCCCAATCACAGTGCGCCGCTGAATGCGTGCTCCAGCTACTCGCTTCGTACATTCCTGGCCCGCTGCATCCACTCGTCGAGGCGGCGGTTTGCCACCCAAGACAAATCACAGATGTCTCTGCATTGGCAGCATCTATGGGTGTGCACCGCAAGACACTGGTCAACATGTGCGCGCGGGCCAGCTTTCTGAGACCAGCCGAGCTACTTGCCTGGGTTCGACTGACGCTGGTGGCGAATCTCTTGGAGACTACTGGATGTACGATTGAGACGATCTCAGTCGAATTATCCTACCCATCGCCGAATTCTCTTCGAAATGCATTGAAGCGATACACTGGCCGGCGAGGGACGGACATTCGCTTAAATGGCGGCAGTTCGCTCGTGATTCAGGCTCTTCAACGCCGCCTTGAGGAGGTCCGAGCCAACAGCTTGCATACTAAGTAACCCAACGGTCCCTTATGTGAACGCACATTACTTCCTCGGGCGCCTCTCAAGGCACAGACGTGCTTGGATCGCAAGCCGATGACACTGCGAATGCTTCCAGCAAAGGCACCGCCCAGGACTTGAGGACACGGCCGCCAGTTGCGCAGTCCGTGACATGCTCAATCGAAGCTCAACTCGTAACGTCGACCGCAAGCTGCCAACGACTACTGAACTCAATCCGGGAAGGCGTAGAGTACTTCGTCGTCCCATTCACGGACGGCCGCGTTTCTGTTCGAGTCCGATTTGCGATTGTCAATTCTGGCCCTGGAAGGCAGGGCATTCCTCGGTGGAGCTCTTATCAGTGACTGGTCCCGACGCACAATCGAGCACGATGACAACTGCACATCACTGACACAGACTGAACTCCGTTTGCTGAGTGGCTTACTCGAGGCGAACGGTCATCTTGTGTCCCGAGACGTCCTGATCGCGTCCGCGTGGCCTCGGTCCAACAGAGTCAATCGTGAAAGCTCCCTAGGCGGCTTCATTTCTGCGCTTCGTAAGCGGCTCGCGGGCTGTCGGACTTTCTAACGCTTTGCTGACGGTGCGGGCCGAAGGTTATCACCTGAGGCTCGAAGAGCGAGAGCATCTCACCATTCGCGCGGACTCTGTGGTCGGCGTCGTGAGTGGATAGATACTGGTCGATGGGGTCCGTGGGTTCAAGTTAATCCGCTCCCTTGCACACTGTGTAACGCAGACGCGCTATTGCGGCCCTACTCTAAGGCGCGATGCGTGAGCACTCGACCTTGGCTCGAGTACCGCTCGCGGAATCGCGAAATCCACAACGCCTCACAAAGGGAGAGTATGTATGAAAAAGGCCAGTATCTTCGCGCTCGTCGCCGCGTTGAACTTCCTGGCGGCGCCCGCCATTGCCAGAGCCGACCACGAGCTTGAGGCCGGCCGCGGCCCGGATGGCAAGATCGTCGTGTACTGCGACTTCTGCCTCATCTACAATTGCGACTGTAACACCGGCCAAATCTAGCCGTGTAGGGCGTGTCGTCGTGAGCATGCTTGCCAAGGAAGCATGCTCAAACTCGCTCACAAATAACATCTTCTTGGAGTCGAACTCATGAAGCGATCGACGTTGTTGGTCAGCGCCCTAATCGGAATTACAGCGACGAATCTCGGCTTTCACACCCTTCGTGCTAGACGCGCGTCTATGTGGAAATCGAAGCTGGCGCCGGGCGACACCATGCCTCCGTTGGACATCACCCCACCTCACTTTGGCTTGAGTTCCGCGACAGCCGCGGCACCGCTGCCAAGCGGATGTCGGCTGCTGGTCTTCTTCGCCACCGACTGCCCGCATTGCCACACGGCGGCAGCTCGAGATGCCGTGGCTTGGGATTCTACATGGACAGTACCCGTTGTATGGATTACGAATGTGGACGATGAGGCAACGATGCAATTCGCTCAGGCCGCGGGTGCGCATACTCAGGTAAGACTCGCTGGGCCTCACGCCACCGACGTGCTCAATGCGGCGGGCGTACCCGCAGCGTTTCTCGTTTCCGCGCCCAATGTCGTCCTATGGACTGGCCCTTATGGAGGAGGAGCCGCGGAGCAGCGTGCTCTTGAGCGTATATGCACAGAACACGTCTAGCGTCTAACAGCCGAATGCCCAGCGTAACCTCTGCAGGTCCTGTATTAGCGGGGCTGCTGATGGTAGCCACTGCAGCGCTCGGTTGTCGACGGGACAGCGACCTAACACGTGCCATCGCCGGCCCTCGCGGTGATCGGGTCATCACCTCGCCGAACGTTCGACTTGATTCTGTTCGTTGGCTCACAGTAGTAAGCGCCGATTCCAACCCCGGGCCCAAAGCTGCCGTTCCAAGGGCGATCTGTTGGCGCGGCGATTCACTGGTTGTTGCCGACGCGATCACTGAACGCCTGCTGCTGTTTAATCGCGATGGACGACTCATAAGAACCGTCGCGAATCCGAGAAGCGGATCCGGACGATTTGCCGATCTCGCGGTGGTGCGCTGTGGTGCCTTGGATGGTGCCGAGCCAGCGTTCCTAATTGTCGATACCGGAGTCGACCAAGTCTTCCTGCTCGACGCTTCCGGACACCTGATCTATAGTGACTCAGTGCCGGTTGCGCCGCAGATCGACGTCGTCGGAGATTTCGTTCTGGCAAGAACCGGTGAGTGGTTCGATTGCTGGCTTGGCTCGAGGCTAACAATCGGACCATACCTGTCACCGGCTGAGTGGCAGAAGGTACAGTTGGTTCGGAAGTGGAGTCCTGCCGGAGCGCAAGAAATGGCATTTGGCAAGCCCGTGCCTTACAAGAATACCGTCGCCAGACGTGTGCTCAATCGCAGCTACATGACCCTTCGCGGTGACTCCATTTGGGTTCTTCTGCAAGGCAGCGCGACGCTGATCGGCTTCGACGTGAATGGAAAGCCGCTGGGAGCCCCAACGGCGTTGCCCATTTATTACCGCGGAAAGGAGCCGACGTACTCGGTGAAAAAGCCCTTATCGGTCGGAGAGGAATTCCGAACGAGCCGCATGTTATTTGACCCCAACGTTGCAGGCCTCGCGCTGGTCAAAGACACGTTGTTTGCCGTCATTCGCTATCGCGATTGGGGCTGGCGTCACCTCGGAAGCGGAATCGGACACCTCGGCCGCTCGGCACAATCCGCGGTGGAGATATTTGAGCGCAATGGCAAGGTCTTGCGCGCGTATGCCGTGCCGGGTTTCGCCTCTGAGATCGCCTCGAACTCACATGATGCAGTCGCGGTCATCACGAGTGACCCGCAAGAACATCGCGCGGTCTTAATGAGTTGGCTGCCATAGTCGAAATGACACCTCCGGCTCTTAGATATGCTAAATGACTGGCGGGCTGCCATCCGGAGCATCTTGCGCCATCGCGCCACGTCGTTCGCGGTGTTCATCTCGCTGGTGCTCGGAATTGGCGTAAATGTGGCTGTGTTCGATGTCGTCGAGTCACTTCTACTCTCGCCGCTTCCCTACAGTGAGCCACACGCACTGCTCGGCATTCAGGATTACCGGCGCACAGGCGCGGGTCAATTCATGACCGGCCCAGAGGCACAAGTCATCCGAAGCCGTCTCTCGCCTCTGGGTCAAGTGGCGTTCTATCAGGGCGGAATGGGGGGCCGCCACGCAGTGAACATGCGCACCACATTTGGCGAGTTTGAAGGTTTTGCAGTCGAATCAAGCACCTTTGGCTTGCTCGGAGTCAGGCCGGAGAACGGTCGAACATTGCTGCCGGCTGATGAAGCGGCAGGAGCAGCACCCGTGGTCGTGATCAGCGACATGCTTTGGAAGCGCGCTTTTGGAGGTAAGGCGATCGTTGGAACACAGATTCAACTGAGGGGGGCTAAAGCGACGATCGTCGGCATAATGCCGCCGGAGTTCTGGTTTCCAAGTTCCGACGCATTGTTCTGGGTGCCGCTGTCACTGGAATCGATTAGCGATCGCACATTGTCCGGTGTGATCCGTCCGACGACGCACACTTCAACTGCAGTTATTCAATCTGCGCTTACCTCGATCGGACATCAGCTCGACATCTCCAGCAACGCTGGTGGGCGCCGCTGGTGGCGCGCAATTACGCTGGATGAAGCACGGCGGCCGTCCGACATCAATTTCTTCTTTGTACTGCAGGCAGTCGTTTTATGTGTGCTTGTCGCCTCATCTGCGAATGTGTCAGCATTATTTATGGCGCGCACCATTGCGCAACGCCGTGAGCTTCTCGTTCGGGCCGCTCTCGGAGCAAGCCATCTCCAAGTAGTCAGGCCGCTGTTGATCGAGGCAACGACCATCGTGCTCGCCGCCGCAATTTCTGGAGCATGCGTTGCACGTTACGTCGTGTTACTCATTGCGCATGAGTTGCCGCTATCTGTGTCGCAGGCGATCACGACAGCTGCAAGCACTCGAGACCTGGTACTCTTTCTATGTCTCGTAGGCCTTGCCGCGGCGGCTGGTTGTGTGATCGGCCCATTGCGTTACGCCGGTCATGCGGACTTGGGTGAAGCGCTTCGTGGCGATGGACTCGGAAGCACCGGCGCGCCCGCCGGCGGGCGGCACCGGGCTATCATGGTTCGATTGCAACTAGTCACAGCCACAGCGGTTCTCACAGTGGCTTGCGCGCTAGTAAGCCAACTGCATGCTTCGCAGGAATGGACGCCGCCCTTTCCCCTCGAGCAGCTATACCGTCTTGATATCATGAGCCAAGATAGCGGCGTCAGGGCTTCGCGGTTTGATGTAGTTTCCGCCCTCTCGATTAATCCTGCAATTCGCGCAGTCGGTGCGGCGCGCCGCTTGTTACCGGTGGGGGGCGTGGTCTCGAGCCGAGACGGACGCACTAGCTCTGCCTGTGTATGTGAATTAGTGAGCCAAGACTACCTTGGCGTTCGTGGCGCGAGGGTAATTCGAGGCCGCGACTTTCGAACCGATGATGGCCACGGTGAGCGCGCAATCATTTTGGACTCAACGCTTGCGCGGACACTGTTCGGGTCTCTCGATGCAGTCGGCCGGCGACTGCATCTCGGTTCGCCGTCTTCGACAGCCGAAAACGGAACTGTGGTTGGAATCGTTGCATCTATGTCTCTGAGCCCACCTGCGCTCAGCCGGATGCCGCGGCTCGGTACGGCTCTGATCCTCGCTGACTCTGTTTTTACCGCTGGCGATGAGGTGGTGATTCGGCCGATTGACGGATTCCCAGTTGAATCGCTGCGTTCAGCAGTGGCCGCATCTATCTCTGGGGACTTCCGGTTGACAAGCTTCACCAGCGTGCTTGAATCACAACTTGCGGCGATAACATCGTATACCGTCCTGATTGGGTTTCTCGGCTTTGTCGCAGTAATCCTCACCTTCGTGGGCCTCGGCGGTACCATCGGACACGTGGTCGCTCAACGGACCCGCGAAATAGGAATTCGAAGGGCACTTGGAGCAAGTCACAGTGAGATTGCAAGTCTAGTCGGTCGATTCGCATTCAGAGTTGTGCTACCAGGTGTAGTGTTCGGAAGTTTGCTGGGATGGGCCGCCGCGAGACAGGTCTCGATGTCGCTGTTTACATCCAACACCAGCGTACTGGCGCCCCTCACTATGTCAATCGCCGGTGTGCTTCTTGTCCTGGTGGGCGCGGTTGCACTTCCAACACGGCGAGCACTCAGGATTCCGCCGTCCGTCGCGCTTCGAGAATGAAAGCTACGGGTCGGTGCAATTACGCTTCGCTCAGTTATGTCGGTGAGACGAGATCAACAGGTCTTTCTCAGGAACCGCGACGAACAGGCGCGAGGAGCTACTCGTCGCGCGCGGCCAATTCCGATCCATCCTCACACATCGACTGAGCGACCTGGATCTGACCGCCCGCCACTTCGTGACCCCTCGAAAGGGTTTCCACGGGGCCCGTTGCAACATGGTCGCGCGCGCAATCGAGATGCTAATCGTACTCGACTCGCTCGACAAACGTGCGCGCGCTGCGAGAGGTGGCTGAGACCAGAGTCGCATTTGCGAGTGTGTGCTCGACCACGAGTTGGAGTGCCACAAGGCGATCAAATTTGGTTCATAACGCGCTGCCAATTGCTCGACACGGCCGAGTGCGGATCGTGGGTAGCGAATCTGGTGGCGGAAAGCTGTAGCTCGGTTCAGAAGTCAGTCGCATCAAACAGCTTTGTAACGTTTCCTGTGATCAATACGCACAGATTCCGGCCTTGAAACGGGCGAAGCCCTTGTCGGAATACCTGCTGAATCAGCCGAGTGTGTGTGGCAGCTTCTCGTCCGCGAATAGTGTCCCCTCACTCGCTCCGCATCGCCACGAGCGGATCCACCCGCGCCGCGCGGCGCGCCGGTAGCCAGCTCGCGAGCGTCGCGACGGCGAGCAGCACGAGGACCACGGCCGCGATGGTGACCGGATCCGACGCGCCGACGCCGAACAGGAGCGACGCGAGCACGCGTCCCGCCAGCAGCGCGCCGATCACGCCGAACACCGCACCGCCGATCGTCAGCCACAGCCCTTCGCCGACGACCATGCGCGTGATGCGGTCGCCGGTGGCGCCGAGTGCCACGCGCAAGCCCAGCTCGTGGGTGCGCTGGCTCACCGAGTAGGCGATCACGCCGTAGAGTCCCACGGCGGCGAGCGCCAGCGCGACGAGGGCGAATAGCGTGACGAGATCCTTGTAGAAGCGCTGCGGCGCGACGGACGTCGCGACCTGGTCGTCCAGCGTGTGCATCGAGAACACCGGCAGCTCGCGGTCGAGCGACTGCACGGCGCCGCGCACCGACGCGCCGATGCTCGCCGGCGGCACGGCCGTGCGCAGCACGACGCGCAACGTGGCCTGCGGCGACTGCGCGTAGGGCAGATACAGCGTCGCCGGCGCGTCGGCGTCGAGGCCATACTGCTTCACGTCGCCGACGATGCCGACGACGGTGCCGCCGCGGCGGTGGCCGTTCTCGCTCCATCCGAGCTCGATGTATTTGCCGAGCGGGTCCTCGTTGGAAAAGTTCCGCTTGACAAACGCTTCGCTGACGAGAACGACCTGCGGCGCGTCCTTGCCGTCCGCCGCGGTGAAGTTGCGGCCGGCGATGAGCGGAATGCCCAGCGTTGGAATGAACGTCGGCGTGGCGCAGATGATCTCCGCGCTCGGCTGCTGATTCTCCGGCACGGGCGCGCGACCGCGCACGGTGAAGGAGATGGTGAAGTCCGAGCCGTCGAGCGGCAACGCGCTGGCGATGCCGAGCGAGCGCACGCCGGGAATGGCGCGCAGCTTTTCGCCGAGCGCACTCACGAATTGGAGCTGGGCATCGTGCGTCTTGTATGCGGCGTCGGGCAGCGTGACGCGCATGGCGAGCGTGCTCTCGGTGCGGAAGCCCGGGTTCACGGCCATGAGATTCTGAAAGCTGCGAATGAGCAGACCGGCGCCGGCGAGCAGCACCACGGCCATGGCGACTTCGGCGACGATGATGGCGCGCTTGATCCGGTTCGATGCCGGTCCGCCGCGCGTGCCGCGGTGCGCGCCGCGCAGCGTGTCGGCGACGCTCGAACGCGAGCCCTGAATGGCCGGCAGCACGCCGAAGATGATCGCGGTGAGCCCGGCGATCGCCGCGGTGGCGGCGAGCGTGGTACCGTCGATCGTCGTGCGCTGAAGTTGCGTGAGCGACAACGGGGCGATGTGCAGCAGCGCGCGCGTTCCCCACCGCGCGAGCGCCAGCCCGACGAGCGCGCCGAGGAGCGTGAGCACGAGACTCTCGGTGACGAGCTGGCGGGCGAGCCGGCCGCGGCCGGCGCCGAGCGCGGTGCGGATGGCGAACTCGCCATCGCGCGCCGAGGCGCGGACGAGCATGAGGTTGGCGACGTTGGCGCAAGCGACGAGGAGCACGAGGCCGACGGCGGCCATGATCACGAGCAGCGGCTTCTGGATGTCCTCGACCGACGCCTGCTGGAGCAGCATCGGGCGCACGTCGAACTGGCGGTACTGTTTTGGAAAGCGCGTTTCGTCGCGCCGCGCGATGTTGTGCAGATCGGCGCGCGCCTCGTCGAGCGTGACGCCGTCGCGCAGGCGTCCCATCATCGAGACCCAGCGTGCGCCGCGCGCGCGGTCGCCCGTGTCGCCCGGGTCGGTGACGAACGGCAGCCACACGTCGGCGGTGGTCGGGTAGCCGTGACCGGCCGGCACGACGCCGACGACGGTGTAGGTGTCGCCGTTGAGGCGGATGCCTTTTCCGACGATGGCGGGATCGGAGCTGAACTCGTTGCGCCACACTCCTTCGCTGAGCATCACGACCTTGGGGGCGCTCGCGCTGTCCTCGCCCGCCTTGAACGCGCGGCCGAGGAGCGGACGGACGCGCAGGATGTCGAACCAGTTCGCGCTGACGTTGACGCCGACGAGCAGCTCGGCTTCGCCGTTGGGCCGCACGAGGTTGGCGGCGATACCGCCGTACATCGCGACGCCGTCGAGCGTGTGGCTCAGGGTGCGGAAATCCTTCAGCTCGGCCGGCGAGCCCGCGTCGCGGTCGCCGTGCTCGTAGAACTGGAGGCGCACGAGCCGATCCGCGTTCGGGAACGGCAGCGACCGAAGCAGGACGCTGTCGACGACGCTGAAGATGGCGGTGTTGGCGCCGATGCCGAGGGCGAGGGTGAGCACGACCGTGGCGGCGAAGACTGGCGCGGCGCGGAGTTTACGGAATGCGTATGCCAAATCGCTGATGAATTCCCGCATGTACTCGCTCCGCCGCTGCGCGGCTTCGATGGTTCGATCGATGTAACCCATGTAGCGCCGCGCGTCGTCGAGGTCGCCGAACTCGCGCAGGGCGCGGGCGCGCGCCTCGTCCGGCGAGAGTCCCTCGGCGACGAGGGACTCGATGCGCATGTCGAAGTGAAAGCGAAGCTCCTCGTCGACGTCGGCGTGGATCTGGCGCGAGGTGCGCCAGGGGACGCGAAAGAGCTTGCGGCCGCCGGCACGCGGTGCGCTCACGGCGCGGGCTCCAGCACCTTGAACACGGCGGCGGCGTACTGGCGCCAGGCGTTGGATTCGCTGGCGAGCGCGCGACGGCCGGCGGCGGTGAGCTTGTAGTAGCGCGCACGGCGGTTGTTCTCGGAGAGACCCCACTCGCCGGCGACGTGCCCGGCGCGCTCGAGGCGATGGAGCGCCTTATAGAGGGGCGCGTCCTCGATCTCGAGCACGCCGTCGGTGCGCTGGTGAATCCAGCGGGAGACGGCGTAGCCGTGCATCGGCCCCCAGGCGAGGGTGCGGAGGACGAGCACGTCGAGCGTGCCCTGGAGGAGATCGAGTGCTTTGGTGGCCGGCATGGGTTCCCCGTACGTGGTACGGGGAATGATGGCGGCTGGGGCGCGGCGGCGTCAAGCCGCGAGTTGTTCGGATTCGGTGTGCTCGACCGGAGCGTCGCGGCCCGCGGCGACTACAGGCCCGTGCGCTTCAACTCGAGGCGGCAGGGCGACGTGTCGATCGTCGTGACGGTGACGTCGACGCTGTCGGCGGAGCGGATGCGGCCGTAGAACGGCGGACCTTCGCCGGCGGCGTCGAGGAGCAGGCGGCCGATGATGACGTCGTTGTCGCGAGTGCCGACGAGCTGCATCGGTCCGGTCGACGCGCCGATGGTACCGCCCGCACAACTGAACGACGCCGGCGGCTGGGTGGTGTACGTACCGGTGGCGGTGACGGAATCGGTCGTCCAGCGCATCGTGAGGGCAAGCGCGAGTCCGCTCGCCGATCCGGCCCAGGCACCGTCGAGCGAGGTGCCGAGCGCAACGACGACGGGATCGGCGACAGTCACGACGCCGGCGTCGATCGGGACATTGAGGGAGGGCGAAGCCGTGGACGTGACGGTCGGGACCGCGACGAGCGCGTACTGTCCGGGCTCGATGCTGTCGCCGAGGATGGTGCGCAGCTCGACGCGCCGGGCGAACCCGCCGGTGTCCCCTGGGGCGAGGCTGCTCGTGATCTGCTGCGTCGGGCAGGCGGGGTTCGCCGGCGCGAGGGCGGAGTTCCAGATCACGACGCCGTTGCGGACGATGTGGATGTCGACGCTGCCATTGCCGACGCAGTCGTCCGCCCAGTGGATGGTTTGCGATTGACCGGAGCGGTTGGCGACGGAGAGGGTGGCGACGAGGGTGCGCTGGAGGCTCGAGTCGACGGCGAGAGACACCGTGGCGTGCAGCGGCTGGCCGGCGTCGCCGGTGGGATCGGCGGTCATGGAGCAGGCGATGCAGGCCAGGAGCGTGGCGGCGGCGGCGATGGATCGGCCGAGTGGCAGGGTTGTCATGATCAAACAATCATAGGACGGGGAGCGGGGTTCCTGCGTATGCCTGGTGACTGGTCGAGAATCCCTGCCGTCACCGGCGACCGGTGTGTATTGTAGGGGCGACTCCCGGTGCTGATGACGGCATGATGGAGACGTGAGGACTGTATGGAGAACTCGGGCAGGCTCGTGTGGCGTGTGCGGGCGAAAGACGACGTGGCTCGCGAGGACGTATTCGACGCCGTGCTGCTGCCGCCGGACGCGTGGTCGTGGAAACCCCAACGCCTCTTCGGCTTGGGCGTGCCGTACGAGAGCGAGCGCCCGGACGGGCCGATGACGCTGGTCGTTCGAGCACGTCCGCGTGCATGTCCGATCGTGGTCGAGTGCGAGGCGTTCGACGCCAATGGGAAGTGTCTCGTTTACGGGCGCTCTGCCAATTCAGAATCCGTAATCATCCGGATGCCGAATGGAATTCGCGTTGGGGATCTGCCGCCGAGCGAACCGGATCCGTTCGTTGTGACACCCTGAGAGCAACATGCCAAATGCTCGAATGCTTCGCATGGTCGGCGGCATCATCACCATACGTTCCACGTTTCGCAGCGAGCGCATCCCTCGCCGCGCAACTCGATTACCGTAATCGATGCGTCAGTGATGGACGCCTCTGAGGTGTCGTTGCATTGTTGCACCTGGGAGCGTACATGCCGATCACCGACAATGTCATGACCTCGCACCGCCGATTCGCCGAGCAGCTCGGCAAGCTCCGGCACGATCTCGCGGTCGCATTGCGCACGCTGCGTCGCGCGCCGACGTTCGCCGCGGCCGCCATCGCGATCCTCGCGCTCGGCGTCGGCGCGTCGACGGCGATGTTCGTGATCTATAAATCCGTGCTCGTCGACGAGCTGCCGGTACGGGCGCAGGACCGGCTCGTCATCATGCACCCGCTCGATCGCGGCGGGGCGCACCTCGACGTGCCGTACCCATTTCTCCAGGACATCGCGCGCGACAGCACGCTGTTTCGCGGCGCGGCCGGCCTGTATCACCTTCCGCCCAGCCCGAGTCCGTTTCTGATCGACAACACGCCGGTCGTGCTCTCCGCCGCGAGCGCGTCGCCGAACTTCTTCAGCGTGTTCGGCGTGCGGCCGGCGATCGGGCGGATGTTCGTGGCCGACGACGGCCGCACGGGCGCATTGCCGGTGATCGTGCTGAGCTACCGCGCCTGGCGGCGCGTGTTCGACGGAGACAGCGCGGCGATCGGCCGCACGGCGGTGATACCATATACGATGCAGGCAGCGCGCATCGTCGGCGTCGCACCGCCAGGGTTCGACTATCCGAGCGGCGCCGACGCCTGGGTTCCGCTGCCGGCCGAGTTCACCGCGCAGGTCGACATCATCGCGCGCATGGCGCCCGGCGTGACGATCGACGCCGCACGCGACGGACTCTTCGCGCTGATTCAGCGTCGCAATCCGTTCGCCACGATCCCGGCGGCGGCCCGCGGATCGATTTCGGAGCTCTTTCAATTCTCCGGCGTCGACGCGCGATCCTTCGCCGACACGGTGCTCGGCAAATCCCGGCCGGCGATCATCGCCCTCACGCTCGCCGTCGCGCTGCTGCTGTTCATTGCCTGCATGAACGTCGGCAATCTCGTGCTGGTGCGACTGCTCGGGCGCACGCGCGAGATCGCGGTGCGCCGGGCGATCGGCGCGAGCTTCGGCGATGTTGCGCGGCTGTTCTTCATCGAGAACGCGCTGCTCGGCGTCGCCGGCGGCGTGCTCGGGCTCGCGACCGCGGTCGTGCTGCTGCGCGTGATGCAGGCCGCGGCTCCGGCACAATTGCCGCGAGCCGACGCGCTCGGCCTGGCCGGAGCACCGGCGCTCGCCGCCGCGGGCATTACAGTCGCCGTTACGCTGCTGTTCGGACTCGTCCCGAGTGTGATCGCGTCACGCGTCAGCTCGTACGCCGCGCTGCGCGCCGATTCACACACTGGACAGGAAGGCCGATCTCGGCGGACGATGCGGCGATGGCTGGTGGCGGTGCAGGTGGCGCTCTCGGTCGTGCTGCTCACCGGCGCCGCGCTGCTCGTGCGCACGCTCGATCGACTGCAGACGATGAACCTCGGCTACACGCCCGAGCATCTGTCGATGCTGTCGTTCACGGGTCCGCGAAGCGTGTTCACGACGCCCGGTCAGATCTACCAGGTCGCGAAGGAAGTGGAAGCGCGAATCGAAGCGACGCCCGGCGTGATCGCGGCGACGCCGATCGAGAGCTCGCCGTTCGAAGGCCAGTCATTTTATATAATGAAGGTGGCGCCGGCCGACGTGCCGAAGTCCGATGCACTGCACTACCCGTTCGTTCCATTCGAGTTTGTAGGACCGGGCTATTTTCGCACCTTCGGCGTGGCGATTCGGCGCGGGCGGCCGCTGCAGGCAACGGACACGAAGGCGGCGCAGCGCGTCGTGGTCGCCAGCGAAACGCTGGCCCATCATCTGTGGCCGAAGCAGTCGGCCGTCGGCAAGCAATTGCGCACCGTCTCCAACGACGACGTGTGGACCGTCGTCGGCGTCGCCGCCGATACCCACCTGCGCGAGCTGCGCGCCGGCGGCCCCGTGGCCTACTTCAACTCGGACCAGGTCGAACCGTTCTGGAACGGCTACGTCGCGATCCGCACGACACGCAGCCTGAGCGCAATGCTGCCGACGCTCCGCGCGGCGGCGCACGACGCGAACCCCAATCTGCTGTTGTGGAATGCGGCGACGATGGACCAGCTGCTCGATCAGCCACTTGCCCAGCCCCGAATGAGCGCACTGCTCATGTCGGCGTTCGGCGTGGTGGCGCTGCTGCTGTCGGGGCTCGGACTGTACGGCGTGATGTCGGCGGCGGTGCGGCGGCAGACGCGGGACATCGGGATTCGTGTTGCACTGGGTGCCACGGGGCGCGATGTCAGGCGACTCGTACTGCGGGACGCGGCTGGCGTTGTTGCAGCGGGCGCTGTGGCGGGTGCGCTCGCGGCGATCCTGGCGGCGCGACTGCTGGCTTCGCAGCTATTCGGTGTGAGGCCGCTCGACCCGGTCTCGCTCATCTCTGCGGTGCTTTCGCTGATCGTGATCGGCGTATGCGCTGCGTATTTGCCGGCGCGGAGAGCCGTGCGGATCGATCCGATGCAGGCGCTCAGAAGCGAGTAACGCCGCGTCCGTCGTCCATCGAGGATTCGTCGAATCCGTCGACTCCGTGGAATCCGCGTTCAACAATCGTTGAGGCCTGCTTGGCGCGAGGCGCCCTGGCGCCATGCAGGCCCCAACAGTTGGAACACGATGACACGGACGGGGCGGATTGAACGGATCCAAAAACCAAATGCTTTTGGGGTGTGGTGCGAGGGACTCGGCGCGGCGAAGTACACCCGCGGACGAATCTCAATGGACGACGGACGACGGACCGTCATCCGCCCGAATCGCCCTCCAGCTCCCCATGCACGGGAATCACCGGCGACTCGGTGTCGGCAATCGCCTTGCCGATCACGAGCACGGTACCGGCAAAGAGCAGCGTGTCGAACACGAAGTTGATCGCGTTGACCTGGTCGGGAACGGTCCGGGCGAGAAAGTACTGCGGCACGTACAGCCCGAGCGTCAAGACGAAGAACAGGAAGCCGCCGTACGCCGCGGCCCTGCTGGTGTACTTCTCGGCGAAGATCGCGAGGCCGATGACGATGAGCAGAATCCCCGTTGCGTAGGCGAGAATGAGCGGCGCCGGCACCCAGGCGGCGGTGAGCGTGGAATCGGGTACACCGGGTGAGAACTTGGGGTACACGATGTGAAGGATGCCGTAATAGATCAGAACGCACGCAATCCAGAGACTGGCGATGATCGCCAGCTTCTCCGACCGCCGCGGTTGGTGCGGCCGCGTGACGCTGGCGAACAGCGCCAGGCCGCCCATCGCGAACGTCGTCTCGCGCACGACGAGAATCCACGAGAGGCGAACGCCGGGATGCGCGATCGCTCCGGGCAGATCCATCAGCAGCACGAACAGCCCGAACATGAGAACCAGCCCGAGCGCCGACCATCGCATGTAGCGTCGAGTGACGATGCTGATAGCGGCGGCAAGGTGCGCGACACCGACGAAATACGCGATCAGCAATCGCTCGGGCAGCCATTTCGGAACGAGTTGCGCGAGGGTGGCCGCCGCGGTGAAATGCTCCCCGGCGAACGCGGCGAGCGACGCGGCGACGAACGGCGGACCGAGCGCGAGGAATACCGAGGTATGACGGGACCGTGCCGCGTGCACGTCGCGCCAGGAGGTGATCAGGCCGAGGACGAGAAACGCCAGCCCCAACCGGGTTGGCCAGAAGACGGCTGGAGCGGGCACGGCACCTCGTGGTCGATTCTACGTCACATCGTCGTCCGCGGCGACGACGAATCATATATCGCCGGCCGCGGCAGACCTACTGCTTGACGCGCCCCGGCGTCAGTGGTAGTGTACTAGCGCAACTAGTACACTAGACTCATGCCGCTGACGATCTCCATTCTCACGGGCAGCAACGTTCCGATCTACCGCCAGATCGTCGAGCAGGTGTGCGCGGCGGCGGTGTCGGGGCGGCTGCGCGACGACGAGGCGCTGCCGAGCGTGCGCTCGCTGGCCGAGCAGCTCGTGCTCAATCCGAACACCGTGGCGCGCGCCTATGGCGAGCTGGCGCGCGAAGGAATCATCGAGTCGCGGCCCGGGCGCGGGATGTTCGTGTCGCGCCGACGGCAGATCTACAGCGGCGCCGAGCGGCGGCGGCGGATGGAGCAGGCCGTGACGTCGCTGGTGGCCGAGGGGTTCCTGCTTGGGTACAATCCCGCCGAGATCGTCGAGCTGGTCGAAGCGAGAACGCGCGAGGCGGCGGCCTCCGCGTCCGGCAAGCCATCCAACAGGGGAGGCGCGCGGTGATGTCCTCGTTGCCAACCACGTACGATTCGTTGACGCACCCGCCGCACGATGCGGTGATCGAGACGGCGGGACTCACGGCGTACTTCGGCGAGCACTGCGTGGTCGATCAGCTCACGCTCAGCGTGCCGCGCGGCTCGGTGTTCGCCTTTCTCGGCCGCAACGGCTCGGGCAAGACGACGACGATCCGCATGCTGCTCGGTCTCCTGCCCCCGACGCGCGGATCGTCGACAGTGCTCGGCTGCGACAGCCGCGCGCTCACGTCCGGCGTACGGGCGCGCGTGGGATACATGTCCGAGTCGCATTCGCTGTTCGACTGGATGACCGTTAGGCAATCGGGCGAGTTCGCGTCGCGCTTCTACGAGAAGTGGAATCAGCGAATCTTCGATTCGGTCGTCGGACACTTCCGGCTGAACCCGCGCGCCAAAGCCGGCCGACTGTCGCGCGGTGAACGCGCGGGACTCGCGCTCGCATGTACGCTGGCGCCGCAACCCGAACTGCTGGTCCTCGACGATCCGGCACTCGGCCTCGATCCCGTGGCGCGGCGTTCGCTGCTCGAGTCGATGGTGTACGTCACGCGCGGCGCCGACCGGACGATCTTCTTTTCGTCGCACCTGCTCGACGACGTCGAGCGCGTGGCGGACCACGTGGCGGTGCTGGATCGGAGCGTGCTGCGGGCGAGCGGCTCGATCGAGACGATCCGCGCCGGCGTGCGGCAGTTCGTGCTTCGCTTCGACGCACCACAGGCGGCATCATCGCCGCTGCCGCCGATACGAGGACTGCTCCACGCGCGCAGCCTCGACGGCGAGCTTCGCCTCGTCGTCGCCGCGCCCGACGACGACACGCAGCGCGCGATTCGATCGCTCGGTGCCGCATCCGTCGACGACGTGCCGGTCAGCTTCGCCGACGCGATGATCGGCTACCTCGGCGATCGCGGCCAACAGGGATCCTTTCTCGACGACACGCCGCTCGAGCCGGCGGGAGGTGTGGCATGACCGCTCGCGCCATCACACTCGAACCGTACATGAGGGAGAGGACGCGTGCGGGCGCGTTCCGCGGTCTGCTCTGGAAGGAGTTTCGAGAGCTCATACGGCCTGGGCTGACCGCATTGGCGATCGTCGGCGTCGGGCTGCTGTTCAGTACCTCGATCGGCGAGTCGTCGATCAGCGCCGGCATGTACGCCGAAGCGAGCGGCGGAATGCCGTCGCTGTTCACGCTGACGAGCGCGGTGGCGGCGCTGCTCGTCGGGTGGTCGCAGATTCGGCGCGAGAATCGCGGCGATGCCTGGGCGCTCCTCGTACACCGGCCGGCACCGCGCGCGACGATCTTCTGGTCGAAAGCGATCGCCGGCGGAATCACGTATCTGCTTGCGGCGGGAATCCCGATGCTATTGGCCGCCGCGTGGGAGGCGACGCCGGGCAATCGGCCGGCGCCGTTCGACGTACGACTGATGCTGCCGAACGTTGCCGATCTGCTCTGCGGGCTCGTGTACTACGCGGCTGCGCTGCTGTCGACGATGCGCGAAGCGCGCTGGTACGCGAGCCGCGCACTGCCGATCGGCGCGGCGCTGGTGTGCTCGGTGCTCGTGATCGTGACGCCGAGCTTTGGCATCGCGGTGCTCGTCTGCGCGGCTGGAGTGGTGGTCGTCGGCGCCGCGGCACGCTCGACATTCGTCGCAGGCGGTTTCTACGAGCCACAACCCGTGGCGCCGCGTGCGCTGCTCGGTATGTCGGTGTCACTCGGATTGATCATCGTCGGCTGGTTGGCGCTCACGCTGATCAGCGCGTTTCTCCTCGTCGGTCGAACCAGCCTGCCTCGCATGGCGCGCGTGGCGGTGGCGAGCGACGGAACCCTCGTTCGCATCGTGACCACGTTCCTGCCACTTGCCCATTCTTCGCAGGCGGCGACCGATCTGACGGGGCGGCCGGTCGATTTGGACATGGTCGGCGTCGTGTCGACGCCGGCTATGCCGCTCCATCCCGACCCGCGCCATGGCGGATATCGAAGCACGGCAAACGTCTTCGTTCCGGTCGCATCGATCCTCGGGCGGCCGAGCGCCACATCGTGGTATTACGTACGCCGCGAGCGGGCCATCGCGATCTACGACAACGTCACGTCGCTGCGGATCGGATGGATCGTACCGGACGGATATTCGCCGGGCGATGCACCGCCGGCGAATCGGTTCGAGGGCGATCTGCGTCCGCCGGCGCCGTATGGCTTCACTCGATCGCTGATCGCACTGCCAACCGCGGTCTATCGACTCGATCGCGACCGGCGCGCCATTCAGAGAATCTTCCCGGCGGCCGCCGGCGAGGAGATTCTCGGTGCGGGCCGCACCGGCGAATCGTCACCCACCGAACAGGTCGACTCGACCAGGCGATTCGATGCGATCGTGACGTCGCGCCGCGTACACATTCAGGCCCTCGATGGAACGGCGGAGCTCGACTTTCCGCCCGATCCGAGCGCCGCGGGATTCGGCACGTTGAAGGTGGTGCGCGCAACGGTGGCCGCGGGTACGCCGACGTTTGCCTGGTACTCGGCGCACAACGGAACGCTCCCCGAAGCGGCGAGTGATACCGCGAAGGATCGGATCACGAGGTACGATTCGGCCGGCGTCGCCGTTGCGCACGTCGCGGTGCGTGCATTCTCGTCGCTCGGACAGCCGGAACGGACACAATGGGCGGAGATCGTGGTGCGGCAATTCCTCGAGCCGATCGCGGTACCGATTGGCGTGTGGATGCGGCGCACGCCAACGAGTGGCGAACCGCTCGCACCCGGCGAACGCCAGCTTCCGGTCGTCGTCGGATGGATCGCGAGCCTGGTCGGCGCGATCGTGTTCGCGATCGTTGCGTGGATCGTGGCGCGGCGCTACGCGTTCTCGGCCGCGCGGCAACGGTGGTGGACGTTCGTCGGATTTGCCGGCGGCGCACTCGGCGTGCTGCTGATGCTGTCGCTGATCGAGTGGCCGGCGCGTGTGGCGTGCCCGGCGTGCGGCAAAGCGCGCGTCGTGACACGCGAACGGTGCGAGCATTGTGGTGCGCCGTTCAGCGCGCCGGCGCGGGACGGGACGGAGATCTTCGAGGCGGCGGTGTAGCGCCGCCGCCGCGCTGCTACTTCGGCACGATCGCCAGCACGCGCAACGGGCTCCCGCTCCCCTCAACGATCTTGAGCGGCGCCGCGATCACCACCGCGCCGGTCGGCGGGAGCTTTTCGAGATTGCACAAGCTCGCCAGACCGAACTTGCCGTTGCCGTGCATCGTCGTGTGGTTCGGGAACGGCGGATCGAACGTGCCGGCCTGACCGGCGTCGGTGCCGACCGTCTCCACGCCCACGCCAAGCACGTCGCGATCCTTTGCCAGCAGCTCCGAGGTCGTCTTGTGAAAGCCGGGGCTGTGCGCGCCGTCGGACTTCACGTTGAGAAACGCCTTCGGGTCCGCGCGCTTGCTCCAGCCGGTGCGCAGCAGCACCCAGGCGTTGCGCGGGATCTTGCCGTGCTTCTTCTCCCACGCGGTGACATGCTCGGGCATCAACAGAAAATCCTCGTTCTTCGCGACGTCGGCGGTCACGTCGATCACGCAGGCCGGACCAATGAATTTGCGCGGCGGAATGGTGTCGCAGCGGTTGTCCGGAAAGTCCTTCCCCGTCACCCAGTGCACCGGCGCGTCGAAGTGGGTGCCGGTGTGCTCGCCGAGATGGATGGTGTTCCAGTACCAGCCCGGCCCCTTGTCGTCGTAGTGCGAGATGACTTCCATCGAGAAGCCGGGCGACGCGCCGAAAATCGGCGGAAGGCCGATGACCGGCGTGTCGGTGCCGAGTGGCTGCGTGAGGTCGACGACGGAGAGTGCGCCCGAGTCGAGCGCGGCGACGAAATCGGAGAGGACGGACATGATGCGTTGGTGAACGGAGGAGGAATGAGAGCTTCTATACGCCGGCAAAGGTGCGGAACACTTCGGTCAACAGCCAGTACACGCCGACGCCGAGGATGACGATGGGGATGCCGAAGCGGATCCAGTGATACACCCACATCGGCACGGGCTCTTCGCCGGCGCCGAACAGCTCCTTGAGCGCCGCGCCGCGATGGAGACACCAGCCGACGGTCAGCACGGCGAGCAACGAGCCGAGCGTCTGCATGCCCGAGCCGAACGTCAGGTCCCACGGCACGAACACGGCGTTGTTGATGCTCGGCGGAATCGCGAGGATGAAACACGCCGCCGTCATGATCCACACGGCGCGAGTGCGCGTGAGCCGCGTGTTGTCCGTGAGGCCGGCGACGAGCACCTCCACCGCGCCGATGTCCGACAGATACCCGGCGCCGGACAGGCTGATGAAGAAGAGCGCGCCGAACAACCAACCCGCGGGCATCGCGGCGAATTCCTTCGGCAGCGTCTCGAAGATGAGTCCGGGGCCGGATGCGGGCTGCAATCCAAACGCGAACACGGCGGGAATTACCGCAAGCCCAGCGATCAACGACGAGCCGGTGTCGCCTATCACCGTCCAGATCGCGGGGCGCGCGAGCGGCTCGTCGGCATGGAGGTACGAGCCGTAGACGACCATGAACGTGCCGCCGAGCGACAGCGCGAAGATCGCATGGCCGATCGCCGCGGCCATGACGTTCGCGGTGAGATCGCGGAAGCGGAACTCGAGCAGATACCAGTGCACGCCGGCCATGGCGCCGGGCAGGGTGAGCGCGCGAATCATGACGAGGATCGTCACGACGGTCATCGCCGGCAGGATGATGATGCTCACCAGCTCGATGCCCTTCCGCACGCCCTCGAGCACGACGAGTGCGCAGGCGACGAGGACGATCGCCGTGCAGATCATCTGCAGCACGAACGACCGCAGCACGAAGCCGTGATCGGGCGGAAGAATGGCAGCGGCGTCGAACGGAATGTGCGCCAGCGCCGCGACCTGGCCGACGGTGTAGTAGAGCACCCAGCCGATCACTGCCGAGTAGTAGCCCGTGGCGGCGGTGACGACGAAGAAGAAGAACCAGCCGACGTACTTGCCGAACGGAAATCCGCCGCGCTCGAACGCGCCGACCGGCCCGCGGCGCGAGTATCGGCCGAGCGCGAACTCGGCCATGAGCGCCGGAATGCCGATGACGACGGACACGAACGTGTAGAACAGCACGAACGCGGCGCCGCCGAACTTTCCGACCATGTACGGAAAGCGCCACACGTGCCCGAGTCCGATCGACACGCCGACGATCGTCATCAGGCCGCCGAAGCGGGACGAGAACGTCTCGCGAGCCTCGCTCACGCGAGGTTCACGCGGTTCGTGCAGCGTCGGCGAGGGTGTCGAGGGCCTGGTCGACGTCATCGATGGTCGAATAGAAGTGCGGAGCGAGCCGGATCACGTTGCCGCGCGCCGACGCAATGACGGCGCGGTCGCGCATCGCCGACTCGATGTGGTGCGAGTCGCCGACGACGAACGCGGTCGTCGCCGTCTTGCAGCGCATGTCGGCCGCGCCGTGGAGGGTGAGTCCGCGCGCGCGCCCGCCGTCGATGAGCCGTTGGCCCAGCTCGACGAGCCAGGCGCGGATGTTCGCCGGACCGACGGTGTTGATGATCTCCATGCCGGCGCGGGCGATGTAGGCGTTGATCACCGGCGGGGTGCCGGTGTCGAACCGGCTCGCGGTGGGCGACCAGTCGAGCGATTTCGCATCGAAGGCGAACGGGTTCGCTCGGCCGAACCAACCCGTCACCATGGGCTGCAAGCGCTCGACGATTCCCGGGCGGACATAGAGGAACGCGATGCCCGGAATGCCCATGAGGAATTTCAGATTGCCCGACGCGAGAAAGTCGATGCCGAGCGTGGCGACGTCGATGGGGATGGTGCCGAGCGATTGATAGGCGTCGACGAAGGTGTAGGCGCCGGCGCGGCGCGCCAGCTTCGCGATGTGCGCCGTGTCCTGGAGCGCGCCATTCATATAGTAGGCGTGGCAGGCCGACACGAGCACGGTGCGATCGTCGATCAAGTCATCGTACGCCGCGGCATCGACTGCGCCGTCGTGCACGGGCGCCCACGTGACGCGTGCACCGCGCGGCTGCTGCGCGAGCCAGACGTGGGCGATGGTCGGAAACTCCGCCTCGCTGACGACGATCGTGCGGCGATCGCCCGAGAACTGCAGCGCGCTCGCCACGGCGCTCGCCGCCTCGGAGACGGAGCTGAACACGGCGACATCGCGCGGCTCGGCGCCAATGAGCGTCGCGAATTCGGCCTTGGCCAGCGCGACTTCGCTCATCCAGGCGTCCCAGTCCATGCCGCTGCCGTTCCACGACTCCAGGTAGCGCTCGGCCGCCGCGCGCGTGGCGTCGGTCTGCGGCGCCTGCGAGCAGTTGTTCATCGGGATGTGCGTGCGCAGCAGCGGAATGCGGCGGCGCCACTGCTCGATGTCGTACGGCGGGTTCATGGCCATCACGACGCGGCGGCGCGCTTGCGCTGCTGGATCCAGCGCTTGAACCGGAAGGCGTTCTCCGGAAGCTGGAGATCCATGCCGTAGTGCTCGGGACCGACGGCGTCGACCTTGGCGACGATGACGCTCAAGTCCTCGCGCTCGAGCGCCTCGACGAACGCTTCGCCGAACGCGACGGCGGAGTCGACCGACGCGACATGCTCGATGCCGGCGCCGCGCGCGATCGCCGCGAGGTCGGTGATGCCGGACGTGGTGTGCGACGTGAAGCCGCCGGTCGACAGAAGGCTGCCGTTGTCGAACACGATGTGCACGAGATTGCGCGGGCGATATCGCGCCAGCGTGGCGAAGGTGCCGAGGTTCATGAGCACGGAGCCGTCGCCGTCGAGGACGATCACGCGCTCGTGCGGCAGGTGCATGGCGAGGCCGAGTCCGATCGACGACGCGAGGCCCATGGCGTGCTGCAGATAGAAATAGTTGTCGCGGTCGCCGAGGTCGTAGAGCTCCTGCGCGCAGGCGCCCATGATCGTGACGACGAGCTTGTCCTCCAGCTCGGGGCAGATCATCTCGAGACAGCGGGCGCGCTGCATCAGCTCTCCATGAGATCGCGCGTGAGCAGCAGCGCGACCGGCGAGAGGGAGCTTTGCGAGAACGTGAACGCTTCGCGAATCTGCTTGCCGACTTTTTCCGGATCGCGCGCGTACTCGAACGGAATGCCGAGCGCGCGGAGCACGCCTTCGGTGACGATGCCGCCGCGCGTGTGCCACGGGTACGGTTCGCCCCAGTGGCCGCGCAGGGCGACGAGCATGCAGAGCGGCATGTGATAGAGCTGGGCGAGCGACACGATGCCGTTGATCGCGGCGAGAAAGCCGTGGTTCTGCATGAGCAGCACGTGCGGCGTGCCGGCGAAGTACGCGCCGGCGGCAATGCCGATGGCTTCTTCCTCTTTCGCGACCTGCACGAGCTGCACGTCGGGATCGTCCTCGGCGCGGCCGAGCAGCAGGCCGAGCCAGGTCTCGGGCAGCGCGGAGATCGAGCGAATGCCGGCGGCCTTGATGCCGTCGAAGATGATCTTGCTGTTGTCGTACGAGACGGTCATTGCGCAGGTGCTGTTCGCGCTTTCCGCAGCAACCATCCGTACACCCAGACGATTGCGGCGATGAACAAAATGACGCCAAGCCAGGGCGCCGCCGCGAAGGTTTCGGGCACGAGGCCGATCGGCGCATCCTTGGCGAGTGCGACGATGAGCCCCGCGTTGATCACGCCCCAGATGCTCTCGCCGACGATCAGTCCCGATGCCACCAGCGTTCCCATTCGCTCGGCGCGCGCCGGATTCGGCGTGGACTGAACGCGTCCCGTGTACCAGCGGCTCACGATCGCACCGACGACGACGGCGAACGTTGCCGACATTGGCAGGTAGATGCCAATGCCGACGGCGAGCGGCGGAATGCGCAGGAGCTTGAATGCCCCGAGTACGGTGTCGAGGATGATGAGCCCAATGCCGACGAGCGCGCCGACGCCGATCATCCGCCAATCGAGATTGCCGCCGATCACGCCCTGCGCCAGCGCGGAGATGAGCGTCGCCTGCGGCGCGGGCAGCGGGTGCGGCGCCATGACGCCGATGTTCGGCGCGCCGGCGAAGCCGTAGGCCTTGGCGAGCAGGTTGAGCACGAACGGAATCACCGCCGCGCCTGCGCCCACGCCGACGATGAGCGCGATCTGCTGGCGCATCGGCGACGCGCCGACGAGCTGGCCGGTCTTGAGATCCTGCAAGTTGTCATTCGAGATCGTCGCACAGGCGAAGACGATGGCCGTGATGAACAGCGAGAGCGCGACGAGCGCCGGCTTGAGGCTGGCCGCCGGCGCGATCACCACCGCGAGCAGCGTGGCGCAGACGACGATGCAGAGGATGCCGACGCCGGAGATGGGGCTGTTGGAGGAGCCGATGAGCCCCGCCATGTACCCGCAGATGCCGGCGATGATGAAGCCGACGATCAGGACGAACGGCACCGAGATGAGCGCAAGCTCCAGCGCGCTGGGCGCCAGCGCGGTGGCATGAGCAAACTGGTATGTGATGATCCCGGCGACGATCAGGCAGGCAATGGCGAGGGCGATGATCCACGGCGGCGAGAGGTCGCGTTCGCGATCGTCGGCCACGTTCTTTGCGCGCGACGCGGCGAGCGTGCTCACCAGGCCGCCGACCACCGGCCGGCTGAGCGTGGCAAGCGTGTAGATCGCGGCGATGCCGATTGCGCCGGCGCCGATGAAGCGCACCTGCGTGCTCCAGATGTGGCCCGTGTTCGCGGCGAGCGTCACACCGGCGGCCGCGGGCTGCAACGAGGTGAGGATCGGCACTGCGATGGCCCACGAGATGACGAGGCCGACGAGCATCGCCATGCCGACGGACAGTCCGACGAGATGCCCGGCGCCCATCAGCGCGAGCGACCAGGCCATGTCGTAGCCCGTCGACGCGGCGCCGCTCAGCGTGAAGTAGCCGGTGACTTCGGCGGCGGCGACGCGCGTTGCGGTGATGATCGCGAGACCCGCGGAGGCGACCGATCCGATGATCACCGCGACGAGCCCTTCCCTGGCTTCGCCCGTTTCGTCCTGCACGTCGCCGCGCGTGCCGGAGCCCACGCGCAGCACCTCGGCCGCGGCCACGCCTTCGGGATACGGAAGGTCGGAGTCG
>JAICKA010000211.1 GCA_025928185.1 Gemmatimonadaceae bacterium
CGATCAACCGCTCGCCGCCGACCTGCATTCCGATCATGCCTTCCTGCAAACCGATCACCTGCAATGTCAAATCAACCTGCGCCGAAACGCCGGAATCCCACAGCACACCATTCTTGAGATAGGCGTTGTAGGTCGCAACGACGGGCTGCGGCGCGCTCAGCGCCGGTCCGCTGCCGACGGTCACATCCTGGTAATACACGCCGTCGCCCGTCTTCTGCATCTTCGAGATGTCGACGTGCGTATTCGCCGCGAACGTTTCGGTCGCCGGGTTGGATGGATTGTTGCCCGGACCGGTCGTGTTGAGGCACGCCGTCAATGCCAGCGTGCCAAGGAGCAGATACAAACGTCGCATATGAGCAATCGTTGAGGTTGGACTGAATCTCCTATCGCACACGCACTACGGCAAGCTGCACGGCCGCCGGCAGCGACTGGTTGGCGGCCGTTACCGTCAGCAACGCGTCCTGTCCGTCCGCGACGGCAAATCGCATGAACGAGCCGCTGCCACCGGCGAGCAGCACGGACGACGTCACATCGTCCATCAACGGTCGGGTCGCCAGCCCGAACACGGCCGCGGCGCCACCGGCGGGAATCGCACTCCGCATGTTCCAGCTGAGTTGCTGGTATCGCGGATCGGCACCGGCGGCGTTGTCGTCGACGTAGACGGAAATGACCCAGTCGCGCAGCAGGGCATTCGGCGCCTGCCCCAACACCTGCGTGAGATTCGCGATGCCAGAGGTCGTCGAATTCACGAGCGCGTGCCAGAGCTGCTGCTCTGTGCCCGCCGCCTGGTGATCGGCGACGTAGCGAAGGAGACTCCAGATCGCCCCACGGGTCGGAAGATCGTCGTCCGTCGCATCGACGCCGATCGGTCCCTGCAGCTCAGGCGTCTGCAGGTAGGAGACGTAGCGCTTGAAGTTGTTCAGCTCGAACGTCGCGAATGCGTCGGCGAACCGGGGATCGGCGAATGCGCTCGCATCGAAGTTGGCGCGCGGACTCGTTCCGGTCGCGCGAAAGAAGTTCAACTCCTCCGCCGTGTGAGCGAGGCCCTCGTCCAGCCATTTCTCCTCGAACACGGGCGCGTCGCTCACGTACATGCGGCGCGAGGCATTGATGAGATGCTCGTACTCGTGCGCCACCGTCCCATTGGTGAACGAGACGACCTGGCCTTTCGACCGCTTGTTCGAGTTGACCACGCCGCCGGTGTCGGGAACGAGCAGATAGAAGATTTCGCCGACGTTGCTGCCCGGGCAATTCCCTCCCGCACTGGTCTTCGGCAAAAGATCGCGCTGATAGAAGAAGCCGAGCACGACGCTCGCCGCGCCGGGCGACGTCAATTCGTTCACGGCGCGCGTGAAGAACAGTATGACGTGGCCGTTGTGATCGATGTCCGACGGCGCACCGAAGGCCGTCGTGTCGACCGGATTCACGAGCGTGTCGAACGTGACGCCGATCGACTGATATTCCGCGTCGGTGAAGCCGCCCGGCGGATTCGCCGTATCGGCGACGACGATCGCTCCGTCGGTGATCGCCACGACACGCCCGGTGCGCACATCCGGATTGTCGCAGAAATCGGTTCCGTTCGCGTTGAGATGCAGCAGCGTACCAATCGCCGGCGTCGCGGCGAGTGTGGCCGAGGGGCGGGTGGGCACTGCGGTGCGCTGCGCACGGTACCAGGCGCGCGCACCGGCGACGCGCGACGGCATCTCGCGCCGCTCCTGCGCCCGAAGGGTGTTTTCGAAACGCTGATCCGGGGAGAGACGCGGCGAGACCGGCGCGATCGGACGCCGGTCGAACAGTGATGCGGACGCGGAGCCGAGCGCCGCAAGCCCCTGCCCCGTCACCGCCAACTGAATTCGTTCGGCCGGCGTGTTCGAGTCGAAATACGGGATGAGCGCATACTCGGCATTCGTGGCAGAGGCGTGAACGCAGTAGCCGTCGCCCGAGACGTCGGTCACGACTTGCCCAACCGCCAGATCGACCGGACTCGCCACGCCGGTGCAGATCGATTGGCCGACGTCGAGCACCGTCACCAGTGTGCTGTCCGATTGGCCATCGGCGGTGGCGACGACGTACGTCGCCGCGCCGCGCCGGAGCACCTGAACGTTGCCGTTCGCGTCGACGCTGACCAGTGTCGGATCGCGCACCGTGAAGCTCGGCGCGGACGCGGTGACGTTCCCGTACACGTCGACGCTGCGTGCGGTAATGACCGTCGTACTCTCGCCGACGAGCACTCGCGTGCGCGCTGGCGTCATCGTGACGCGACTGACAGGACCCGGCGCTCCGGTCGCGCCGTAGCGCAGCTGATCGGCGAGTCCGGCCACGCTGACGGTGATCTCGTTCAGACCGGCGATCGTGCCAAGCGTCCACGACGCGGTCGCCTGACCGTTCGAGTTCGTCGTGAGCACGTGCGGATTTGCGGCTCCATTGCCCGACGTCACCGCAAAGGTGACCGCCGCGTTCGGCACCGGTTTGCCCGCGGCGTCAGTGACCTCTACCGAGAGCGCGCCAGGCAATTGCGCACCGGCTTCGCCGGACTGAGTCAATTCGGTGAGCGCCTCGACGGCAGCCGGCGGCGCGGCTGGCGGGCTCGTGGCGTCGCCACCGCAGGCAACGGCGAAGCACGACAAGGCCAGGATCGACCACCGGGCCGGAGAACGGAGCAGCATGCAATCGGAAAGTCAGGGGAACCGCGCCTCGGAACCTGCCCCGGGAAGCTCGCGGATTTTGGATCAATCCCGGGGACTCTAGATGACGTTCCCCATCCCCGTTGAGCAACAGACGCCCGGTCGCGTCGTGCGCGCGATCACGACAGCGACGTGAGCGCCGCCGAGGCGATCCGCGCGCACTGCGCAAGCACCGCCGCGCCGACGAAGATGCTCGACTCGGCAGCGTAGAACCGGGCGGAGTGTGCCGGAATCACCTCGCCCCCGGGTTCGCGCGCACCGATGCGCAGAAAGCAGCCAGGTCTCCGTTCCATGTAATGGGCGAAGTCTTCGCCGGCGAGGTTCAAGAATCCTAATGGACGCACGCGCGCCTCGCCGACGACGAGCGCCGCCGCGGCGCGCGCCCATCCCGTTGCCTCGCGTGGGTTCACGATCGGCGGGGTGCCCGGCTCGAATTTCATGCGCGATTCGACGCCGAACCCGGCGGCGATGGATTCGGCGATCTGCCGTACCTCGTGCAGCATGAGCTCGCGCGACGCGGGCTCGATCGCCCGCACCGTGCCAGACAGTGTTGCCGACGCCGGGATGACATTCGCGGCGTTGCCGGCGTGAATCGAGCCGATCGTGACGACGCCCGGCGTGGCCGGATTCAACCGGCGCGCGACGACCGTCTGCAACGCAGTGATCACCGCGGCCGCAGTGACGATCGGGTCGCGCGACTCGTGCGGCCGTGCGGC
>JAICKA010000029.1 GCA_025928185.1 Gemmatimonadaceae bacterium
CAGGAATCTCGAGTTTCAGGTGCGGTGCAGTTGTTCATCATTCATCACACCTACGGCAACGCCCCTTCGCGCCTGCTCCGCAGTTCTCCGCAGTTCTCCGCAGTTCTCCGCAGTTCTCCGCAGCCTCTACCCTCTCCGTGCGAGGTAGCTGGTGTAGCCGGCCCCGCCGCTCACCCGTTCATCCGCTTCTTGAGCTCCTCCAGCCTGCGCGCCGCATCGGCTTCGCGTGCGGCGCGGCGGCTCGCGGCGCTTTCCGCGCCCTCTTCGTCGATCGCGGTCGCGGGCGGCATATCGCCGCCGCCGATTGCGGCGCGAAGCTCGGCGCTCATGCTCTCGACGTCGCGTTCGGCCAGGGCCAGCTCGGCCGTTTGCGCGCTCACCTTCTGACGGAGCACCTCGACGCGTTCGGCGTGCATCTGCTCGTACCGCGTCGCGATGTCGACCGTCTGCTGATCCTTGATGTTCTCGGCGAGCTGCTTCCGCCGGCGCACCGTCTCGAGCTCTCGCTCCTCGGCGCCGAGCCGCTCGCGCGCCGCGTTCAGTGCGTCGCGCATCTCGCCCAGACCAACTTTGGCCTGCACGAGCGTCTCGCGCATTCGCGCGGCGACGGTCCGCCGCTCTTCCGGCTTCGTGGCGCGGCTGAGCAGGTCGTCGAACGAGCGGCGAAATCCGTCGAATGCCATGACTGTTCGTTGGTTCCGGGCGGGAAGAGGTGTACGATACAGATCGACTCCATTCCCTCGCAACCGCGAGCCTCGAGCACCACATGACTTTCGCGCCGTTCGTCCTCATCACCTCGACGACTGAAACGCTCCGCGACCTGCCGCGCGTGCTGGTCAACGAGGCCTATACCGACGCGATCGCCGCGGCCGGGCTCATTCCCGTCGTCTTGCCGCCGGTCAGCCCGGCCGTCGCCGTTGCCGCGATCGAGGACATCGCCGGCCTCGTACTCACGGGCGGCGAGGACGTGGATCCGCGACATTTCGGACAAGCGCCGCACCCGGCGACAGGCACCCCGCACGCGGGCCGCGACGCGTCGGAGCTGGCACTCGCGCGCCGGGCGCTCGATCAGCGGATCCCGACGCTCGCCATCTGCCGCGGCGCGCAGATCATGAACGTCGCGCTCGGCGGCACGCTCGTGCAGGACATTCCGTCGCAGCACGGCGGAACGATCAACCACGATCCGCACCGGCGCACGCAGCGCGTACATGGCGTGTCAATCGATGCGTCCTCGCGACTCGCGCGCGTCCTCGGCGCCACGAGTATCGTCACAAACTCCTCACATCATCAGTCGATCGACGCGATCGCGCCGGGGCTGCGGGTCGTCGCCCGCAGCGAGGACGGCGTTGTCGAGGGCATCGAAGCCAGCGACGAGGATTGGTGGATGATCGGCGTGCAGTGGCATCCGGAAGAGCTCACGGACACGCCGGAAGACTGGGACCGCCGGCTGTTCGCCGCGTTCGCCGACGCGGTGCGCGAAGCTGGGCGTGACTGATTCGATCAGTTCGAGAACAGCCAGCGCGACTCGTCGCGCACTTGGCGCATCAGCCGCTCGGGCGTGTTCACGTTCGGAAAGAACAACGCGTCGCTCACCGCGTTGAGCGCCGTGCGCAGCGTGACGAATCGCGCCGCCGCCGACGCGTAGAGTTCCGTCAATCCGTGCTGCTCGGCGAGCCGGTGATCCGCGGCGAGCTGAAAACCGCGCCGCCCCATCTCGTCGTAGTACTCCATGTCCGGGCCGCCGCGACGCCAGTGGCGCTGCTCGATATGATCGGGAAACAGGCCTGCCAGCCAGAGCGCGTAATTGCCGAGGTGCGTGCGAACGAGAAAGCTGCGTCGCGCGTCCGGATCGTCGAGGTCCTTGCAGATCGCGACGATCGCGTCGTACAGCTCATCGTCGCTGCCCGAGATACGGTATGCGCGATCGGAGAATCCGAAGTGGATCACGATCGAGCTGACGTAGTCGGCGATCGCGCGATCGTTCTCGCCGGCGCGCCGCAGTGCCTGACGCACCATGACGTAGGCGAACATCGGCAGCGATGCATGCGCGCCGCGCGGGTGCCGCAGCAGCGCCGCCGGTAATCGAGGGTCGTCGAGGATGGCATCGATTCCCTCGTCGGCGAGCCTGGCCTCGAGCACGGCCAGCTCGTCACCCGAGTCCCGAGCCAGAATCCGCGCAGCCAACTGCGCATCGTCGCGTGTCAACTGATGACGTGTGTCGGCGAGAATCATCTCTCCTCCCGGTCACGTGTTGATACCCCGAAGCAGGCGCAACGTCCCGTCGCGCTCCCCATGAGGACGACGCGCCGCGCCGCAACATGCAACACCGCTGGCTCGTCTCCGGGACAGTCCATAGCTTTCAGTGATCCCCTCCCTGGCCCCGCCCGTACGAGGTCTCTGGTGCTGTACATCTGCATTCCCGCATACAACGAAGCCGATACCGTCGGTGTGCTCCTCTGGCGCATCCGAAAGGTGTTCCGGGAATACTCGCGTGATTACGAGATCCTCGTGTACAACGATGGCAGCACCGACGCCACGGCGGAGGCTCTCCAGCCATATGCCGACGTCGTGCCACTGACCGTGCTCGGGGGCACGGAACGCGTCGGCTATGCGCGGGCGGTCGACGCACTCTGTCGCGCCGTGTCGGCGCGCACGCGGTATCCGCGGCGCGATGCCATGATCACGATGCAGGCGGACTTCACCGACCAGCCCGAGCACCTGCCGGAGCTGATCAAGCGGTTCGAGGGCGGGGCGGATCTCGTGGTCGCCGAGCGAACCCTCCCTCCCGCCACCCCGGCCGCGGTCAGGCGCCTGTGCTGGATCGGACGGTTTGCCGCGCGCGCCGCGGGCGCGCTGCCCGGCATCACCGATCCGTTCGGCTCCATGCGACTGTATCGCATCTCGCTCATTCGCGATCTGCTCAAGGAATCCGGCAACGCGCCGATCGCCGACGGCAACGGATGGATTGCGAACCTCAACCTGTTGCGGCGCGCCTTGCCAAATGCTCGCCGCGTGGAAACGGTGGCGCTCGAGCCGCGTTACGACGTGCGGGCGCGCGCGAGCCGGATTCGCCCGTGGCCGGACGGACTGGCGCTGTTCCGCGCTCGGCGCCCCGCGGTCGCGCGACGCGCCGCATCATGACTCGGCTGTTCGCGCACTGCGCCGCGGCCCTGCTGCTGGTTGGCACCGCGGCGTTTGCGCAGGATGTGCCTGTCGCGGTGAAGCGTGCTCCCGTTCCGTTCTCGGTCGGCGAGCAGCTCCAGTACGACGTGCGATTCGGCAAGCTGCACGTCGGATCGGGCGCGATGGAAGTGCTGCCCATGGACACGGTGCGCGACCACACGGTGTGGCACACGGTGTTCCGCATCAGCGGCGGCGTTCCGTTCTATCACGTCGACGACCATTACGAAAGCTGGCAGGACGTGGCCACGCTCTCGTCGCTGCGCTACTGGCAGGATATCGACGAGGGCAACTACGAGCCGAAGCGCCACTACGAAATTTTTCCGTCGCTCGAGGAATACATCGAGGGCACCAAGCCGCCGCAGCCGAGCGTACCGCATCCGCTGGACGATGGGTCGTTCGTGTATTTTCTGCGGACGATACCGCTGCGCGTCGGCATGGATACGACCTTCAACGACTACTTCCGCAAGGATCGCAATCCGGTACGGATTCGCGTGCTGCGGCGCGAAGTCATCACGGTGCCGGCGGGCCGCTTCAACGCCATCGTCGTGCAGCCCGAGATCAACGCCAAGGGCATCTTCAGCCAGGGCGGCAATGCGCAGATCTGGCTTTCGGACGACGACAGCCGCATCATGCTTCAGATGAAGTCCCGGCTCTCGTTCGGTTCCCTCAACCTGTACCTCAAATCGTACCGCCCCGGCCAGACCACGACGACGCCGCTCAGCCGCGTCCCGTAGACCGCGACGCGCGGCTGACGCGCGAGGCGGACCTGTCCGCCATTCGCACCATTCCCGTCGCGCGCCGGCCCAACAAGGTCAGTGCCGCGGAATTCGCGCGGCCACCGCACGGCGATCTGTCGTTCGCCGCGTTCGTCGACGCGCTGCCGGACGTGCTCGTGGCCCGCGACTTCCGCGCGGTCGTGCAGGCGATCGTCGGCGCAACGCGCGCCAAGCGCGGCGTAATCGTGATGCTTGGCGGCCATGTCGTGAAGACCGGCCTCGCTCCGTTGCTCATCGATCTCATGCGCCGCGGCATCGTGACGCACCTCGCGATGAACGGCTCGGCGGCGATCCACGACTACGAAGTCGCGCGCTTCGGCGCAACGTCCGAGGACGTCGCCGCCGGCCTCCGCGACGGCACGTTCGGCATGGCCGACGAGACCGGCCGCGAGATGAACACCGCATTCGTTCGCGGCATGGCGTCGTCGTGGGGGATGGGCGAGTCGCTCGGCCGCGCGCTCGATCAGTCGGCGGATCTCGCCGACCCGCAATTATCAGTGTTGTTGAATGCCTATCGTCTGGGCGTGCCGGCGACGGTGCACGCCGCGCTTGGCGCCGAGATCATCCATCAGCATCCGGCGGCGAATGGCGCCGCGATCGGCGACACGAGCCACCGCGATTTTCGCCGGTTGGCCGCGTCGATCGGCGACATCGACGACGGCGGAGTTGTTCTGAACCTGGGCAGCGCGGTGATCATGCCCGAGGTGTTTCTGAAAGCGCTGACGATTGCGAGAAATCTGAACGCAGGCAAGCCGCGAAACTTCGTCACCTGCGATCTCGACATGCAGCGCCACTATCGCCCGCGCGTGAACGTCGTACAGCGCCCCACGCTCGAGGGCGGAAAAGGCTACGAGATCACTGGGCACCACGAGCTGATGGTACCGTTGCTCGTCTGGGCGGTGGTGGAGGAACTGTCAGGCTGAGTCTTGCGTGCCTGGACAGTGTCCATGGTCCATGGTCCATCGCGTCTACGGACTACGGACCACGGACTACCGACTAGCCAGCCCTCGACCAGCGCTCCCGCAACCGGCGCGCGGTTTCGGGACTCACGAGCCGGATGATGAAATAGATCACGAGACCGATCAGCGCGATCTTGAGTGCCGCGAACAGAAGCCAGACGAACAGGCCCACGGCAAAGCCGAAGATGCCGAAGATGAACTTCAGCGCGATCAAACCGAGCACAGCGAACAGCCCGATCGAGAATACGGTGCGGAACATGTGGGGGTCTCCCGAATGTCGAAGGTACTTTCCCTGCAGACGTACGAGTCCGCGGCTCGGCCGGTTTCATTCTGCAGACCCGCGCCGCCGCCATGCTGTCCAACGGTGTAGCAGACCGAACCGCTGACGCAAGCACCTCCGTCCTGATCGTCGGTGACGGAGTGATTGGCCTCTCGACGGCGTTCGCTCTGTCGCGGGCTCGCGTCCACTGCCGTGTGATCGGCGCTCGCCGCGACGGGATGGCGTCCGGCGCCGCCGCCGGCCTCCTCGCGCCATCGATCGGGCACCTTCCCGACGCCGTGCGACCGTTCTTCGAGGCCAGCCTCCGCGAGTACCCGGAGTTCATCGAACGGCTTAGCCGGTTCGACGCCGATCTCACGCTCCTCACCGGTCTCATCGAGGTCGTTTCCGCCGATCGGGCGAGCGAACGGCGTTCCGGCGCGCGCTACCTCACGTCCAGCGAAGTCGCGCGACTCGAGCCGGCGATCGTCGCGCCTGACGGTGCGCTGCTGCACGAGCACGACGGCGCCGTCGACAATGGCCGGTTGATGCAGGCGTTGCGCGCCGCAGCCAGGCAATCCGGCGCACTCGGAGACGGAAACGACCCGGTGGCGACGCTGCACACGACCAGCCGCTTGTCGGTCAGCACGACCGCCGGCGAACGGATCGCGGCCGACTGGATAGTGCTGGCCGCCGGCGCCTGGACACCCGCCATCGACGGCTTGCCGTGCGCGCTCCCAGTCGAGCCGCTCAAAGGGCAGATGCTCGCCGTCGGCGCCGATCCGGCGCGGCTCCGCCTGAAGCACGCCGTCATGGGCAACGACGTATACCTCGTGCCGCGCGGCGACGACATCGTGATCGGCGCAACGGCGGAGCGTGTCGGCTTCGACCTTTCGGTGCAGCCTTCAGTCATCGAGTCGCTGCAACGCTCCGCAAGTGCAGTCTGTCCGCCGATCGCGGATGCGCCGGTGCGGCGTTCGTGGGCCGGCATTCGGCCCGCCACGCCAGACATGCTCCCGATCATCGGACCGGATCCCGACGTGCCGCACCTGGTGTACGCCTGCGGCCATTCTAAAAATGGCATTCTGCTCGCCCCGGCCACGGCCCGTGCGATCACCGAACTCATAACGGGCGTCCCGGCTACGCTGGGCACATCAGAGTTTTCTATCGGCCGGTTTGCGTCGAGGTCGGCCAGCGGCTAACCCGATCGAGCTGATGTGATCGGTTACGCGGCGCTTCCTGCCTCTGGACGCCTCGGGTACATTTAGCCTGCTCAACGGTTTTTTCGTGCCGGGCCCGCGCGCGCGCGCGCGGCCGAAGCGCTTCTCACGTCATCACTTCGCCGTCCAGGACATGGGCGAGACTCTCTATCAAATCACCGGTCGCCACCGGGTCGAGCCGCTGCCCGAGCGCAAGCCGGGGTGGCTCAAGGTTCGTGCGCCCGGTGGTCCGCGGTACCTCGAGCTGAAGCAGCTCATGCGGCAGCTCGATCTCCATACGGTCTGCGAAGAAGCCCGCTGTCCCAACGTTGGCGAATGCTGGGAGCACGGCACGGCGACGTTCATGATCCTCGGCGACGTCTGCACGCGAAACTGCGCCTACTGCGCCGTCGCGCACGGCCGTCCGCCCAAGTACGACATCGAGGAGCCGGCGCGCGTCGCCCAAGCCATTGCGGACATGCAGCTCCGCCACGCGGTCATCACGTCCGTGGACCGCGACGATCTGCCCGACTTCGGCTCGTACATCTTCGCCGAGACCATTCGGCAGATCAAACAACGGCTGCCCGACTGCTCGGTCGAGGTGCTCGTCCCCGACTTCCAGGGCGACGAAGCCGCCATCGCCGCGGTGCTCGACGCCCGGCCCGACATCTACAACCACAATACCGAAACTGTCCCGCGACTGTACAAGCGTTGCAGGCCCGGTGGCCGGTACGAGCGCGTGATGCAGATATTCCGCACCGCCAAACGGCTGGCGCCGGACATCCCTACCAAGACGGGCATCATCCTCGGCATGGGCGAGACCCTCGAGGAAGTCGAAGCGGTGATGCGCGATCTGCGCGACGTCGACGTCGACATCCTGACGCTCGGCCAGTACCTGCGTCCGTCCGACGGTCACATTCCGATCGATCGCTACGTGACGCCGGACGAGTTCCGACAGCTCCGCGACATCGGCATGGCCATGGGGTTCCGGCACGTCGAATCCGGCCCGCTCGTCCGCTCGAGCTATCACGCCTGGGAGCAGGTGCAGGCGGCGGGAGTCTGAAACAGAGTGGAGAGTGGAGAGAGGAGAGGGGACAGAATTCGTCCTTTCCTCCCCTCTCCGTTCTCCCGTCTCCTCTCTTACAAGAATGCCAAAGAAGAAACAGGAATCTTCCATCGCAACTGAAACCGCCGGCGACGCGGAGCTGAATCGCGAGCTGCTGCGCTCGATGCTGCTACAGCGCCGGTTCGAGGAGCGTTGCGCCGAGGCGTACGCGCTCGGCAAGATCGGCGGCTTCTGTCATTTGTACATCGGACAGGAGGCGGTGAGTACCGGCTCGTTGTCCGTGCTGCGTCCTGACGACTACATCATCACCACCTACCGGGATCACGGGCAGGCACTGGCCCGCGGCATGGAGCCGCGCGTGGTGATGGCCGAGCTGTTCGGCCGCGTCGACGGCTGCGCCCACGGCAAGGGCGGCTCGATGCACATGTTCGACAAGAATCTCAACTTTCTTGGCGGCCATGGCATCGTCGGCGCGCACGTGCCGCTCGCGACCGGCGTCGGATTCGCCATCAAGTACCGCGGCGGCGATCAGGTGTGTGTCTGCTTCATGGGCGAATCGGTGGTGAACACCGGCGCGTTTCACGAAGCCCTCAACATGGCCGGCCTGTGGAAGCTGCCGGTCGTGTACGTGATCGAGAACAATCGGTACGGCATGGGCACGGCGCTCGAGCGCGCGTCGGCCATTCACGACATCTACGAGCGCGGCGCGTCGTACAACATTCCGCGCGCGGTGTGCGACGGGCAGGACGTCTTCGCCGTCCGCGCCGCCATGCAGGAATGCGTCGACCGCGCGCGCACCGAGTCGCTGCCGACGCTGCTCGAGGTACGCACGTACCGCTTCATGGGCCATTCGATGTCCGATGCCGTGAGCGGCACGTATCGCAGCAAGGCGGAGCTCGAGGAGCACATGAAGCGCGACCCGATCGTGCTGCTCCGCATGCACATGCACGAGCACGACGGCCTGACCGACGACGACCTGCACGCGCTGGACGAGGAGCTGAAAGCCGTCGCGCAGGACGCCTGGGATTTCGCCGACAAGAGCCCCGAACCGCCGCTCGAGGCGCTGTTCGAGGATGTGATTATCGAGTAGCTAGGGGCTAGGGACTGGAGACTAGTGGGTTGCTGAATGCTGGCGACTCGCTGGTTCCTCTCGATTCCAGGACCCCGCCTACTCGTTTCGGACCAGCGGTTTCTCAACAACTAGCAACTAGCAACCAGCAACCCACCAGCATCCAGCACCTAGCCTCTAGCATCTAAATGCCCGTCATCACCTATCGCGACGCCTTGAACCAGGCGCTCCGCGAAGAAATGCAGCGCGACGACCGCGTCTTCCTCATGGGTGAGGAAGTCGCCGTCTATCAAGGCGCATACAAGGTTTCTAAAGGCCTGCTCCAGGAATTCGGCGAGATGCGCGTCGTCGACACGCCGATCACCGAGCTCGGCTTCGCCGGCGTGGGGGTCGGCTCGGCGATGGTCGGGCTCAGGCCGATCATCGAGTTCATGACCTGGAACTTCGCCGTGCTGGCACTGGATCAGGTGCTGAACTCGGCCGCCAAGCTGCTCTACATGTCCGGCGGCCAGTTCAACATCCCGATCGTCTTCCGGGGACCGAACGGCGCGGCGCTGCAGCTCTCGGCGCAGCATTCGCAGGCGTTCGAGTCATGGCTCGGCCACATTCCCGGGCTCAAGGTCGTGACGCCGGGCACGCCGTATGACGCGAAGGGTCTGCTCAAGAGCGCCATTCGCGACGACAACCCGGTGTGCTTTCTCGAGGGCGAGATGCTGTACAACACCAAGGGCGAGGTGCCGGAGGAGGAGTACACGATTCCGATCGGGAAGGCCGAGCTGAAGCGCGAAGGCGAACACTGCTCGATCATCACCAACGGCAAGATGGTGCTCGTCGCCATGCAGGTGGCGGATCAGATGGCCAAGGACGGCATCCGCGTCGACGTGGTCGATCTCCGCACCGTTCGGCCGATGGATGTCGAGGCAATCAAGACGTCGGTCGAAAAGACGAATCGGGCCGTCGTGCTCGAGGAAGGTTGGGAGCTCTGCGGCATCGGTGCGCAGGTCGTGGACTACATCCAGCGCGATTGCTTCGATTCGCTCGACGCGCCGGTCGTCCGCGTACACCAGGCGGACGTTCCGATGCCGTACGCCAAGAATCTCGAACGTGCCGCGAAGCCCGACGCCGCCAAGACGATCGCGGCGGTGCGGAAAGTCATGTACCTGGAATAGACCGGAGAGAGAATGGCTACGAAAGTGTTCATGGAAGCGCTCTCTCCAACGATGGAAGAGGGTCGCCTCGTCAAATGGCTGAAGAACGAAGGCGACAAGATCACCAGCGGTGATTCGCTCGCCGAAGTCGAGACCGACAAGGCGATCATGGAGCTGGTCGCACGCGGTGACGGCGTTCTTCGCAAGCGCCTGATCAACGAAGGCGAGTCGCGCCCCGTCGGTCAGCTCGTCGCCGTGATCGCCGCGCCGGACGAGAACATCGATGCGCTCATCGCCGAAGCGGGCGGCGGCGCTCCGGCGCCTGCTGCCGCCGGTGCCAAGCCTCCGGCCGACGTCGTCGCCAAGTCGCAGGAGAGCGCGGGTGCCACATCGGTGCCGCAGCGCCCGAGCGAGTCCCAGGGCGAAGCCTCGGCCCCGCCGCAGCAGAAGACGGCTGGAACGCCGCCGGCGCGAGTTGAGAGTTCTCAGAATGTGCCTGGTGCCATGCCAGCGTCGGCTGGAAACGGTGGCAACGGCGGTCCGGTCCGCTCGTCGCCGCTCGCTCGACGGATGGCGTCGGAGCGCGGCCTCGATCTCTCGCACTTGCAGGGCTCGGGACCGGGCGGCCGCATCATCAAGCGCGACGTGGAATCGGCGGCAGCCACCCCGCAGCGAGTCGCGGCCAGTGCAGCTCCGGCGCGTCCCGCCATGGCTGGCGACACGGAAGACGTGCCGCTCACGCAGATCCGGAAGACGATCGCCAAGCGGCTCGCCGAATCGATCGGGCCGATCCCGACGTTCTATCTCACCGCCGAGTTCGACCTGACGCGCGTGAGCGAGATGCGCGCGGCGATGCTCGAGCTGGGAGACGAGTACAAGGTCTCCGTCAACGATATTCTGATGAAGGCGGTCGCCACGGCACTCGCGCAGCACCCCGAGGTGAACGCGCACTGGCTCGGCGACAAGATCCGCTATCATCGGCGCGTGCATCTCGGCATGGCGGTCGCCACGCCGGACGGCCTGATCGTGCCGGTGATCTTCGACGCCGATCAGAAGCGGATGAGCGAGATCTCGCGCGAGGCGCGCGATCTGGCGAAGCGGGCGCGCGAAAGGAAGCTGACGCCCGAGCAGTACACCGGGTCGACGTTCTCGATCTCGAATCTCGGCATGTTCGGCATCGACCAGTTCACGGCGATCATCAATCCGCCGGAAGTCGCCATCCTGGCGATCGGCACGGCGCAGGACGTCGTCGTGCCCGACGCGGACGGGGTCGCGGTTCGCAAGCGGATTCGCGTGACGATGAGCTGCGATCACCGGGCAGTCGACGGCGCGGTCGGCGCCGCATTCCTGCAGACGCTGCGCCGATTGATCGAAAACCCGTTGATGCTGGTTTACTAAATACGCTGAACGCCCGCCGGCTCAGCCGGCGGGTTGCGAGGGTCTCGCGTCCAGACGTTGATCACGCCGCAAACACCGCGGCCGACGCGGTCGAACTCGGGCGGGATCTCCGACACGCCGACGTACACCTCCACGGCTTCGATGTCGTCCGCGGTGAAGTCGTCGATCGTCCCGCTGTACGGCATGTCGTGCACGTACATCGTCGGCCGGCACGGACGCGACGTGGTGCGCGTCATCAACACCTGAAATCCACCGCTCCGGCTCGACGGCACGAGACGAATGCCGGGCACTTCGCGGATCACGTCGATCCCCGTGCGCGCCTGCCGCCGCTCGATGTCCTTCCGCGTGATGAAGGTGCCGCCCTTGTGATCGTTGCGGCGCGCGTTGAAGTCGTCGAGCCAGTGCGTGGTGACCGTATCCGCCACCGCCACCGTCGGCAGCACGTGCGCGGCGACGGTCAGCCGAAAGTGCCCGCGCTGTATGTGCCCGGGTTTGAGCACCGCGGTAAAGGTCGCCGGCTGGAATCCGAGCCGGCGCACGGCGAACACCACACTGCCCGACGGCAGCCCGTACATCCGGAAGGCGCCGATGCTGTCGGTGATCGCACGGATCTTTGGAGAGGGCACCATCGTGATCTCGGCACCGCTCACGCCCATGCCGGCGCTGTCCGTGACGGTGCCAATCAGAGTCGACGGTGGCAGCTCGCGCAACGAGCTGTCCGCTGTGGGCAGTTGACCCTGCAGCGTGCCTCCGACTGCGGCGAATGCGGCCGTAAACGCGACGAGCAGCGATGCTCGCACGACTCTCAGGCTCGCCATGTGGCCTACTCTATGGTGTGTTCCGAATTCCAGCAAGATTCGGCCCCTGGAGCGCACGCCTGGTTCCGGTAGCGTGCCGCTCCGAGCCCCCGGTATCTTTGAAGGTTGTCGCTCGCCAACTCACCATTTCCTGCCCTCTCGGCGCTTTCTACAAATGGCTTCTTTCGACGTGATCTTCATCGGTGGTGGACCGGCCGGCTACATCGGCGCCATCCGCTGCGCACAACTCGGGCTCTCCGTGGCGGTCGTCGAGCGGGAAGCGCTCGGCGGCACCTGCGTGATCTGGGGTTGCATTCCTGCCAAGGCGCTCCTCGAGTCGGCGTTCATCGCCAATCGGGTCAAGCACGCGGCCGAGTTCGGTGTGGCCGTCGGTGACGTAAAGCTCGACTATGGTGTGGCGATGAAGCGGTCGCGGAACGTCAGCCAGCAGAACTCGAAGGGCGTCGAGTTCCTGTTCAAGAAGCACAAGATCACGTACATCAAGGGCACCGCGACGCTCGCCGGCAAGAACTCGGTCGCGGTCAAGACGAACGACGGCAAGGACGAGAAGCACGACGCAAAGAAAGCCATCGTGATCTCGACCGGTTCCCGCGTGCGCGGGCTGCCGCAGGTCGGGCTGGAGCTGAACAAGACGACGATCATCTCGTCCGACGAAGCGCTCATTCTCGAGAAGGCGCCGAAGTCCATGGCGATCGTCGGCGCCGGCGCGGTCGGGTGCGAGTTCGCCGACGTCTTCAACGCCTTCGGCTCGGACGTTACGCTGATCGACGTCATGCCGAACGTGCTGCCGCTCGAGGACACGGATGCTTCCAAGGAAGTGGAGCGCGCGTTCAAGAAGCGCGGCATCACGGTGCTGACGGGCGCGAAAATCTCCGGCGTCAAGGCGGACAAGAGCTCGGTGTCGATGACCGTCGATGCCGGCGGCGAGAAGAAGCAGCTCAAGGTCGACGTCGTGCTCGTCGCCGCGGGCCGCGCGCCAGTGGTCGACAACCTGGGCCTCAAGGAAGCCGGCGTGCAGCTCACCGACCGCGGCTTCATCAAGATCAACGATCGCATGGAGACCACGGCCAAGGGGATCTACTCCATCGGCGATGTGGCCGGCCCGCCGATGCTCGCCCACAAGGGCGAGCATGAAGGCATCGTCCTCGCCGAGCTGCTCGCCGGCAAGTCGCAGCACGGCATGGATTACGGCAACATTCCGAACGCGACGTACTGCCATCCCGAGGTCGCCTCGATCGGGCTGACCGAGCAGCAGTGCAAGGAGCGGAAGCTCGATTACAAAGTTGGAAAGTTCCCCTTCTCCGCCAACGGCCGCGCGCGCACCGCCGGCGAGACCGACGGCTTCGTGAAGATCATTCGGGATTCGAAATACGGCGAGATCCTCGGTGCACACATCGTCGGAGCGCACGCCACCGAGATGATTCACGAGCTGGTCGTGGCGCGAACGAACGAGTTCACGGTCGAGGAAGTCGATCTCGCCATTCACGCGCACCCGACGCTGTCCGAAGCGATCGCCGAAGCGGCGCTCGACTCGTACGGCAAGGCGCTGAACGCGTGAAGCGCGCGCGTGAGGACTGAGCGGTCGTGAGCGCGCGCGAGCTGTGGATCGAGCGACTCGGCACGATGGCCTACGCCGAGGCGCTCGAGCTGCAGCGACAGGTGGCGCGAGCGCGCATCGACGGCTCGCTCGAGCAGGATACGCTGCTGCTCGTCGAGCATCCGCCAGTGGTGACGCTCGGACGCTCGGCAAAGGAGCGTCATCTGCTCGCCAGCCCGGCGCAACTCGCGGCGCGCGGCGTCGAGCTGTTCGAGGTCGAGCGCGGCGGCGACGTGACGTTCCACGGCCCCGGTCAGCTCGTCGGCTACCCGATCGTCGATCTCAAGCGACACAAGCAGGACCTGCACTGGTACCTGCGCCAGGTCGAGGAAGCGCTGATCGTGGCGCTCGGAGAGATTGGCATTTCCGCCGAGCGGAATATCGGATACACCGGCGTGTGGACGAGTGGCCGCAAGATCGCGTCGATCGGCGTGCACGCGCGCGATTGGGTGACGTGGCACGGCTTCGCGCTGAACGTATCGACGGACCTCCGCTACTTCGATTTGATGGTCCCGTGCGGCATCCAGTCCGTCACGATGACGTCGATCGATCGCGAGCTGTGCGCCGGGAAGATCAGCATGCCGGAGATTGAACGCCTCGTCTCGGCAGCTTTCGGTCGAGTGTTCGATCTCGAGGTCCGGAACGTCACTGGCGCAGCGGTCGGCATCGCATCGTCGGGGCAGTCGCGCCGAATCGACTTGGATCGAAGTGGGACGCGGGTCTAGCGAAAACCTGCGAGCGAGGCGCGGATTCGTCCCGGCACTCCCCACTGCGCCTTTCTCCGTCAACTCCGCAGCCCCGTTGGACTATCATGGCGCGAGAGCCCATCGCGCCACGCAGGCCCCAACAGGTTGGAACACCGATGACACGGAGGGGACTGATTGAACGGATCAAAAACCAAGTGCCTTTGAGGTGCGGCGCGACGGACTCGGTGCGCCACATCCGCGCGTCGTCGCCGTTCTAGTTTCCGTACTCGTCCGCGTCCCCAATTCAGTCCAACCCGATTCGGCGAGACAGAGTGGACGCGCTCGAGCGTTCCACCGTTCCACCGTTCAAGCGCTAACCCCGAACGCGCCCCGAACCTATATTGTCCGCCATGGCGGATTCCCAGTTCCCGGCGGCGCCGACGCTCCTCTATCCGGCCCGTGAGCGCGTCGTCACGGAGTCGCCGCGCGACTTCACCGCGGAGCTGAACGCCGAGCAGGCCGCAGCGGCGCGCCATGTCGACGGCCCGCTGCTCATCATCGCCGGTGCCGGAACGGGCAAGACGCGCACGCTCGTGTACCGGGTGGCGCATCTCATCGACCGCGGCGTTCGCCCCGAGCGCATTCTGCTGCTCACGTTCACGCGCCGCGCCGCGCACGAAATGTTGACGCGAGCGGAGCGGCTCGTCGGCTCGGCGTCCACGCGCGTGAATGGCGGAACGTTCCACGCCACGGGTCACCGCCTGCTGCGGCAGTTCGGTCCGGAAGCCGGCCTCGCGCGCGACTTTTCGATCATGGATCAGGGCGACGCCGAGGACCTGATGCAGCTCGCCCGCGGCGCGCTCGGCTACGGCAAACAGGAAAAGCGTTTCCCGAAAAAGGAGACGCTGCACTACATCTACTCGCGCCATCTCAACACCGAGCGCGCCATCGAGGAGATCCTCGAGGCGGAGTATCCGCAGTTCGTCGAGTTCACGGCGGACATCGTGCGGATCTTCGCCGAGTATACCAGCCGGAAGAGCGAGCGCAATCTCGTCGACTACGACGACCTGTTGCTGTTCTGGGCGCTGATGCTCGAGCAGTCGAACGCGATCGCCGATCGCATCGCCGGCGCGTACGATCACATCCTCATCGACGAATACCAGGATACGAATCTGCTCCAGGCGCGCATCCTGCGCGGCATGTGCCGCACGCACCGGAACATCACCGTCGTCGGCGACGACGCGCAGAGCGTCTATTCGTTCCGCGGGGCGAGCTTCCGCAACATCCTCGACTTTCCGAAGCAGTTCTCGCCGGCGCAGATCGTCACGCTCGAGCAGAACTACCGGTCGACGCAGCCGATCCTCGACGCGACGAACACCCTGATCTCGCGCGCGCTCGAGCGGTTCAGCAAGCAGCTCTGGACGCAGCGCACCGGAACCGAGGCGCCGTGGCTCGTCACGACTCGCGACGAGCAGCAGCAGACGCGGTTCGTGGTGGATCGCATTCTCGAGCTGCACGAGGAAGGCACGCCGCTGCACGAGATCGCCGTGCTCGTGCGCGCCGGCTACATGTCCGCCGATCTCGAGATCGAGCTGACGAACCGCAACATTCCGTTCGAGAAGTGGGGCGGGCTCAAATTCCTCGAAGCGGCGCACGTGAAGGACGTGCTGGCGTTCCTCCGCGTATTGGAGAATCCTCGCGACGAGGTGAGCTGGTATCGCATTCTGATGCTGATGCCGGGGATCGGCGACGTCACGGCGCGCGCGGTGATGCAGTCCATGGCAGAGCGGTCCTGGGACCCGGATGCCTTCTCGCACTTCGTGCCGCCGCCGCGCGCGCGCGACGCGCACCGCGCGCTGGCCGGACTGCTGCGCGAGCTGCTTGCGTCGCATGCGGACGAGCCGAACGTCGGCGAGGACATCGACCGGATCCGCGCGCTGTACGACGCCGTGCTCGCCGAACGATACGATCGTTCGGAGCCGCGCCTCGCCGACCTCGATCAGCTGCGCACGATCGCGTCCGGGTATCCTGGCCGCGCCGCGTTTCTCGCGGCACTCGCGCTCGAGCCGCCGTCGAACACGCAGGACCTCGCCGGCGGCTCCGAGTCGGACGACGACGCACTTGTCATCAGCACCGTCCACAGCGCCAAGGGCAAGGAGTGGGACGCCGTGTTCGTGATCTGGGCCGTCGACGGCTGGTTCCCGTCGTCGCGCTCACTCGGCGACGAGGAGCAGCTCGAGGAGGAGCGCCGGCTGATGTACGTGGCGATGACGCGGGCGCGGAATCATCTCGCCGTCACGTATCCGCTGAACGTCTACGCGACACGCCGGGGGCAGGATTATTCGATCGACCAGCTCACGCGGTTCATCGACCGCGGCGTCCGCGACAAGATGCAGCGCGTCGTGCCGCAGGACTCGGAGTCCCTCGCCCCTGAAGTCGCCGCTCCGAGCGCCGGCCCATCGCTCGATCTCCGCGCGCTGCTCAGAGGACGCTGGGCTCCCGGCCCGAAGTGAGAGCGCTCTAGCGCTCTAGCGCTCCAAACGGATCATCCGGCTTGCTCTTCGCCAGTCGAATGATCTCGAGCACCGTTGCCCGCAGGTTGCCGTGCTCGCGCACCCAGATCTCGTCGAACACGTCCAGATCCGTGTCGTAGATGCGGTGCGCCAGCAACGCCGCGTTGTCGAGGCGAACGTGCTCGAGCTGACGCGGGCCGATGGTGCGCAGCTTGGGGCCGAGCACGTCGACCAGGTCGCGGCGCGCCTGCGCGTACAGCGAGTCGCGCGCGGCGAGCCGGGAAAGCGAGTCCGCCGGATGCGCTCTGAACGCCGAGTCGACGCTGTAGTAGAGCTGCGCCCAGAAGCGCGCGATCAGCTTTTCGTCGGACCAGCGTGCGTCGGCCTCGTCCGCCGCTGCCTGGGATCCACGTGTGCGAAAAAACCAGGCGGATCCGCGCGCGCCGACGAAGTTCGCGAACGATTCGTTGAATTCCGCCTGACCCGACGCGTAGAAGGTGTTGTGAGTGAGCTCGTGAATGACCGTGTTCGCCAGGTCGATGCTGTCGGCGGCGAGCGACGTCGAGAGCAGCGGATCGTTGAACCAGCCCAGCGTGCTGAACGCCGGCGACGGACGGAGATAGGTGTCGAAGCCCTTTGCCTCGAGCTCTCTCGCCGCGGCCTTTGCCTGGCCAAAGTCGAAGTAGCCCTTGTACGGCACGCGGCCGACCACCGGAAACCACCACGTGTAAGGCTCGAGCTTGTCGCGGTACGCACCGGAGAGCACGAGGACCAGCGTGTCGCGATCGAGCTGGCTGTAGGTCGTGAAGCTCTGCTTCGCGCGCAGGCCGATGGAATCGGCCGCAAAGGCGCGCGCCGCGAGCACGAGCCTCAGCTTTTCCCGGATCGCCGGCCTGGTCGTCGAGTCGCCGACCATCTCGGTGATCGGCCGCCGGCCCGCGAGTATTCGCCCCTCCGCCCACGCCGCGCGCAGCAGGTAGTGGCCCGTCGGTGCGAGCAGGAGATAGGCGATGCCGAGCAGCAACAGACTGGCGATGGCGCGCCGCAGCGCTGCCCATGTAATCCATTGTTTTTGAAACACTTACGCAGTTCGGAAGGGTGCCGCGGCGCTTTGACACTGTCGGGGACCGGCCGCTATCTTCATCAAGATGTCCTTCGTCCATCTCCATTGCCACTCGGAGTACTCGCTCCTCGATGGCGCCAATCGGATCGAAGATCTGATCGAGCGCGCGCAGGAGTTCGAGCAACCCGCCCTGGCGATTACCGATCACGGAAATCTGCACGCCGCCTGGGAGTTTCAGGAGAAGGCGAAGAAGGCCGGCATCAAGCCGATCATCGGCATGGAGGCGTACGTCGCTCCGGGTGATCGCAAGGCGCGCACGCGCCCCGCTCCGGGCGCCAAGCCGTACTACCACCTCGTGCTGCTGGCGCGCGATCTCACGGGCTACCGCAACCTCGTCAAGCTGTCGTCGCTTGCCTACACCGAAGGCTTCTACTCGAAGCCGCGCGTCGACCGCGAGCTGCTGGCCCAGTACAACGAAGGCATCATCGTCTCGTCAGCCTGCCTTGCCGGCGAGGTCGCGCAGCATCTGATGGCCGGCAACGAGGCTGCCGCCCGCGAGACGGCGGCCTGGTACGCCGAGCTGTTCAAGGATCGCTACTACCTCGAGGTGCAGGCGCACGAGTCGGAAGGCCAGTCGACGCTCAACACGCGCGTCTTCGCGCTCGCCGCCGAGCTGGGGCTGCCGGTCGTCGCGACGAACGACGCGCACTTTCTCCGCAGCGACGATCACGACGCGCACGACGTGCTGCTCTGCATCGGCCTCGGCAAGGATCGCAGCGACGCCGATCGCATGCGCTACGATCGCGGCTTGTACTTCAAGAGTGCGCCGGAGATCGCGAGCTACTTCAGCGATCGGCCCGACGTCCTCCAGAACACGCTCGACATCGCCGATCAAATTGCCGTCGAGTTCGGAAAGAAGTACCACGTGCCGGCATTCCCGCTGCCGGAAAACGTGGCAAGCGAGAACGAGCTGCTGACGGTGCTGGCGACGGCCGGCGCCAGGGAGCGCTACGGCGATCCGCTCCCGGCCGACGTGCGCGAACGGCTCGACTACGAGCTGTCCGTCATCACGAAGACGGGCTACGCCGGCTACTTCCTGATCGTCGCGGACTTCATCAAGGCGGCGCGCGACCGCGGCATTCCCGTCGGACCGGGCCGCGGCTCGGCGGCCGGCTCGCTTGTCGCCTACTCGCTCCGCATCACCAACGTCTGTCCGCTCAAGTACGATCTGCTGTTCGAGCGTTTTCTGAATCCGGAGCGCGTGTCGATGCCCGACGTCGACGTCGACTTCTGCTTCGAGCGCCGCGGCGAGGTGATCGAGTACGTGCGGCAGAAGTACGGCAAGCGCTCGGTCTGTCAGATCGTGACGTTCGGCACCATGAAGTCGCGCGCTGCGATCAAGGACGTCGGTCGCACGCTCGGCTTCACGCCGGCCGAGACGGACGCCCTGGCGAAGCTCATCCCGAACCAGCCGAACTTCTCGCTCACGGTCAAGGAAGCCGTGGAGAAGATCGACGACGTCGGCAAGCTCTATCGCGACGACGAGCGCTATCGCCAGTTGCTCGATTACGCCATGGCACTCGAAGGGCTGTCGCGCCACACCGGCGTGCACGCCGCCGGCGTCGTGATCGCGCCCGGGCCGGTCGACGACTACGTCCCGGTGTGTACGCAGCCCTCCAAGGGCGCAGGCTCGGGCGACGACGAGTCGGTGATCGTGAGCCAGTACGACATGAACTGTCTCGAGCATGCGGGAATGCTCAAGATGGATTTTCTCGGTCTCACGACCCTCACCGTCATTCACGACGCGCTCGAGGCGATTCGTCAGCGCACCGGGGCAACGATCGACCTCGATGCCATTCCGGACGACGACGAGAAGACGTATCAGATGCTGCGGGCCGGACGCACCATCGGCGTGTTCCAGTTCGAGTCCGCACTCGCCACGGACCTGCTCCGCGGAATGCGTTGCGATCGCTTCGATGATCTCGTCGCGGCGAACGCGTTGATGCGCCCTGGCCCACTCGACACCGGCATGCACCGCGTCTACCAGCGGCGCAAGCGTGGCGAGGAGCCGGTGACGTACGCGCTCCCCGAGCTCGAGCCGATTCTGCGGGACACGTACGGCGTCATCACCTATCAGGAGCAGGTGATGCGCATCGCCCAGGTGCTCGCCGGCCTGTCGCTCGCCGAAGCGGACGTGCTGCGCAAAGCGGTCGGCAAGAAGGACGGTGACCTGATCCGAAAAGAGCTCGGCAAGTTCACGGAAAAGGCGGTGGCGCGCGGCTTCGAGGCTCGCATCATCGAGGATCTCGCCGGCCAGATCGAGACGTTCGGCCGCTATGGCTTCAACAAGTCGCACGCCGTCGCCTATTCGGTGCTCACGTACCAGACGGCGTGGCTCAAGGCGCACTATCCGGCCGAGTTCATGGCGGCCATTCTGTCGTCGTCGATCGGCGACACGGACAGCGTCGTCAAGTTCATCAACGAAGCGCGCGAGATGGGCATCGAGGTGCTCGCGCCGGACGTGAACGAGTCTGGCTACAAGTTCACCGTCATCGGCGAGAAGCGCATCCGGTTCGGACTCGGCGCCATCCGCAACGTCGGCAAGTCGGCGATCGATTCCATTCTCGGCGCGCGCGCCGAACGGCCGTTCACGAGTCTATTCGACTTTGCTGATCGGGTCGATCTCCGCCTGTGCAACAAGCGCGTTTTCGAGGCGCTGATCGCCTCGGGCGCGATGGACGGCCTGGCTGGCCACCGCGCGCAGTTCGCCGCGGTGCTCGATACCGCGCTCCAGGAAGCATCGCTCAAGCAGCAGGAGGCCGCGGTCGGCCAGTTCTCGCTGCTCGGCGACGTCTCCAAGGCGGGTGGCACGATCGAGTCTCCGCGCGTGCTGCCGAACATGGCACCGTGGAGCGAGTCCGATCGGCTCACGCGCGAGAAGGAGATCCTCGGCTTCTACATCTCCGGGCATCCGCTGGAGCCGTTCCGCCTCGAGTGCGAGCTGTTCGCCACGCATACCGTATCGCAGCTCGGGAGCTGGACGGACCAGCCGATCGCGCTCGGGGTGGTCGTCACCGCGATCAAGAAGCAGATCAGCAAGCGGTCCGGAGCCGAGTTCGCGCGGTTGACAGTGGAGGATTTTTCGGGATCTTCCGAAGTCCTGGTCTTTCCGGAGGCCTGGACGATGCTCGGTGATCGGGTGAAGACGGACGTGCCGGTGCTGTTGAAGGGGAGCTATTCGCGCCGGGACCAGGATGTGGAGAATCCCACGTTCATCGTCGAGTCGCTGACGCCGTTTGTCGAGCTGCGGCTCACCGGACAGGTGGCGGTCGCGATCGAGCTGACGACGGGTGACACGCTCGTACCCGACGTGATGCAGGACGTGCGCGCGGTGGTCGAGACACATGCGAACTCGCACGCGTCATCGCCGCCGCTCGAGGTGCAGTGGAGTGATGGGAACGGCACGCGCGCCCGATTGCGGTCGCGCTCGTTGAGGATCGCGGCCTCGCAGGCCGCGCTCACCGATCTGCGCGCGCTGCTCGGCGCCGATCGCGTTCGTCTCGTGCGCGGGAGCTGATGTGGGCACTTCGGTCACGCTGGAGTTCGAGAAGCCGCTCGTCGAGCTGGAAAAGCAGATCGACGAATTGAAGCGCCTCGCCGACGGGCAGCAGTTGAACGTCGACGACGAAATCGCGCCGCTGGAGAAGAAGCTGGCCGACCTGCGCGAGGAGATCTACAAGAATCTCTCGCCCTGGCAGCGTGTGCAGGTTGCGCGCAGCGCGAAGCGCCCGTTCACGCTCGACTACATCCAGCTCGTGTTCACCGACTTCATCGAGCTGCACGGAGATCGCGCGTTCCGCGACGACGCGGCAATCGTCGGCGGATGGGCGCGGCTCGACGGCGAAACGGTGATGGTGATGGGCCAGCAGCGCGGCCGCGACACCAAGGAAATTCTCAAGCGCAACTTCGGCATGCCGCACCCGGAGGGCTATCGCAAGGCGCTCCGGCTGATGAAGCTCGCCGAAAAATTCCACGTCCCCGTCATCACGTTCATCGACACGATGGGCGCGTGGGCCGGCATGGGCGCGGAAGAGCGCGGCCAATCCGAGGCGATCGCGCGCAACCTGTTCGAGATGAGCCGTCTGGAGGTGCCGATCATCGCCACGGTGATCGGCGAAGGCGGATCGGGCGGCGCGCTGGCGCTCGGCGTCGCCGATCGCACGAACATGCTCGAGAACGCGGTCTACTCGGTGATCACCATCGAAGGCTGCGCGGCCATTCTCTGGAAGGACGGCAAGAGCCCCGAAATGCTCAAGCGCGCCGCGAGCGCGTTGCGCATCACCGCGCAGGACCTGCTCGAGCTCCGGGTGATCGATGAAGTCATTCCCGAGCCGCAGGGCGGCGCGCATGCCAACCACGAGCAGACCGCGCAGGCGGTTCACGACACGCTCGTTCGCCAACTCGAAGACCTGCGCCGCCTCAAACCCGACAAGCTCGTACGCCGCCGCCGCGATAAGTTTCTGCGGATGGGGCAGTACTTGGAATAGGGGCTGGCCACTAGAGGCTAGGTGCTGGTGGGTTGCTAGCGCCTGGTTTCTAGCAACAGCCTCGCCTTCCATTCCTCGTGGCACCTAGCACCTGGTGCCTAGCACCCCACTAGCATCTAATACCTAGCACCTGGCCTCTAGTGCTCATCGAGATCGCCTTCAAGGGCAATCGGAAGGACTTCTTTCTCTGGGATCAGGACGAGCCGCCGCCGATCAAGGCGGCGGTGATCGTCGACGCTGATCGCGGAGAGGATCTCGGTTTCGTGCATGCGTGCGGCGACCTCGCCGAAAAGCGCAATGCGGGCACACCGCACGGGTATGGTGTTGCCGGCACGCAGAAGAAGGCTCGCCGCCTCGCCACCCCCGAAGACGTTCGCCGCGCCGAGGAGTTGCGCCGCGAAGACGAGCAGACGCGCCGGCGCGCCATGGAGCGCGTCAAGGCGAACGATCTCGTCATGAAGCTGACCGACGCCGAGTGGCAGTGGGACCGCAAGAAGCTCACGCTGTATTTCACCGCCGAGCGCCGCGTGGACTTCCGCACGCTCGTGCGCGAGCTCGCATCCATGTTTCGCACGCGCATCGAGCTGAAACAGATCGGTGTGCGCGACGAAGCCAAGCGTCTCGACGGCATTGGCCGCTGCGGACGCCAGTATTGCTCCGCGTCGTGGTTGCCGGAGTTGCGTCCCGTGAACCTCGGCGTGGCCAAGGATCAGCGACTCTCGCTCAATCCGTCGCAGATTTCCGGCGCGTGCGGGCGGCTGATGTGCTGCCTGCGGTACGAGCACGAGTTCTACGTGCACAGCCGCAAGCGCTTTCCCAAGGAAGGCCGACTCGTTCGCACGTCGCGCGGTGAGGAAAAGGTGATTGCGAACGACATCTTCCGTGAGCGCGTCACGCTGCGCGGAACGGATGGCGAGCTGCGCACCCTCCTGCTGGCCGAGTTGCGTGAGGAGGCGACGGCGGCCGGCGCGCCGCTCCCGGTTCCGGCGGGTCCGACGTTCGCCGACAAGTCGGCTGCGAGCGACGACGACGTCGCGATCGACGAAGTCGTCGACGATGACAACATGGAGCAGATGGAAGCCGCAGCGAACGAGGAAGCAGACGAGCCGCCGTCCGCGGCGAGCGATGCCGCGCCCGAAGCGGCGGGCGGCGAGCGCAAGTCGCACCGCCGCCGCGGCCGCCGCGGCGGCCGTCGCAATCGCTCGGGGCATCGCGGCAACTCCGATTCCGATTCGAAGCCAGGCGGCTCCTCGGGGAACGCCTAGGTGAGCCGGTTCTATCTCACCACCGCGATCGATTACGCGAACGGCGAACCGCACATCGGCCACGCGTACGAGAAGATCGGCGCCGATGCCATCGCGCGGTACCATCGCTTGCGCGGCGATCAGGTCCAGTTTCTCACCGGCCTCGATGAACACGGCCAGAAGGTCGCCCAGGCGGCGGCCGACCGTGGCGTGTCGCCGCAGCAGTTCGTCGACGACATCGCATCGCGCTTCCAAACGATGTGGCAGCGGCTCGGCGTCTCGTACGACCGATTCATCCGCACGACGGAGTCCGGCCACAAGCGCGGCGTTCGCGCGCTGATCGAACGGATCCACGAGCGCAATCCGGACGACTTCTACGAGCAGAGTTACGAAGGCTGGTACTGCGTCGGCTGCGAGCTGTTCAAGCGCGACAACGAGATCGTCGACGGGCGCTGCGTGCTGCATCCCACGCGCACACTCGAGTGGACGACGGAACGCAACTGGTTCTTTCGGCTGTCGCGCTATCAGTCTTTCATCAAGAAGTTGTTCGACGAACGACCCGATTTTCTCTGCCCGGAAACCCGGCGCAACGAGATTCTGTCGCTGCTCGATCAGGGCCTCGAGGATATTTCAATCACGCGCTCGCGGCTCGCGTGGGCCATCCCGTTCCCGCTGCGCACGTCGACGGGCGAAGAGCAGGGTACGTGGGTCTGGTTCGACGCGCTGCCGAACTACCTCACGGCGACCGGCTTTCCCGACGCCGGGTACGACACGCGCTGGCCCGCACAGCTCCACGTCATCGGCAAGGACATCACGCGACTGCACTGCGTGATCTGGCCGGCGATGCTCCATTCGGCCGGCCTGCCGCTGCCCGAGCGAGTGTGGGCGCACGGTTTCGTCCTGCTCTCCGGCGAGCGGTTCAGCAAATCCGCCGGCGTGCGACTCGATCTCGATGAGGCCATTGGCCGCTATGGCGCCGACGCGCTTCGGTACTTTCTGCTGCGTGAGGTGCCGTTCGACGCGGACGGCAGCTTCTCCTTCGAGCGGTTCGACGACCGCTACACGGCCGATCTCGCCAACTCGCTCGGCAATCTCGCCAGCCGAGCGATCGCGATGGTCGAGAAGTACTGCGATGGCGTGGTACCCGCCGCCGCGCCAGGTGCACTCGACGCCGCGGACGCCGCCGACCTGGCTGCGTATCATGCCTCGGCCGACGGAGCGCGCGGCTACCTACTGCAGGATGCGCTCGCCGCGGTGATGCGCTGCGTGTCGCGCGGCAACGAATTCGTGCAATCCAGCCAGCCGTGGGCGCTGGCCAAGGACCCCTCGCGTCGCGGCGAGCTCGAAGCGGTGCTCGCGGCGATCGTTCGCCAGCTCGCCAGACACGCGCTGTACCTCGCGCCCTTCATGCCGCAGAAGGCCCAGGAGCTGTGGACGCAACTCGGCGGTCCCGAGACGGTGAGCGCACAACGCTTCGCCGCCACCAACACGCTCGACGTCACCGGCTGGCGCGTGACCAAAGGAGCGCCGCTCTTCCCGAAGCCGCCGAGCTGAGGGCGGTGGAGCGGTGGAGCGGTGGAGCGGTGGAACGGTGGAACGGTGGAACGGTGGAACGGTGGAACGGTCGCGCATCGAGTCCGTCGCGCCACACCCCAAAAGCATTTGATTCTTTATCCGTTCGATCCGCCCCGTTCGTGGCATCCGTGTTTCACACTTGTTGAAACTGGGTCGACATCGCTTTGCCAGAGAGACTCGCGAAGCCGCGGAGAACGGCGGAGAACTGCGGATAACGGCGTGATCGTCGTTCATCATTCACCAACACCACCAGCAACGCCGCTCCGCGCCTGTCCGCAGTTCTCCGCGGTTCTCCGCGACCCCGTTCCTCTCCCTGAGAGGTAGCCAGCCGCGCCACCGAGGTCCCAACGGGGCTGCGGAGTTTGCGGATTAGCGTATCGGGGAGTTGGCCGGGACGCCACTAACACAAAGTCATTGTTGTTGTTGGACGTGGCGCTCCGGGGCTCATGCGCCTCGTCCGTCGGTTTCCGCAAAATCCGCGTCCCCAATTCAATCCAACCCAATTCGGCGAAACGGTCCCGATCCGAGTGAACCACTCGATCGGAACCGTTTGTTGGCCGAGCATTCTCTAATTCCGGCGCGTTACGGCGCCTTCGGGGGGGTGGTCGGCGGAGCGGTCGATGGCGACGGCGTCGCCGGCGGATTGGAGAAGTCGACCGTCGGCGGTCCCTGTTGCGCGTTCGCCGACGCGGTGAAGTACTTGCGCGGCTTGGCGCCCGTCACCTTCGCCGTGAGCACAGCCGGGAACTGACGGATGTACGCGTTGTACGCGTTCACCGCCTGGTTGTAGTCGTTGCGCGACACGGCAATCCGGTTCTCAGTACCCGTCAGCTCGTCCTGCAGCCGGATGAAGCTCTGGTCCGCCTTGAGCTGAGGATATGCCTCGACGGTCACCATCAGCCGGCCCAAGGTGCTGGTGAGCTGCGCATTGGCGTTCGCCATCTGCTCGGCGTCATGCGACTGAATGGCGTTGACGAGGCCCGAGCGCGCCTGCGCCACCTGGATGAACACCTGCTCCTCGTGCTGCGCGTAGCCCTTGACCGTGTTCACGAGATTCGGAATCAGGTCGGCGCGGCGCTGCAACTGCACTTCGATCTGGCCCTGCGC
>JAICKA010000253.1 GCA_025928185.1 Gemmatimonadaceae bacterium
CCGCCTCATCGCCGACGGCACGCCGGTGTCCGTCGAGTTCAACGTGCAGAACCAGTATTTCCCGGACGGCAAAACGTCGTACGTCACCGTGGCGGAAATTCCGGGCACGGACAAGGCGGACGAAGTCGTGATGATGGGCGGTCATCTGGATTCGTGGACGAGTGCCACGGGCGCGACGGACAATGCGATCGGCTGCGCGATCATGATGGAGGCAGCGCGAATCCTCATGGCGACGGGGGCCCATCCGCGCCGCACGATCCGCGTCGCGCTCTGGAGCGGCGAGGAGGAAGGCTTGCTCGGCTCATTCGCATATGTGAAACAGCATTTTGGAAGCGCCGAAGCGCCGACGAAGGACTTCAACAAGCTCGATGCCTACTGGAACATCGACGACGGCACGGGGCGCGTGCGCGGCGCATCGATCTTCGGCCCGTCGGCCGCCGCGGCGATTCTGGCCCAGTATCTCACGCCGTTCACGGATTGGGGCGTCTTCGGTGCGACGTCATCCACCGCGCGCGTCGAAGGCGGGAGCGACAATGGCGCGTTCGCCGTCGCCGGCTTGCCGGGCATCGGCACACAGCAGGATCCGATCGAATACAATAGCACGACCTGGCACACCGACCTCGATACCTACGAACGCATCGTGCCGGAAGATGTGATGCACAACGCCGTCGTGACTGCGTCGGTGATGCTCGGTCTGGCCAATCGCGATCAGATGCTGCCGCGGTTCGCGCCCGATTCGATGCCGGCCGTGCCGCCGCCGCGTCGGCGGGGTGGCGGCGAGAACTGAGCGATCATCTCGCCGAACCAGGCGAGCGTCTCGCACACGAATGGCAGGGGGTCGTTCAATCCAGGAACGGCCCCCGTCGTTTGTGACGGAGCAGGCCGGATGAAATTCCGCAACGTCTCGCGTCGCGTCGGCGCGCCCGGCGGGAGCGACAGCTCGGCCGGCGCGTGGACGAGCGTCGTCAGCAGGTGATCGACGTCTCCCCACCACCAGCGGTTCCGAACGCCGATGCGATAATCGAGCACCGGAGCCGGGCGCTCCCCGGTCGCCGCCGCCACGAGGAGCGCCGGAAAATCGACGCCGGCGTCCACCGCGAGCTGGAGCGACCCCCAGAAGCGACCGTTCACCTCCATGATGTACGGCACGCCCGTCGGTTCAGAGATCTTGTATTCGATCATCGCCACGCCGTCCCAGTCGAAACGGCGCAGCAGCGCGAGCGAGCGGTTGTACAGCGCCTCGTCCATCGGAATCGATTCGCAATACGTGCTGACGCCGCCTGACGGCGGCTTTTCACGCAGTCGCCGGTGGCTGAATCGGGCGAGCACCGCGCCGTCGTGGAGCAGCACGAATACGCCGACCCCCGGTCCGATGATCCGGCGTTGCACGAGCAGCGGAAAGGCGCCGTCGGGAAACGCGTCCAATCGCGATCGGAGCTCGGTGTCGTTCGCCGCATGCACCGCGGTGAGTTGCCGCGGCGTGTCGCCGTCGAGCACCACGGAGCACGACGGTTTGAGCACGAGCGGATACGCCAGCTCGGCGGCGGCACCGAGCGCGTCGGCACGCGTGCGCGCGACGCGTTCGTCGGGCACCGCGATTCCCAGCTCCGCCGCGGCGTCGAGCACCACGGCCTTGTCCGAGATCGCGCTGAAGCGCCCGATGTCGGGGAAGGGAATCACGACGCCGGCAAAGCGCTCCCGCGCCGGAAGCACCGCGCGCAACGAAGCCTCGGTGACCGGCAGCAGCACGTCGCATGACCAGCGGCGCGCCAGCGCGAGCAGGTCATCCACGTAGCGCGCGTGATCGCGCAGCGGATTGGCAACTCTGGCGCGCGCACGCGCGAAACGCGAGCGCCCGGCCATGCCGAGCGCCGATCCGCCGCAGACGAATACGTCGTGTCCCGCGCGCCCGAGTGACCGGACGATGGCGAGCGAGGCGCGCTGATCGTCGTCGGTAACGAGGATCCGATGTCGGGTGGGTGGGCCTGACACGCGTGGGCCCCATTGCACATTTCGCTCCACCCTGTCAGGTAGCTGACAGGTTCGGACGCCAGAGATCGGCTGGTCCTGCTCGAGCGGAATGAAGTTCATGAAGCCGTCGCGGAACACGGGCAGGGCGCCGCGCCGGTGGCAAAGCCGATCGTCGCCGGTATTATTGTCGGCACCGAAACCGTTTTCCAGTCTATCCTCCCCCACGTCAGGCATGTTCGAAATGCGTACACCGATACTTTCCGCGATTGCCGGCCTGCTGACACTTGGACCGACGTCGAGCCACTCCGC
>JAICKA010000070.1 GCA_025928185.1 Gemmatimonadaceae bacterium
CGACCCAGCTCGCGTGCGCGTTGAGCGATGCGTTGCGGCAGCGCATCGAAATCCGGCATCGCGCTGTCGCCGACGAGACCATATCGCCGCTGCATCTCGCGCGCGTACCACGGCGCGCCGAGCAGAGGCAGCGTCACGACGGTGACGTCCCGCCGCACGCGCTCGACCTGCTGCAAATACCATAACGGATAGGTGTCGTTGTCTCCACCGACGAACAGCACCGCGCGCGGCGGTGCTTCGCGCAACAACGCCGAGGCCACCTCGTGCGGCAAGCTCGCCTCCGGCTCGACTCGCCGATCGACCGCGGACCAGTTGAACGCCATCGCGATGGCGGGCACGATCAGTCCGGCCACGGGAGGCAGCGCGAGGCGCTTGCTCAATGCCGTGCCGCCCATTCCGGCCCACCCACCCCACACCAGAAAACTCAGCGCGTAGAAATAGTCGCGGTCTCGCGCCTCGTGTCGCGCGGCATCCGGCACGATCGCCCAGGCAAACGATGCACCCGCCTTGAGGTTGAGATACACCAGCACGCCGGCGGACCCGCACGCGAACAACAGCACCATCGCGCGCCACGTGCGGCGGTCCGCCCCGCGGTGCCAGCGTGCGCCGTACCATCCGAACGCGACGAACAACACGATGACGGCAACCCGCGCCACCGTCGGCTGCACCGTTGGTCCGAGCGACAATCCAAACTGCCAGCCTGCATACTCGAACCAGTTTGCGATTTGCATCCAGATCGGCGCTTGTCGCGGCCACATGCCGGCGACGTCGTATTGTCGGCGGCCAATCACGTACGCGAGCTGCTTGAGCGTTTCCGGATTCGCCTGATTGATTGCCGGATCGTGCCGCGCTCGCACGAGCAGGATCAACACCGCGCTGCATGCGAGCACCGCCGCGCACAGGATCCCTCCCATCGTCGACCACCACGACCGACGAACGTCTGCATCGCGAGCTGCAGCGACACTCGCGACGACCACCCCGACGCCGACGATGGTGAGTGCGACCGAGAGGCGCCCCACTCCGGTGATTCCGATCGCGACGCCGAGCAGCGCGATACCCGCCCGCCAGTCACGCGTGCCGTCGACGCGCTCGGTCGCGAGATAGATCACCACCGGCGCGCCGACCAGCACGCTCAAATGGATGGGAATCGCGAGTGCCAGCAGATAGCCGGCGAGCACGATCCACCGGCGTTCGCCGGTACGGCCGGCGCGATCGGCCGACGCGATCGCCGAGATGACGAGCAGCAGCGATGCCGCGTACACCTCCGTTTCGGTCGCGCTCTGCCAGATCGTCACCGTCGCGCCCGCGGTAATCGCGCATGCAACTGCCGCGGTCGATGCGCGCGTGCCACTCGCGATCCACAGCGCGAGCAGCGCAGCGGCGCCGGCGGTACAGACGGCAGCAAACAGATTGCAGGCGACGGCGAACGGCAGGAACCCGAACAGGTGGCCCCACGCGGCGAGCAGCACGATGAACAGCGGCGTGCCCGGCGGATGCGGAATACCGAGCGACCGCGCGGCGGCGATGAACTCGCCAGAATCCCAGAACGTGACGCCGGGAGCAAGCGTCGCGGCGTACACGGCGAGCAGGACACAGCCCGCGAGCCATGCCGCTCGCCGCGACGTCACGACCCGATCTGAAGCTGCTGATTCTGTTGCGTGCCGCGGCCGGATCGCGCCGCCACGAGCTCGCGTACGTCCGGCGCGCTGACGTTGCGCCACAGGCGACTGTTCGAGGCCACGGTAATCGTCGACGTCTCCTCGGACACGACGAGCACGAGCGCGTCGGTCTCCTCGCTCAGCCCGAGCGCGGCGCGATGTCTGGTGCCGAGCGAGCGGTCGCTGAGCGACGCCTGCGACAGCGGCAGAATGCATCCGGCGCCGACGATCATGTCGCCGCGAATGATTACCGCGCCATCATGCAGCGGAGAATACGGCGTAAAGATCGTCGCGAGCAGATCGGCGGAGACCTTGGCTTGCATCGCCGATCCGGACTGGATGTACTCGTCGAGGGAGACCTCGCGTTCGATCGCGATGATCGCGCCGATGCCTGAGCGGCTCAACCGCTCCACCGCGTCCGACACTTCGTCCGCGATCTCCGCCTCGCCCATGTGCGCGAAGATGCGCGACATCGGCGACCGGCCGATCTGCGCCAGCGCCGCCCGCAATTCCGGCGCGAACACCACCAGCAGCGCGATCAGACCGTAGCTGAACACGAACGTCAGCAGGTAGACGATCATGCCGAGCTGCAGCACGTAGGCAACGCCGTACGCCGCCGCGAGCACGATGACGCCAGCCAGCACCTGCATGGCCCGCGTGCGGTGGAGAATGAGCAGCACCCGATAGATCGCGTAGCTCACGATCCCCACTTCCAGCACGTCCCGCCAGCCGGCGTGCAGCAGCCGCAGTTGTTCGAGAATGCTCATACGCGGCCGGCCTCGAGGATTGCCCACGCCACGTCCAGCGCATCGCGCGACGCGCGGACGTCGTGCACGCGGAAGAGCCGCGCGCCGCGAACGAGCGCCATCACGTTCGCGCCGGCTGTTCCCGCGGCGCGGTCGGCCGGGATGTCGCGATGCGTCAGCGCGCCGATGAATCGCTTGCGCGACGCGCCGACCAGCACCGGCAAGCCGCACGCGACGAGGCGATCGAGCGCGCCGAGCACGGCGAGCGAATGCTCGGCGCGTTTGGCGAATCCAATGCCAGGATCGAGCACGATCCGCTCGCGTCGTATTCCTGCGCGCTCGGCCGCGTCGAGCCGATCGCGCAGCTCCGCAATCACCTCTCCGGTCGGATCGTCGCCGTACGTCGCATGCGCGAAGCTCGCCATGCTGGCAACGTCGCCTCGCGAGTGCATCAGGACAACCCCTGCCCCGCGCTGCGCGCACACACCGGCCATGTCTGGGTCCAGGCGCAGCGCCGAGACGTCGTTCACGATCGACGCGCCGGCCGCCAAGGCGTCCGCCGCAACGCTCGCCTTGACGGTGTCGACGGAGATCGGCGTGTCGGGGCATTCCGCGACGATCGCGTCGATGGCGGGCAGCACACGGCGGCGCTCCTCGTCGGCATCCACCCGCTCCGCACCGGGACGCGTCGATTCTCCGCCGACGTCGAGCACGTCCGCGCCTTCGTCGACGAGACGGGACGCGTGCCGGCGAACATCGTCGATCGTACGCAACCGTCCGCCGTCGCTGAAGCTGTCGGGCGTGACGTTCAGGATTCCCACGATGCGTGGCCGGTCGAGCGTCAGGCCGCCGGAGGCGAATCGCCATTCCATAGGCGCGAAAGCTAGAGGGACGTGCACGTGAAGCAGAACGGGAGCCCGCGCGGGCTCCCGTTCTGCTTTACGTGCTGCATGTCACGACGATCGATCCATCACGCCGGACTGGGCTCCGGACCGCCGAGCAGCGGCGGGTTGCTGCGCTTGGGCTCGAGCACCGGATGCGGAATCGGAACCGGCGTCGCCGGCGGCGCGCCGGGCGTACGCGGCGGCAGTGCTTCGCCGCGCGCCAGCGTCTCGATGTCCTGGCGCGTCAACGTCTCGCGCTCGAGAAGTGCGCCAGCCACCTGATGCAGCAGCTCGATGTTTTCCTGGAGCGTTTCCATCGCGCGCTGATACGACCGGTCGATCACGCGCTTGACTTCCGCGTCGACCAGTTGCGCCGTCTGCTCCGACACTTCGCGGCGATGCTGGATCTCGCGGCCGAGAAAGAGCTCCTGCTCGTTGTCGCCGACGAGAATCGGACCGATCGCGTCGGACAGGCCCCACTGCGTCACGTAGCGGCGCGCAATCGAGGTCGCCTGCTGAATGTCGCTCGCCGCGCCAGTCGTCACGCGATCGTGCCCGAAGATCAGCTCTTCCGCCGTGCGTCCGCCGTACGCCATCACGAGTCGCGCCTCGAGCTGCTGGCGGGTGACGGACACCCGGTCGTCTTCCGGCAGCGTGAACGCCAAGCCGAGCGCCCGTCCGCGCGGGACGATCGTGACCTTGTGCAGCGGATCGTTGCCCTTGACGCGCATGGCGCAGATCGCGTGGCCGCCCTCGTGATAGGCGGTCAGGCGGCGCTCGTCCTCCTTCATGACCATCGACTTGCGCTCGGCGCCAAGCATCACCTTGTCCTTGGCGTCTTCGAGATCTGCCATGTAGATCTTCTCATGGCTTCGCCGAACGGCGAGCAGCGCCGCTTCGTTCACCAGGTTCGCGAGGTCCGCGCCCGCCATGCCCGGGGTGCCGCGCGCCAACGTGGTGATGTCCACGTCGTCGGCGATCGGCTTGTTGCGCAGGTGCACCTTGAGAATGCCTTCGCGGCCCTTGAGGTCCGGCGCGTCGACGACGATCTGCCGGTCGAAGCGGCCCGGACGCAGCAGCGCGGGATCGAGCACGTCCGGACGGTTCGTCGCGGCGATGAGAATGACGCCGTCGTTGGACTCGAAGCCGTCCATCTCGACGAGCAGCTGATTCAGCGTCTGCTCGCGCTCATCGTGACCGCCGCCGAGCCCGGCACCGCGATGGCGGCCAACGGCGTCGATTTCGTCGATGAAGATGATGCACGGCGCATGCGCCTTGCCCTGCTCGAATAGATCGCGCACGCGGCTCGCGCCCACGCCCACGAACATTTCGACGAAGTCCGATCCGGACATCGAGAAGAACGGGCGCGCGGCTTCGCCGGCCACCGCCTTGGCGAGCAGCGTCTTGCCGGTGCCCGGAGGTCCGACGAGCAACGCGCCCTTCGGCAGGCGTCCACCGAGTTTGGTGAAACGCTGCGGATCGCGCAGGAACTCGATGATCTCCTGCAGCTCCTGCTTGGCTTCGTCAGCCCCCGCGACGTCGGCGAACGTGATCTTCGGCGTGTCCCCGGTGAGCAGCTTCGCCTTGGATTTGCCGAACGAGAACGCCTTCGCGCCGCCGGCCTGCATCTGCTTGAAGAGGAACAGATAGAAGCCGATGAGCAGCAGCCACGGAACGAAGTTCAGAATCCACGTCGTGATCGACGGACTCGCGTCCTTCGCGTCGATCGCCACGTTCTGCGCGTTCAGCTTCGAGACTTCGATCTCGGAATTCTCGACTGGCAGCCGGACGGAGAAGTTCTTCACGTCCTGGCCCGCGATGTTCTGCGGCTGCTTCAGCGCTCCGGTCACGTCCTTGCCGGCGGTGATCGTCACCTTGGCGATGTTGCCGTGCGCCAGCTGGTCCGAGTACTGGCTGTACGTGATCGTCTTGGCCGACTCGGACTTCTGGCCGGACAACTGGATCAGCACCACCGGAATCAGAATGATGAGAATCCAGAAGGACACGGTCTTCGAGAACCGTCCCCAGCTGAATTCCTTCTTTGGCTTCGGAGTGTTTGTGAGAGGCATCTACTGCAAGCTCGCTATATACGGAATGTGCCGGAAATTCTCTGCGTGATCCAATCCATACCCCACCAGGAACTCATTTGGTGCATCGAACCCCACAAAGCGCGCCGGATATCGGAGCTCGGTCGCGATGTGCTTGTGCAGCAACGCACAAATCTCAACAGAATGCGGTTTCCGTGCCTGTAGCAAATCGGTCAGCCGGCTCAGCGTACGCCCGGTATCGACGATGTCTTCCACCAACAGGATGTGCTTTCCTTTCAGCTCGGTCTCCGGATCGTACAGGAGACGGACGTTCCCGCTCGACTGGGTGGAGTCGCCATAGCTCGATGCGACGAGAAAATCGACCTGCAGCGGCCGGCCGATCTCCCGCACGAGATCGCTCAGAAATATAAAACTGCCCTTGAGCAGCCCGAGCACCAGCAGCTCGCCATCCGGGTACGCACCCGTGATTTCGGCGCCGAGCTCGCACACGCGCTCGGCGATCTGTTCCTTCGTATAGACGATCCGGCGAACGGTCCGCCCGAGGAGTCTCGGGTCAGCGGCTGCGGTTTTCACACACGAAAGGTAAACCCGGCCAGCCCGACCGTGCGGTAGCCTCCTCGCTTCGCCGCACGCCCGGAATCCAGACGATGTCATCGCCGGCCAGCACGACCGGCCACCCCCGCCGCGCGTGGCCGGTCACACCCGCTGCGGAAAGACAATGTTTGACCTTGCTCGGCCGAGCGCCGGTGTGCGCCGCGATCGTGTCGCCGGCGTGCCAGGCGCGTACGGAGAGTGGTCGGTCGGACGGGAGCGATGCCGACCACAAATCCACGGTCGGAGCGGGCGCTTCGGCCATGCGAAACTCCCACGGTCCAACGCTCGCACCCGGTGTGAGCGTTTGCGCAACGCCGTCGACGACCGCCGAGATTCGGCGCAGCTGGAAATGCTCGCGCGACCGAGTCACTTCCCAGCCGCCCGACAGTTGCACGCGCGAGCCGACGCGTCCGTCCAATGCGAACGCCGTCAGTCGTCGCGTACCGCGGCGATCGAGCGCCAATCCGACCCGCGCGACGATAGCCGGCCACAGTGCCGAAAGCTCCGCCGCCGATCGACCATCGAGCGACGCGGCGAGCACGTCCAGCGCGACGCCGCCGTCGTGCTGGATGAGACCGATCTCACGGTCCACGAGGCTCTCCATTTCGGTGCGCCACCGAGCAGCCTCGCGGCCAATCATGAGCAATTCCTCATCGATCGACGGCCGTACGCGGCGCAGCGCCGGAAGTAGATCGTGACGAACCCGGTTGCGCAGGAATCGCGGCGACGCATTTGACGGGTCCTCCACCCACGCGAGTCGCCGCGCAGCGGCATACCGCTCGAGCGCCACGCGAGTGAACGCGAGCAGGGGCCGCCGAGCGTCACCGGCATTCAGGCCCGCCAGACCGCGTGCACCCGCGCCTCGCAGAATGCGCATCAACACCGTCTCGATCTGATCGCTCGCGGTGTGCGCGGTGCAAACCGGCGCGCATTCCGTTCTCGCGATGTGGCGCAGAAAGCCCCAACGTGCAGCGCGCAGGTCGGCCTCGCTCCGCAACGATCGCGACGCGCGACCCGGTCTGCATTCAATCGCGAGAGACCTCGAGCGATCCACGACCAACTCGCTCGCCTCGGTCGCGTGGCGACCGGTGCCGTGATCGAACGTCGCCACGATGAGTCGGGCGCGATCGGCCGCGTGGGCCGCCGCGTCGAGCAGCACCATCGAGTCCAATCCGCCCGACACCGCCAGCACAACTCTGCCGTCAACCGGCAGCCCGTCGGCCACGGCCTCACGAATCGTCGTCACATCGCGCGAAAGCACACGTCAAAGGTAGCGCTGGGCCGCGGGCGCGATCAGCCTCCCGACCGCGCGGCACTGGAACGCCCGCCAGGGTCGAACTATTATTCCGACGTTCGACACACTTTCAGGAGCAATCGTTGGAAACTCACGGTCCGCTCGGCACCCTCTGGGTCAGCATTGGCCTCGGCTGCTTCTACATCGCGCTGATCTGGTTGAACACGCTGCTCGGCTTTTTCCTCACGCCACTGTTCACGATTCCGGGCACCTGGCTGATGGACAAGATGGCCAGCCGGCGCACGCAGCAGCAGGTCTGACCTGCTCGGGCGCGCGAGCGCCGCGAACGAAGTCGGATGCAGCGGACATGGAAGCGAAGGACGGGGACGGAGACGGTCCCCGTCCTTTTTGTTCGCCTGTTGCTTGCCGCGTTGCTCAGTGCCGGCGCTCCCCGCTTGGCGCACGCACAATTCCTCGTGCGCACCTGGCTGCCCTGGCGCACGATCGAAACGCCCCATTTCGCTCTGCACTACCCGGCGAATCTCGAGGAGTGGACACGCGCCCTCGCCACGCACGTTGAATCGATCGACAGCGCGGTAGCTCGCGACGTTGGCTACGCACCAAATCGCCGCACGCAGATCGTGGTGGACAATCCCTATTCGTCGCCAAACGGGTCAGCGTGGCCCTTTCTGAATCAGCCGGTGATCGAGCTTTGGGCCACCCCGCCCGATCCGCGAGAGGACATCGGCGAGTTTCGCGATTGGGGCGAAATGCTCGTCTCGCACGAGTTCACGCACATCGCGCATCTCACACGGCCGTCGCGAAACGGATTCATCAGACATCTCTGGCAGGCGTTGCCCGTCGACTTGGGCCCGATCGCCCTGAACGCCCCGCGCTGGGCGATCGAGGGTTACGCCACGTACGTCGAGGGGCGCGTAACCGGGTCGGGACGACCGCACGGGGCGTGGCGCGCGGCGTTCCTCCGCGAATGGGCAATCGAAGGTCAGCTGCCTCGGTACGATCAGCTGAACGCGTCCGGCGCCTACGAAGGTGGAGAGTTTGCCTATCTCGCCGGTTCGGCGTTTCTCGAGTGGCTCGCCGCACGGAATGGCGACTCGAGCCTCGTTGCGATCTGGCGACGGCTCACCGCCAGGCAAAGTCGAAGCTTCGACGAAGCGTTCACCGGAGTGTACGGCGAGACGCCCAGCGCGTTGTACGGGCGCTTCACGGCCGACTTGACTGGAAAGGCGCTCGAGGCCACTCGTGTGGTTGCCGGCGCGCCATCGGATACGGGAACCATCATTCAACGATTGGCATGGAGCACCGGCGATCCTGCGGTCTCGCGGAACGGCCGGTTTGCCGCCATTGCGATCCACTCGGCCGTGTCGCCGGCGCGCATCGTCATCTGGCGAACCGCCCCAGAGCCGGATACCGGGCGGGCGCGGCGCGACTCGATTCTCCTGGCGCGTGATCCAGAGGACGTGCCGGCACGTCCCATCTATCCGGCGCCAAAGAAGCCCGTGGCCACGCTGCGCGCCAAGGGAGGATCCGCGTATGCAGATCCGCGCTTTCTCGCCGACGGCCGCATTCTGCTCTGGCGTAACACCGCGCGCGGTGACGGCACGCTCGTGCCGGACCTGTATCTCTGGAATCCGCGGAACGGCGACGTCCGCCGTGTAACGCACGGCGCAGCGGTTCGCGATGCCGATCCGGGGCCGGACGGCCGCACCGCCGTTGGAATGCAGTGTCGTCACGGATGGTGCGACGTCGTTACGGTCGACCTCGCGAATGGCACGACGACGACACTCCTTCGCGGAAGTCCAACCCGTTCGTTCTACCGGCCGCGTGTGGCGGCTGACGGCCGGCGTTTCGTCGCGTCGATGCACGACGGCGCACGTTGGCAACTGATCGTGTCGCCAATCGAGGGCGGAGCATTCCGAACGATTCCGACCACGACTGGCAATACGTACGATGCGGCCTGGGTCGACGCGACCTCCGTCGTCGCCGTCTCGGATGCGACTGGGATCCCCAATCTCGTGTGGATCGATATGGTCAGCGGGCGAACGGAGCCCCTCACGCGAGCCACCGGCGCCGCGGTGGCGCCCGAGCCGAATCCTCGCGGCCGCTCAATTTGGTTTCTGTCGCTCTACTCGCGCGGCTACGACTTGCGTGAGATCGCGTTGCCCGAGACACGAGCGAGCGCCGAACCGCTCGGTCCGCAGCTCGCGCCGGCGGCGCCCCTCGCGCCAACCACGGGCGCGGAGCTGCCCGCCAATTCCGCGAGTCCGCCGAAGCCATTCGGACTGGCGCCGCGGTCGTTCCGGTGGATCCCGACACCGCAAACGGATGCGAACGGATTCGCATTCGTGCTCGGTCTCGCGAGCACGGACGTGATCGGCCGCAGCGAGGTATTGGCGAAGATCGGAGCCGGCGACGTCGCAACATGGCGCGGCGGCACGCTCGCGTTCACGTGGCGCGGCACCCCGCCCTCGCTGACTCTCGAGGCGTTCGGCGCCGCACAGCACCCGAGCGGCAATCGAGCCGACGTGCCGATTGCGCCAGGGCTCGACGCACGGCTCGACGGGATAGATGTCACGGCAGACGGCACCCTGCTCTACGACACGTGGCAGGCGCGCTACCGGCTTTCGGGCAGCGTGGGGAACCTCCGTATCGATCCGCTCGGCGCAACGACCGATCGCAGCCTGCTCGGCGGCGATGGCGCAGTCGCCTGGACGCAGCGGGGAGACCGCGCACGCGTCACGGAAATCATCGCGGCCAACGTGATGCACGGCGAGTCGTTCGACACTCGATTTTCTCGAGGTCTCGTGTCATTCAGCTTCTCCACATCGGGCGTGATGCTGCCGTTCGCGGCGAGCGCGTCATACGGCCGCACGACCGCGAGCGCGCCGACGTTCGAGCAGTTCGCGCTCGGCGGTGCGCTGTCACCGTTGCTCGATCAAAGCCAGCTGGGGCAGCGAATTGCCATGCCGGTGCTTCCCACCGGCATCAGCATCGGACCATCGGCGTTCGTCTACCAGTTCGCGCTGAACGCGACAGTTCTGTCCCCATATCTATGGGCCGGGTCCACCGCGCCGATTGGCGAGCGGTTTTCAGTCTGGCACCGCGTGCTCGGTCTCGACTGGAACGTCAATGTGCCGCAGATCGCGGCCGCCGGCACACCGGCGGCGCGCATGCGAATCGGCGTCGGTGAATCGCTCGACGAGCCATTTCGAAGGCGCGTACGCGCGTACTTGTCGCTCATTCTGAATCCATAAGATCAGATTTCTTGACGAACTCACCGGCGACACGCGCGCTGGTTCACGATATATTCTCCCGCCTTGGCGCAGTCCACGTTCACGCATGCGCATCTCACAGGAGGAGGTACGATGAGGGTTCACCGTGTCACACGGTCGCTTCTCGCTTCCGCGGTGTTGGCCATCCCCTGTTCCGCCTCCGCGCAGGCGTTTGGGTTGAACGAGATTGGGTCGTGTGCCGTCGCGCGCGGTTACGCGAACACGGCGTCGCCATGTCTCGATGCGTCCACCATCTACTGGAATCCGGCGGCGGCCACGCGCCTTCCGGGCTGGACCATCGCCGCCGGCGTCGCATCGGTGGATCTCAATGGCAGCTTCCGTCAGGACACGACCGGTCGGCTGTACAACGCGATCGCGCCGACTTCGTGGGTGCCACACGGGTTCGTGAACTATCACGCGCCGAACAGTCGCGCGGCATGGGGCATCGGTTTCTACGTGCCGTATGGCCTCACGTCGCAGTGGAGCACGGATTTTCCCGGCCGGTTCGAGGCGTTGAAGGCGTCGCTCGCCACGTTCTACGTCCAGCCGAACGTCGCCTGGCAGCTCACGCCCAACTGGTCGATCGGCGGCGGCCCGATTTTCGGACACTCCTCCGTCGAGCTGATTCAAGGCGTCGATCTCGCCTCGCAGCCCACAGGTACCGGCGTCACATTCGGGCAACTCGGCATCGCCGCCGGTACCGAGTTCGCGCGCGCGGATCTCAAGGGCAGCGCGAACGCGTTCGGTTTCCAGGTGGCCGTGTTTGGCCATCCCTCGCCGAACTGGAGCCTCGGCGCGCGATTCCTTTCGCCGCTCGACTTCAAGTACAACGATGCCGATGCGACGTTCACACAGATCCAGACCGGGTTGATCATCGGCGGCACGCTGCAGGCGCCTTTCACTGCCGGCACGCCCGTCGACGCCCTGCTCCAGTCGCAGTTCCAGTCCCCAGGCCCGCTGGTGAGTCAAAAGGCGTCCACCGAGATCGTTCACCCCGCGCAGGTTCAGGCCGGGCTCGCGTATTCCGGTTTCCGGAATCTGTTGCTCGAAGCGGATTACGCCTGGATCGGATGGAAGCGCTTCAACAACCTCCCAGTCAATTTTGAGAATTCCATTCTCAGCAAGACGCTGATCGAGGACTACAACAACTCGTCGGCCATTCGACTCGGAGCGGAATACACCATTCCGAGCGATGGCTGGAAGCTCCGGGCCGGCTTTGCCGGTGCCGCGAGTGCCGCTCCACCGGAGACTGTGACTCCCCTCCTCCCGGAGCAGGACCGCACGTACTGGACGGCCGGCCTGGGAATTCCATTCATGAAGACCTGGGGCATCGACGCGGCGTACTCTCACGTCATGACGTCCGGCGCTCGCGGCCGTATCGCCGAGCGGACAAACCAGAGTCAGACCGCGGCCGAACTCAACTCCGGAGTATTCGACCTGTCCGCCAACGTATTTTCGATCACGCTCAAGGCGTCCTTCTAACACGAATTCAGGAGAGCAACGGATGTCTCGCACGCACGCGGTTTCTCGCGGCGCCCTCCTGCTGGGCGCCGGTATGGCGATGCTCGCTTGCAACACGGACCACAGTCTGGTCCTTCCCACCCCGGCCGATCCGATCTTCCAGAGCTACGTCGCGCTTGGAAACAGCCTGACGGCGGGCTACCAGTCGGGCGGTATCAACGATTCCACGCAGCGGCAGAGCTACGCGGTCCTGCTCGCGAAGCAGATGCACACGCGCTTCGCCTACCCGTCCCTGGCCATGCCGGGCTGCCCGCCGCCGGTGAACAATTTCCTCGCCCAAACGCGGGTCACGCTCAAGGGTGCTGCACCGTCGACGAGCACCACCTGCGCACTCCGCGATCCGAGCTCGGTGACCGCGGTGCTCAACAACGTTGCCGTTCCCGGCATCGCGAGCGCCGATCCCACGGCCGACGTGGGGCCGAGCGCCAACGCGCTGTCCGAGCTGATTCTCGGCGGCAAGACGATGGTCGAGCGGGCTTTGGACGCACAGCCGACCTTTGCAACGGTGTGGGTCGGAAACAACGACATCCTCGAGCCGGCGCTCACCGGTCTGCCGTCCACGGCCACCACGGTGCCGGACTTCATCACCAACTACAAGGCGATGATCGACCAGCTGACAACCGGCGCGCCGAATCTCAAAGGCGTGCTGATTGGCGTCGTGCAGGTCGCCAACGCGCCGCTCATGTTCCCGGCCGCCGCCTTGACGAATCCGACGGTGATCGCGGCCGCGAGCCAGGTCGCTGGACGTCCGGTTTCGCTGGATCCGACTACCTGCTCTCCCGCCACTGGCCTCGGCGCTTTGATCGATTTCCAGTATCTCCTTGCGATCAAACTCAGGCCGACCGGATTCCCAGGCACCGTGTTCTGCGAGCCGATATCTGGCGGCGGGCAGTCGGATCTTGGGGACTTCCTGGTGCTCGACCCCACGGAGCAAGCAGCCGTCGCCGCGACCATCAACGGGTACAACGCCTACATTCAAGCCAAGGCGGACACCATCGGTTTCGGCTATTACGATCCGAACGTGGACTTGGCCGCGCTCAAGAGCGCCGGTGCGATTCCGACGTTCCCGAACCTTGCAAGCGCACAGCCATTCGGGCAGTACTTCTCACTGGACGGCGTCCATCCCACGGCCGCCGCGCACATCCTGCTCGCCAATGGTGTTATCGCGGTCATCAACGCCAAGTATCAGACAAACCTCGCTCCGGTTCAGTGAGCGGTCAGCTTCTGCCGAACAATGCGTAAGCGGGGCGGCCTGTGGATTACGGGCCGCCCCGTCGCTTTTGCGAGGGCCGGTTCAGGGATCAGCTCGGGCGGCGCTCAACCCAGCGGCTCGCGACCGTGCCGTGCCGTTCGAATGCTGGCGCAGCAGCCGTGTGCAGCCAGCCTGAACAATTGTGATCGAAGCGCATCGTTTTACAGATAGGCTACTTGCAATGCACCTCCTAATCCGCTTCAACAGATTGCTTTCCACATGAGCTCGGCACCCTTGCGGCAGCACTCTTTGTCGTCCGATTGCCAGTGACCGACAGAGAAACCCGGTTCACGCGCCAGGTCGGCATCAC
>JAICKA010000167.1 GCA_025928185.1 Gemmatimonadaceae bacterium
CTGCGGCAGCGTCGACGACCAGTCGTTGCGCGCCGTGCCTTCCACCGTCCACCAGCCGTTCCAGGTGAACGAGGCATCGCCGAACACGCTGTTCACGGCCTGGTTCTGCTCGAATTGCGTGTTCGTCGGCGGAATGCCGGCGTTTGCCACGTTGTAGATGCCTGGCACCGTGATGCCGTTCACCGCCACGATGTTCTCGTTGAACGTGTTGTACCGCCGGTTGCCGCCGACGGTGGCGTTCAGGTTCAATTTGCTCGTCACGTCCTTGTTGGCCGTCACGAGGAGATCGGTATTGTTCTCCGTCGACGCGTCGTTCAACGTCGTGAACGCGCCGTTGTACGCCGGATTCACCGTGTTCGAGCCGTTGTTCAGCTCGATGTTGCCGGCCGCGTAGTCGGTGTTGATCCCGTACCGGTACGTGTCCGTGCCGGAGCGGAGCGTCGCGTTCAGCCAGTCGGTGAACTTGTACGTCGCCGATCCGTTGGCGATCACGCGGTCGCGCTGATCGGACTCCGGATTGGCGTATTGCATGAAGTACGGGTTGTTGTGGTAGCTGTAGTTCCAGTTGAATTCGCGGTTGTCCGGACCGTTGTTGATGCCGCCGCTCTTCTGCCAGTTGTCCTTGAGCGCCTGCATGTCGACCTGACGGCCGAACCACACGTACAGGCCTTCCATGATGCCGCCGACGTACCCCTGGCCGGGGCGATTCAGGCCGTCGTTCCGCACGTAATCGACGGAGCCATTGAGCGTCAGCCGATCCGTCGCTTGTAGCGACCCGGACGCCATACCGCCCAGACGGCGCAGGAAGTTGTTCGGAATGATGCCGTCGACATTCTCGCCATTCACCGACAGACGTGCATTCGCGCGATCCGTACCCCCGGAGATGCCGACGGTGAAGTTGGCCGTGCGTCCGGTGTTGAAGAACGAGCTCACGTTGTCCGGATGGGCGACCCAGGGCAGCGGCATGCTGTCGTGCAGCGCCGAGGTGAACTGCATGATCAGCAGTGTGTCGCTGAACCGCGGGCCGTAGCTCTGGTCGTTGCCGTCCAGCGCACCAAGGCCATTCTTCCACTTGAATTGGCCACTCGCGCCCTGGCCATACTCATTTTGAAAATCAGGCAGAATCGACGGACGGTCCCACGTGACGCTCGAGGTCACGTCCATGTTCGAGTTGGTCTGCGAGCCGTGCTTCGTCACGATGATGATTGCGCCGTTCGCCGCGCGCGACCCGTACAGCGCCGCCGCGTTCGGACCCTTCAGCACCGAGATCGACGCGATGTCGTCGGGATTGATGTCCTGGATCGCGTTGCCGAAGTCGTGCGAGCCGAGCATGCCGCCGCCGCCCGAGCTAGAGCCGCGATCGGAGTTCGACACCGGAATGCCGTCGACGATGAACAGCGGCTGGTTGTTGCCGCTGATCGACGTGTATCCCCGGATCGTGATGCTCGTCGAGCCGCCCTGCGTCCCGTTGCCAATGATGTTGACGCCGGACACCTTGCCCTCGAGTTGATTCACGAGGTTCGGCGAGAACGTCTGGTTCAACTCCTGGCTGCTCAGCTCCTGCTGCGCCGTGCCGAGCTGGCTCTTTTCCTTTTGAATGCCGAGCGCCGTCGTTACCACGCCGGTCAACTGGATCGGCGCCGGTTCCATCTGAAAATCCTGGGTGACCGAATCGCTGCTGAGCCGGAGCGCGACCGTCTTGGGTTCGTACCCGAGCCGCCGAGCGAGCAGCGTGACGGTCTGATCGCGGTGGCCGTTGACGACGATCCGGTACACACCCTCGTCGTTCGTCTGCGCGCCGACGCCGAGCGCCGTGATGCCCACCGTCGCCGCTCGCAGCGGCGCGTTGGCCTCATTCAGCACTCGGCCTGTGATGATGGTCTGCTGTGCGAACGCCGCCGCCGGGATCAATCCCAGCAGCGCGCCGGCACGAGCGAGGACACGTGGGATGCGACTCGTCATGACGTGTGTCTACCTCGTGTGAGTGACTGGTGACTGTTCGCGGCGGCGCGTCTGCGACAGCGTCGGGCGAATCCATCCAGCATGGGCACGCGGTGCCACGGCGCCGTGCGCATCGCGTGCGATAGTTGCGACGTGAGCTCCAAGCGCGTCCATGGTCAGCGGGAGTAGATGCACTCCTCCCGTGATCAGTCGGCTTGCGCGCCGCGACGTTGAGTATCTATCCAGTGACGAAATTGTAGTCAACGGTGCTCCATGTGATAAAGCAAACACTGCTAAATCTTTGTGCGTCACATGCTTAACCTGTTAATTATTCTCTTACACATGTTAAGACGCGATCCGCTCGCGGTGGCGAACCGGCTGTTGCGTCGTCGCTCTTGCAGTGCGCTCGTCGTGATCGGCACGCTGTCTCCGAGTGGGTGTATGACATACCGATGAAAAGCGCCCGCCGTTTGGTTGTCCTCGCCGGCGCTGTCGTGCTCGGTTGCGCCGCGCTGCTCGGGTGGATTCGCGCCCGGCCCGCGGTCAGTCCCGCTGCCGCGACACAGCTCGCGCAGACAACCACGTATTTCGATTCTCTCATTGCCGTCGCGCGTACGTCCGTTCCGCGCGGACCGCGCGGCGACGAGTTGAGTGTTGCCCTCGGCTATCTCGAGCGGCTCCGCCTGGGCCTCGGCAGCCCGTTCCGTCTCGTCGACGAGGCGTCCGCCGATCCTCGACTCACGCCGGCGATGCAGTCGCGGGTTGCGTGGGCGCTGCTCGCCCGCTTGCGGCGCGGCAATGCGTACGTCATCGATCCCGCGGTGCTCGACGGTCTCGGTCCGTGGGGCCGCGACGGTCAGGACGCCACGGGCCGCGCGCATCTCGCGCTCATCGAACACACCGTCGCGTCGTCGCGCGATCCGCGCGCCGGCGAGCTCACCGTGCGGCTCGCGTATCTCATCGCCTCGGCGCGCGGCACCGTGACGCCGGCCAGCGTCGACATCGCCACGCAGGTCGCGGCGCTCGTGCGCGATCGCGTCGCGGCGATGAACGATCTGCGCGAGCTGCTGTCCGCGGCGAGCGCGCAACACACCAACGTGCTCGCGCTGCTGCATCTGCGCCGCGCGGCGCGCGCGTTCGACGTCGAGCGGCCGCCGCTCGCGCCGCTCCCCGAAGCCCTGCAGATCGAGGCGATGCACGACGTGCCGCGAATGCTCGCCGCCCTCGACACGCTCGACCGCGACTCCGTCATTGCCGTCGACCTGCCGCCGCGCGACCTCGCTCCGGTGCTCAACGTCCATTTCGCGCGCCGGCTGCAGGCCATCGGCGCCGAGCGGCCGCCGCTCGCCCAGGTCGTCGTCGCCATGCGCAGCCACCCACTCGCCGCGCTACAGGCGACCAATGAGGAAACGCTCACCGGCGCATACCTCGCGTCCGAGTCGCTGCCCGATTCGACGCGTCGCGCGCGCTCGCTGGCGATGCTCGCCAGCGCCGTCGGCGTGCGGAGTCTCGCCCAGGATGTGCCGTGGTTCCCGGGCGATCCCGGCCCGTCGCCGGCCGATCTCGAGATGCAGTTCGGGTTGGGCGACGTGACCTTCACGCGCGCCGTGCCCGAGTCGTGGCGCCCGTACTATCTGCGGGAGCTGGACAGTGCGCTGACCGACATGCGTCGCGCGCTGCCGGGACTCTCGCTCACCGGCTTGAACGTTCGCTTCGGCGACGCGCCGTTGCCCGACTCGGCGCTGGCGATGCACGATCCGCGGACGCGCACCCTCGAGCTGTCGATCGCGTCCTCCGGCGGTACGATCGCCCATGAAGTGGCACACGATCTCGATTGGCAGACGGCGCGGCGCCTGTTCGCCAGCGGCGGCTACAGCACCGACCATGCGGCACACCAGTCGCAAGGTCCGCTCGCCAGCTCCGTGCGCGGACTTGCCGAAGCGCGCGTGCTGCGGCCCTACGTCGCGGCGGGATCGGCACCGCCGGTCGATCGCCCCGCCGAGCTGTTCGCACGCGGCACCGACTGGTTCGTTGCGTCGACGTTGGCCTGGTACGGACGGAGCGATGGCTTTCTCTCGGCGATCCAGGACGGCGTCCTCGCCGGATACGCCGCCGGTGCGCCCACGGCCGTCGGCACCGCGGGCGCCGCGTCGCTCCTCGGCGCGATCGAGCAGATGACGTACGTGCCCGATTCGGCGCAGCTGTCATTCGAGTCGCAGTGGGCCGATCCGCGGCTGGCCGATCCGACGTTGCTCGTGCGGCGCGTGCTGGAGTTGCCGGTGCCATGGCGGGCGCTGCGGCATGGCGGCATCGCGTCGTCGCTGCTCGACGCCCCGATTTCAGTATTCTGTGAAGCGGCGGCGCCCGCCCTCGCCGCGCGCGAACAATTGATCGTTCTCGCGGCCGGCGCCCGGGCACGCGGCGTGATCACACGCCGCGCGCGGCATGCGCGGCCAGGCACCGACTGGGCGGCGTCCGTGCTCGGCGCGGCGCCCTGGAACACGGACGCCGGCGATCAGATGGTCGCGCGGTTGCGCGGCGCCATCCTCGCCGAGCTGGCGTCGTCGTTCGCCGATCAGGGACTGGTGCCGGCCGCGCCGCCGATCTTCCGTTCCAGCGCCGCGAGCTGCTCGACCAGCTCGCGCTGACGCGCATCGACCTGCGCCACGAGGCTCAGCACCTCGTGATGCCGCACTTCCTCGGCGGTCGGTGATTTCTGGATGAAGGTGAGCGCGCCGCCGGTCTCGAGGCGGCACTCGTCGACCTGCGCCAGCGACGCGATTCCCTGGCGGCGCGCCGCCGCTTCCAGCTCGGCGACGGTGATCAGCTCGCGCTCGATGTGCCGGCGCATGATGCGACCCTTGCGGATCAGCGTATCGGGCCGCCCCTCGATTGTGTCGAGCTTTCCATAGTGGTAGAGCAGCCGCACGACGATGGCATTGACGATGAGGAGCGCCACCGCGCCGACCAGGCCGCCAATCAGAGAATTGTCATTGCCGATGATCGCGTTCTGCACGGTATTCGCGAGCAGGAGCAGGACGACGAGATCGAACGGATTGACCTGCGACAGCTCGCGCTTGCCGGCGAGCCGCAGCCCGACGAGCAGAAACGCGTACACGACGAGCGTGCGAACGAGCTTCTCGCCGAGCGATACGCCGGGAGTGAAGAGGGAGTGGAGCATGTTGCCTGGGGGCTGGGTGCTAGGGGCTAGGGGC
>JAICKA010000017.1 GCA_025928185.1 Gemmatimonadaceae bacterium
CCGCAAGGCATCGCGCGCACCGACCCGGGCGTCAAGAAGACCCTCGGCTTCACCGACATCGGCCGCTGGAACCGCATCAACAACGCGACGCTGTCGAACGACGGCAAGTGGATGGCGTACATCTACCAGCCGAACGAAGGCAACGGCACGCTGTACGTGCGTCCGTTCGGCGGCGGCAAGACGTATACGATTGCCGTCGGATCGGCGCCCGTGTTCTCCGACGACTCGCGCTACGTCGGCTACTTCGTGAGTCCGCCGGAGTCGGCCAGCCGCGCGGGCCGGGGCGCTCGCGGCGGCGGCGGCGGTCGCGGGGGTCGCGGCGCTGAAACCGAAGGCGACAATACGCCGTCGCGGCGATTCGAGCTGCTCGATCTCGCCAGCGGGGCGACGTACACCGTGCCCGGCGCCGCGACATTCAAGTTCTCGAAAGGTTCGAAGTTCGTGGCGATCCACACGAGGCCGGCGACCGGCGCGAAGGTCAAAGGCGCCGACCTCCTTCTCCGCGAGCTCGCTACAGGCATCACGCAGAACATCGGCAACGTCAACCTGTACGATTTCGACGACGATGGCGGCGTGCTCGCCTACACCGTCGACGCGGCGGACCGGATCGGCAACGGCGTCTACACCATCGACCTCGGCACGAATCAGTCGAAAGTGCTCAGCTCCGGCGCGGCAGATTACGATCAGTTGACGTGGTCCGGCACGGGCACGTCGCTCGCCGCGCTGCGCGGCGACAAGAAGAAGGAGAACACTCAGCGCGACAACACGCTCCTCGTCTGGAAGGATGCGAGCGCCCCCGCGCCGCATGCCGTCGAGTACGATCCGTCGAAGGACGCGACGTTCCCGAAGGGCTACGTGGTGAGTGAGCTCGGCGCGCTGCGCTGGACGCCCGATGGCTCTCGCCTGTTCGTCGGCCTCAAGGAGCAGACGGAAGCAACGCCGCCGAGCACTGGCCCCAAGGCGAACGTCGACGTATGGCACTGGAAGGACGCCGAGATTCAGTCCGTGCAGATGGTCCGTCTCGCCGCCGCGCGCCGCGCCACGCTGACCGCGGCCTTCGATCCGTCCGCCGACAAGCTCGTGCAGCTCGCCGATACGGTGATGCTCAACGTCACGCCAACCGGGGATTCGCATTGGGCCATCGGCCGCATCGATACGACGTATCGTGGCGAAGTGGCGTGGGGCGGCAGCCGCGCCGACTACTATCGCGTGAACACTGCGACTGGCGAGCGTTCGCTCATCGACACTAGCCTCATGCGCACGATGGGCAGCTCGCCCGATGGGCACTGGTTTCTGTATCTCAAGAACGGCCAGGTCTACTCGTACGACGTTCGCTCCGGCAAGCGCACGCAACTCGCCGCCAGCGACAAGGTGAGCTTCGTCGACGAGACTGACGATCATCCGTACGAAAGGCCGATCTACGGCGTCGCGGGCTGGTCGAAGGATGGAAAGTCGGTGATCCTCGATCACCGCTACGATCTCTGGGACGTGCCGCTCGACGGCGGCCACGCGGTCAATCTCACGCATGGCTCGGGTGACGCGCAGCAGATCCAGTTCCGCCTCGTGCGCCTCGATCAGCCGGCCCGTGGGCGCGGCGGACGCGGTGCGTTCGCCGCCGCGTCGGACGACGAGGATCAGGGCGTCGACCTGTCGAAGCCGTTGCTGCTCTCGGCCTACGGCGAATGGACGAAGAAATCGGGCTACTACACGCTGGCGCCGGGCGGCACGCCGAAGCCGCTCGTCTACGACGACGAGATGATCGGTCAGGCGCAGAAGGCAAAGAACGCCGATCGCGTCATCTTCACGCGCCAGACGTTCAGCGAATCACCCGACTATTGGACGGCCACGACGTCGTTCGAGTCGCCGACGAAGGTGACCGACGCCAACCCGTTCCTCGGCGAGTACGCCTGGGGCAAGCGGATTCTCGTCGATTTCAAGAACAGTAAAGGCCAGCACCTGCAGGGCACGCTCACGCTGCCCGCCAACTACCAGCCGGGCAAGAAGTATCCGATGCTCGTCTATTTCTACGAGACCCTGTCGAACACGCTGCATCAATTCGCGATGCCCGTGTTCGACGACCGGCCGCACTTCGCCGAGTACGCGAGCGGCGGCTATCTCGTGTTCTCGCCGGACATCGTGTACGAGACGGGCAAGCCGGGCAGCTCGGCCCTCGACTGCGTGACGAGCGGCGTGAAGAAGGTGATCGAAATGGGCTATGCGGATCCCCAGCACATCGGTCTGCAGGGACACAGCTGGGGCGGATACGAGACGTCGTTCATCCTCACGCAGACCGACATGTTCGCCGCCGTCGTGACCGGCGCCCCGCCAACGGATCTCGTGAGCTTCTACGACGAGCTGTACAAGAGCACCGGTACCGTGCAGCAGGGCATCATGGAGCTCGGACAGGTGCGCATGGGCCCGAACGCGACGCCGTGGACGACTCCCGAGCTGTACAAGAGTCAGTCGCCAATCGAGCACGTGCAGAACATCAAGACGCCGTTCCTCATCCTCCAGGGGACGGCGGACGGCGCGGTCGACTGGGATCAGGGTTTGGAGTTCTATAATGCCGCGCGGCGTTGGGGCAAGCACGTGATCTTCCTGTCGTACCCCGACGAGCAGCACCACCTCACGCGCAAGGAGAACCAGAAGGACTTCCAGGTGCGCATGCGGCAGTTCTTCGATCACTACCTGATGGGCGCGCCGGAGCCGAAGTGGATGAGCGACGGCGTGCCGCAAACCGAGAAGGGCGGTCCGATCAGGTAGACGACAGATCGGCCCCCACGGCGAACGTCGGCGCGTGTCGCGCCGGCGCCGCCTGCTCGAATGCGTAGGCGAGCGAAAGCAGGCGCTGCTCGGTCCACGCGGTGCCGACGAAGGACAGACCGACCGGCAGGCCGCGCACGAAGCCCATCGGCACCGTCACGTGTGGATAGCCGGCGACAGCGGCGGGTGCGGTGAATGACCCGCCGCCGCCCGGATCTCCGTTCACCAGATCGATCAGCGGTGACGGCTGCTGCGTCGGCGCGACGATCGCGTCGAGATGGTACTTCGTGAGCGTCGCGTCGATGCCCTGCGCGCGCATCAGCCGGCGATTGCGGGCGAGGTCATCGCGGTACTTCTTCTCGGTGAGCGGCCCCTTCTCCTGCGCGCTGATCATGATGTCCTGGCCGAAATAGCGCAGCTCGCGCGCGGCATTCGCGTTATTGAATGCGATCACCTGGGCAAGCGACCGTACGCGGACCTCGGGCTTGAGCTGGCCGAGGTACTTGTTCAGATCCGCCTTGAACTCGTACAGCAGCAGGTCGAGCTCCGAGTCGTCCGTCTGGCCGGCGGTCGCGATGTCGGCCGGATCGACGATCGTCGCGCCGCGCTGCCGCATGAGATCCAGTGCGTGTTCGAACACCCGGTCGGTCGGCTCGCTGTAGCCGGTGTAGTGCTTGCGCGCGACTCCGATCCGCGCGCCGCGAAGCGCGTTCCTGTCCAGACCTGACGCATAGTCGGTGCGTGCATGGCCGCGACTGTCGGCCGTCGCCGCGTCGCGCGGATCGATACCGGTGAGCGCGCCGAGCAGGATGGCCGCATCGCGCACCGTGCGCGCCATCGGGCCGGCGGTGTCCTGGCTGTGGGCGATCGGAATGATGCCCGAGCGGCTCACCAGCCCGAGCGTCGGCTTCAGGCCGACGAGCGCCGCGGCCGCCGACGGTGACGTGACCGAACCGTCGGTCTCGGTTCCCACCGCGACCGCGCATAGACTGGCTGCCGCCGCGGAGCCCGACCCGGAGCTCGAGCCGGACGGCGAACGATCGAGCGCGTACGGATTCCGCGTCTGTCCGCCGCGGCCGCTCCAGCCGCTCGATGAATGCGATGAGCGGAAGTTGGCCCATTCGCTCAGGTTCGTCTTGCCGAGGATCACCGCGCCGGCCGCGCGCAACTGCGCGGCGACGAACGAATCGCGCGGCGCGATGTTGTTCGCCAGCGCCAGCGAGCCCGCCGATGTGTGCATGCGGTCCGCGGTGTCGATGTTGTCCTTGATCAGCACCGGAATCCCGTGCAGCGGGCCGCGGAGATGTCCCGCCTTGCGTTCGGCGTCGCGCTGTCGCGCGATCGTGTGTGCGTCGGGATTCAGCTCGAGGATGGCGTTGATCGCCGGCCCATGCTTGTCGATCGCCTCGATGCGATCGAGGTACTGATTCACCAGCGTCGACGAGCTCTCGCGCCCGTCGCGCATGCGCGCCTGCAGATCGTCGATCGTCAGCTCGTCGAGCGGCGCTGCGGCCGTCGGCGCCGTACCGGGTGCGCCATTCGGTGAGGTGTCGCGCGCCAGCAGCTGCCCAGCATGCCCCCGGCCGCCCACCGCAACCGCGCCGGCGATCGCGGACGCCATGAAGCCGCGCCGCGACAGGGAAGAGCTCGTTGCGTGCCGCTCGTCGTTCGAATTGCTCATTTTGGTTTTGCGTCGAGGGATTGATCCACCACGAAGCTGCCGACGTCCTGCTGATATTCCACACCGGGCTTGAGCACGATGAACAGCGCGTTGTTGCCGTGCACGAGCGAGTTGGAAGTGTCCCAGCAATCCTTGTAGGACATCGACTCGATGTGCTCCGGCGCGATCTCCGACAGCACGGTGATCGGGATATACGAGATTTGCGCGTCCGGCGGCATGCCGACGTTGGCGTGCGTCGCCGCCATCCCGATCGGGAGCAGCGGCAGCACGACGCGCTTGCCATTCACCCACACGTCCTGAATGCCGGGACAGCCGCCGCGGCTCGTCAGCATGTCCGGCCGCAACTTTTTCACGATGTCGAATGCGTCGAACAGCGGGCGCGGCGAGTTGGCGATCGCGTCCGCATCGATGAAGTAGCTCTTCCGTTTGAGATCCGCGTCCGCCGTCACGCGCACGGCGGCCAGCGATGCCGTCGGATGCGCCACCATGATGTCGACATCGAGTGTCTGGTGCGGCTTCACGCTCACGAATCGGTCGCCGCGCGAGTAGCCGATCTTGCGCATCACCACCTGCACGTCGGTGCCGTCGCCGGACAGGTCGATCGCCAGGTCGGCGCGCCCCGCGTCATCCGTGGTGCCGCGCGCGATCACGTCGTTCAATCCTTCCACGACGGTGAGCTCCGCCGCAGGGATGGGAACGCCCGTCGAGTCCTCCGCCGTGACGTGAAGGACGGTCGGCTGCTGCGCGCGCGCTCCGGCAGCGATACACGTGAGTGCGGCCGCGACGGCGGCGATGCGGGAACAGAACTGAGCGACGCGCATGACTCCTCCTGCTGACAAAGATCGACGAATGCTGAACCGCTTCTTCAGTACACCCGTCGCCGGTCGATGGCCGAATGCTCTACGGCACCAGCACCACCTTGCCGGTCGTCCTGCGTTCGGCGAGTGCGCGGTGCGCGTCGGCGGCCTGGTCGAGCGCCAGCTCCTCGCCAATCCGCACCGATAACGCGCCGCTCTCCACCCAACCCAATACTTCGTCCATTCGTTCGACCAACTCGCGCCGCGTGACCACGTAATCGTTGAGGGTGGGTCGCGTGAGGTAGAGCGAGCCTTTGCGGTTCAGAATCTGTGGATCGAATGGCGGCACTGGCCCGCTGGACTGCCCGAAAAGCACCAGCATTCCGCGCGCCGCCAGCGAATCGAGCGACTTGTCGAACGTGGTGCGGCCAACCGAGTCGTACACCACCTGCACGCCGGCGCCATGCGTGATGCGCCGCGTCTCCGCGGCAAAATCCTCACTGGTGTAGTCGATGAGCTCGTCGGCACCCGCCTCGCGCGCCAGCTTCCGCTTTTCGGCGGTTGACGCGGTGCCGATCACGAAGGCGCCACGCCGCTTTGCCATCTGGCAGAGCAGGAGTCCCACACCGCCCGCGGCGGCATGCACCAGCGCGTGATGGCGCGGCGAGAGCGGATAGGTGGACGTCGAGAGATAGTGGGCGGTGAGCCCCTGGAGGCACACCGCAGCCGCGACGCGCGTGCTCACCTGATCCGGAATCTGCACCGCACGCTCGGCCGCGACCACCGCCTGCTCGGCGTACGCGCCCTTCACACTTTGCGAAACAACTCGGTCTCCGGCAGCGAAGCCGGTCACTCCGTTGCCCACTCCGCGCACCACGCCCGCCGCCTCGGAGCCGGGAATGAACGGCAGCGGCCTCGGGTACAATCCCTCGCGCTGATAGATCTCGATGAAGTTGACGCCGATCGCCTCGACGTCGATCAGCAGCTCACCCGGGCCCGGCACCGGCGCCGGCACGTCCTCCACCCGCAATACTTCCGGTCCGCCAGTTTCGTGAACTCTGATTGCCTTCATCAGCCCTCCCCTCTCCTCTCTCCCCTCACCTATCTGAGCATTGCCTTCGCGATCGTCTGCAGCTGCATGTTGCTCGTTCCCTCGTAGATCGCGCCGATCTTTGCGTCGCGATAGAACTTCTCGGCGGGATAATCCTTCGTGTACCCGTATCCGCCGAACAGCTCGAGCGAGATCGACGTCACGCGCTCGGCCACTTGCGACGAGAAGAGCTTGGCCATCGCGCCCTCCATCGCAATGTCGCGCCCCGCGTCCTTGAGGCGTGCCGCGTTGTACACCATCAGCCGCGCTGCCTCGAGCTCGGTGCGCGCCTGCGCAAGCTGGAACTGGACCGCCTGGAAGTCGGACAGCTTCTTCCCGAATTGCGCGCGCTCCTTCACGTACTCCGTGGCCGCGTGCAGCGCGCCGGAGGCGACACCGATCATCTGCGCGCCGATGCCAACGCGCCCTTCGTTCAGCGTCTCGATCGCGATCTTGTACCCCTGACCCACCGGGCCGAGCACGTTCACGTCCGGTACTTCGACGTCGTCAAGTATCAGCTCCGTCGTGCTCGAGGCGCGAATGCCGAGCTTGTCCTCCTTCTTGCCGACGCTGAAACCCTTGAAGCCGCGTTCGACGACGAACGCCGTGATGCCCTTGTAGCCCGCCTGTGGATTCGCGTTGGCGAAGATCACGTAGATCTGCGCCTCGGCGCCGTTCGTGATCCACATCTTGCGGCCGTTGAGAATCCAGCGATCGCCCTTCTTCGTCGCGCGTGCCTGCATGCCGAACGCGTCGGATCCGGAGCTCGGTTCGGACAGCGCGTACGCGCCGACCTTCTCGCCCGTGAGCTGCGGCAGGTACGTCGACTTGATGTAGTCGCTGCCGTAGCGGCGGATCGGGTAGTTCACGAGCGTGTTCTGCACGTCCATGAGGATCGCGGCAGCAGGATCGAACTTGCTGATCTCCTCGACGCCGAGTGCGACCATGAACAGCGAGCCGTCGGCGCCGCCGTATTCGTCGGCGACCTCGATGCCCATCAGGCCCATCTCGAAGAACTTTGCGATCAGCGCGGGATCGAGCTTGCCGTCGCGCTCCATCTGCTGCACGCGTGGGCGAACTTCCTCGGCGGCAAATCCCGCGACGGCGTCGCGGAACATCGTCTCGTCATCGGACAGGATGGTCAACGGCGCGTTGACCAGCGACAGGTCAGTAGGCATGTGGCTGGTGAAGTGTCGTCTACTCGGGCGCGTGCACGAGCGGAACGCCGGCGCGAATTGCGATCAGCTCGCCGAGCTTCTCGTGCACGCCGAAGGGCTCGGTCACACGAAAGTCGACGTCGGGATGTGCGCGCGCCGCCTCGGCTACGAGTCGCGGAATGTCGCGCGTCACATGCTTGCCCGGCGAGAGCATGTACGGAAACGCGATGACTTCCGTGGCGCCGCCATCGACACACGCGACAAACCCCTGCTCGATCGTCGGCTCGGCGAGCTCCATGTGCGCGTGGCGCACGAGCACGTCGTCACCGACCATCTGTTGGAGGAGATTCGCGGCGGCACCGAGCATCCGGTTGGCTTCGTCCCGCTGCGAGCCATGGTCGATGATGAGAATCGCGCGCATATCCTGGGAATATACCGGCCGAGCGCGGCCGCGGAATTACCGGGCTGACAATCGCCGCTCGTAGACGCCGCGCTGCAGGCCGCCGATGAGACGCCGCGAGTTGCGCCCCAGCACCCGCGTGTCGTACCCGCCCTCCTGCACCACGAGTGTCGGGCAGCCAAGCCCGGCGACCGTGCCGCCAATGCGCTCGAGGCCGTCCGGAGTGATCGTCCACGCACCGGTCGGATCGCCCTTGGCGATGTCGAGGCCAGCCGAGAGCACGAGGTAGCTCGGATCGAATCGCCGGATGAGCGTGATGGCTTGCTGCAGCACCTGGAGGTAGGCGTCGTCGCTCACGCCTTCCGGCAGCGGGAAGTTGTGATTGAAGCCTTCCCCCGCGCCGGTGCCGCGCTCGTCGGCGAAACCGGCGAAGTACGGGTAGGCGTATCCGGGATCGCCATGAATCGAGATCGTCAACACGTCGGCGCGCTCGTAGAAGATGTCCTGCGTGCCGTTGCCGTGATGAAAATCGATGTCGAGAATCGCGACGCGACCGTCGGCGCTGAGGAATTGCGCGGCGACCGCGGCATTGTTGAAGTAGCAGAAGCCGCCGTACACGCGTCGTTCGGCGTGATGGCCCGGCGGCCGGCACACGGCGTACACGAGGTGCTCGCCGCCGCGCAGGAGATCGGCGCCCGTAAGCGCGCAATTCACCGCTTCGCGCGCCGCGATGTACGCGTTGCGCGTGAGCGGTGTGAAGGTGTCGATGCAGTAATAACCGGAGAGGATTTCGTCATCTTCCGGCTTGCGCTCGCGCGAGCGAATGGGGAAGACGTACGGATATACGGCAGCATCCGGCGCCATGGTCGAGCACACGCGCTCCAGGTAATGCACGAAGTCGGCGTCGTGCACGGCGAGAATGGCTTCCTCACCGTGTGATCTCACGGGCACGAGCTCGACGCCCGGCTGCGACGCGAACGCCTGTGCGATGCGCTCGACACGCACCGGCCGCTCGACGTAGCCGCGCTCGCGAACGTGATGCAGCTGATGATGCGGCGTGATGAGAATCTTGATCGGCCGCAGCACGCCGCCATTCAGCGATGGCCGCGGCGGTACGGCGGCGGCCGACTGTGAGCGCGGCGGCTGCAGCGCGACCGGATCTTCGTGAACCGACGCGACGAGGCTGTTTGCATACGCATCGTCGCGCGCGTAGCCGTACTTGCGAAAGAGAATCGCCGACATGATGCCGCGCACTTCTTCCGCGCTCGGGCGGCGCGGCTCACCGAGCGAGTCGAAGATGAGGTACGGCTCGCCCTCGACGCGACCCGGCCGTTTCGCTTCGTAGCCGGTGCCGGCCAGCACCCGCGCGCCGAACCGCTCGTAGAACCGGATGCGCGCGCGATTCTCACGGCGACGCGTGGCGTCCGGCTCGAGCGCCGGGTCGTCCGGCCGCACCTCGAGATACAACCCGTTGGACTCGAGCCGCACGAGATATTCGCGGAGCGCTTCGTACAGAGCGCCGCCCACGCCGCGTTGCCGCACCGTCGGATCGATGACGATGAAGTCCAGCAGCGTCGAATTCAGATCCGTGTAATGGAACGCCAGCGCGAAGCCGAGCACGCCGCCGCGCGGCTGCTCGGCCGTGATGAGAATCGTGCGATGTCCGAGCTCTGCCTGGCGGCGGAGCAGATCCGGAATCTTGTCGGCGTATCCGGCGTATGCCTCGCCGAAGTAGCTGCGAAAGATGCGCTGCACCTCGGCGATGCGGCGCGATTCGTGGTCCGGATCGAAGATGTGGAGAAAGCGGATTCCCATCCGCGTAAGCTAGCGAACTCTATTCGGTCGCCGGCTCCGCGGCGGGTTGCGTCGCGCTCTGCGCGGCGAACCAGGCGCCGGCGAGCAGCGCCCCGGCGCACACGAGCACCGCGACGCCGCGCATGCGGCCGGCGATGATCGTGTCGTGCGACAGCATGTGCCAGCGCGAGAGGAGATTCCGCCAGTCGTGCGCGTCGCTCTCCTGGCCCGTCTGGCCGTTGATCAGCATGAGCTTTCCGGCGCGCGAGTCGGCGCAGTAGATCGCGACGCTCAGGATGTTGATCGATGTCCACCAGAGGCAGACCATCGCGGCGAACGGATCGCGCCGCATCCCATTGTCTGCGGGCCGCAGAAAGTACGCGACGAAGATCAGCGGAAACGCGATCTGCACGAGCGAGCCGCCGAGGATCATCATCGTGTCGCCGAGGAACTCGATCCCGAACGGCATGAAGAACATGTGGCCGAACTCGTGCACGGCAACGTCGATGTCGCTGAGCAGCGGCACGGTGCCGTACTCGTCGTGGAACGCGTGCCAGGCGAGCACGGTGAGGAGCGCGACCAGGGCGAATCGGGGCCATGGCCTGCGCGCGTGTGCGAGGAGATCTGTCTGTACGATCGGCGTGTCGTTGACGGCGGGCAGCTGCGCGGGCGTGGTCATGCTTCAAGGACGCCCGGCGGTGTCGTCGCGTTTCGCCAACGGCCGCGCGGCGAAACGTCAGTGTACCGCGTGCAGCTCGGCCGAGTAGATGTGCCAGCGCCGATCGGCCTCCGAAGCGCCGGTGACCATCGCGCGGCGAAGGGTATAGGTGCCGGTGAAGTGCTGCACGCTGCCGTCGCGCAGCGTGGCGTCGACGGCGACCGGGATGGTGGCGTACTGCGAGCCCGCGGCGCCTTCGATCCGGACGCTGTCAGTGATCGTGACGTGAACGTTGGCCGTTTGCGCGAAGCCGGCGGCGAATTGGGTGCGCGATTGATGGCTGGCCTGGCCGTTCTGTCCCCAGAGCGCGTAGGCGGCGTGGTAGTCATGCGCGGCGATGGCGGCGTAGTAGCGGCGGACGATCGCGACGGGCGTGCTGTCGGGTGCCTGCGTCGGTGCGGCGTCGACCAGAGGTTCAGGAGCTGCGCTGCGCGACGGCGCGGCGACGCTATCGGCGCTCGTTGAGGCTGAGTGCGAGATACTCGAATCCGTGGCCGCTCGCGTCGCTTGCGGCGCCGCGTTGCAGCCGCAAACGATAACGCCGCAGGCCATCGAGAGCAGGAAAGAGCGTGCTGACACGACTATTTCATTACCTCCCAAATACGTCCAGCGCCAATTCCACCTTGCCGAACGGCGCCGACACCTGCACGCCTTGCACGATCGGCCTGATCCGGTCCAGCATCTCGCGCGCGATCGCGATCCCTTCCGCCACCGCGTGCTCCTTCGACCGCTCGTTCGCGCGCCGCATGCGCGCGATGATCTCGTCCGGCACCGACACGCCCGGCACCTCGTTCGCCAGGAACTCCGCGTTTCGCACCGACACCAGCGGCCAGATGCCGGCGACGATCGGAATGTGCGACGCGCCGACGCGCTCGAGAAACTTCTCGAGCTGAGCCGCGTCGAATACCGGCTGCGTGATCGCGAACTCCGCGCCCGCATCCACCTTCCACTCGAACCGACGCAGCTCCTGCTGGAGATCGATCGCCACCGGATTCACGCCGACGCCGATCGCGAACCGCGTCGGCTCGCCGATCGCGTTCCCGCCCGGATCCATGCCTTCGTTCAGGTGCCGTATGAGATTCGTCAACCCGATCGAGTCGACGTCGAACACGGCCGTCGCGTCGGGATACGGTCCCATCTTCGGCGGGTCGCCGGTGATGACGAGCAGGTTGCGGAGCCCAACGGCCGACGCGCCCAATAGATCGCTGAGCATGCCGAGCAGGTTGCGATCGCGGCAGGCGTAATGCGTCACCGTCTCGATGCCGACCTGCTGCTCGATCAGGACACTCGTCATCAGCGCGCCCATGCGGCTCTGCGCGCGCGGGCCATCCGGCACGTTCACCGCGTCGACACCGGCCGTCTTGAGACGCGCCACGTCGGCGAGCATGCGTGTGGCGTCCACGCCGCGCGGCGGCACGATCTCGACCGACGTCACGAACTGTTTGCGCGCCAGCTTGCCCGCCCAGCGCGAACGTTCGGCGAACGGAATCGCCGGCACTGGATGCTGCGTCGGCGCCGCGGGCGCCGTCTGGCGTCGGTCCGGTCCGACGTACGTCGCCGCGAGATTCTCCAGCCGCGGCGCGAGCGGCCGAATGCCTTCCACCATCGCGTGGATGTGATCGGGCGTCGTGCCGCAGCACCCGCCGACGATCTTCGCGCCCGCCTGCACGAGATGCCGTGCGTACGTCGCCATGTACTCCGGGCTCGCCATGTACATGCTGCGGCCGCCGACGTCGCGCGGCATGCCGGCGTTCGGCTGCGCGCTCAGCTTCTTGCGCGTCGCCGGCGCCATCTTCTCGATGCACTCGAGGATCGTCTGGGGGCCGACGGAGCAATTCAGGCCGACGATGTCGGCCCCCCACGCGTCGAGCGCGCGGACGACGTCGTCCGGCGTCGCGCCGTACGGCGTGCGGCAGTCGGCGCCGATCGTCATCTGCGCGATCACCGGTGTGGTCGGCGACACCGAACGCGCGGCGCGAATCGCCTGCTCGATCTCCTCGAGGTCGGCGAACGTTTCGAGAATGAACAGGTCGACGCCTCCGTCGAGCAGGCCTTCCATCTGCTCGCGGAAGAACGCGCACGCTTCGTCCTTGCTCGTCGGCCCGTACGGCTCGAGACGAACGCCAAGCGGACCGACGGCGCCGGCGACGAGCGCGCGGTCAGCCGCTGCCTCGCGAGCCACGCGCGCCGCTGCGCGATTCAGCTCGCGCACCTGCTCCTGCAATCCGTACTGCGTGAGCTTCACGCGATTTGCGCCAAAGCTGTTCGTCTCGATCACGTCCGCACCCGCCGCGACGTACTGCTTGTGGATGTCGCGCACGAGGTCGGGCGCGCGCAGCGCCAGCTCGTCGTAGCACTGGTTGATGAACACGCCCTTGCTGTACAGCATCGTGCCCATCGCGCCGTCGAAGACGACGATGCTCTTGGGATCGAGGAGACGCTCGACGTTCACGCGGCCGCGCCCTCGCCGGCGGTGCGCACGGCGTAGTACTTGGCCTGCGGATGATGGATGATGATCGCCGCCGTGCTCTGTTCGGGCATCAACTGGAATGCGCTCGTCATCTGCATTCCCAGCTCACGCTCGGCCGGCAGCACAGCGAACACCTGCGCGTGATCCTCGAGATCGGGACACGCACCGTAGCCCCATGAATAGCGCTTGCCGCGGCCACCCGGCATCCCGAGCTCCTGACGAATGTGCCGGTGCATCCACTCGGCCGTCGCCTCGGCCGATTCGACGGAGAGGCCGTGCACGTAAAAGGCTTCGGTGTATTCGCCGGCTCCCTGCAGCTGATCGAACCGCTCTGCAGCGCGATTGCCAACGGTGACGATCTGCAAGCCGACGACATCGACGTCGCCCGACTTCACGGAGCGGAAGTAGTCGGCGAGACAGAGTCGCTCTCGCCCTTCCTGTCGCGGGAAATGGAACCGCGCGATCTCGCGCGTCGTACCGTCGGCCGCGTACGCGTCAGGATCGTAGACGATGACGTCGTTCCCTTGCGACTGGGCAGGGAAGTAGCCGTACACGGCACGCGGTGCGAGCCAACCCTCGCGCTTCGCCGCTTCCTGCAGCCGAAAGCGCGTCGGCTCGAACTCGCCCTTCACCAGCGCATCGTATTCCGGACCGGAGCCGCGCGCGCCCCACTGCAGCCGGTACAGCTCGTCGAGGTCGAGCAGCGCGAACACCTCGCCGATTGGAATGTCGCGCAGCGTGCGCACGCCCCAGAATGGCGCCACTGGAATCGGATGATCGGCGGTGACGTCGCTGCGCTGGCCGCCGGCGATTCCCGCCGACGTGTCCTTGCCAACGTTCGTATTCAGAAACTTGTCGGCCTTCGCATCGGCGAGCAGCTGTTCGACGAACGCGTCGCGCTTCGACTTGTCCTGCAGCCGGTCCATCGAATCGAGCCCTTCGAACGCGTCCTTGCAGTAGAACACGCCGGACTCGTAGGCCCGCTCGCCTTCCACGAACAGCGCGCGCCGTCCGAAGCGGCGGTTGATCGCTGCGCCGCCGATCAGCACTGGGATGTGCATCCCGCGCCGATCCAGCTCCTGCACGCAGAGCGGCATCTGCTTCGACGTCGATACGAGCAGCGCCGACAATCCGATCGCGTCGGCGTTCACCTCGATCGCCTTCTCGATGATCGTGTTCACCGGCACCTGCTTTCCGAGGTCGAACACAGTGTAGCCGTTGTTCGAGAGAATCGTGTTGACGAGCGACTTCCCGATGTCGTGCACGTCGCCGTACACCGTCGCCAGCACCACGCGCCCCTTGGTGTAGCCCTCGGCGCGCTCGAGGAACTGCTCGAGGTGCTTCACCGCCTTCTTCATCACCTCGGCGGACTGCAGCACGAACGGCAGAATCAGCTCACCGGCGCCGAACTTGTCGCCGACTTCCTTCATCGCCGGCAGCAGCACGTCGTTGAGCACGCGCACCGGCTCGTCGCGCACGCCCGCCGCGTCGAGCGCCCCCTCGATCCCGTCCTTCTTGCGGTGCACGATCATCCAGTGCACGCGCTCATCCGGCGTCATCGACGCCGTCGGATCCTCGGTCGCCGCCTCTGTCCTCTCTCCTCTACCCGCTGTCTGCTCGAAGTGTTCGATGAACCGTTGCAGCGCATCCGGCCGCCGGTTGAACACCAAGTCGTCCGCCAGCGCGCGCTCGTCCGGCGGAATCTCGGCGTACGGCTGCACGTGCGCCGGGTTCACGATCGCCATGTCGAGTCCCGCTTCCACGCAGTGGTGCAGGAACACGGAGTTGAGCACCGCGCGCGCGGCCGGCGCGAGCCCGAAGCTCACGTTCGACACGCCGAGGCTGGTGAACACGCCCGGCAGCTCGCGCTTGATCAGCCGGATGCCCTCGATCGTCTCGACCGCCGAGTCGATCCACTCCGCATCTCCCGTCGCGAGCGTGAAGGTGAGGTCGTCGTAGATCAGATCGCCGGCCGCGAGGCCGTACTCGCCGACGACGATGTCGTAGATCTTCTTCGCCACCTCGAGCTTGCGCTCGCGCGTCTTGGCCATGCCCTGCTCGTCGATCGTCAGCGCGACGAGCGCCGCGCCGTGCTTCTTCGCCAGCGGCACGACGCGCTCGATGCGCTGGCGGCCGTTTTCCATGTTGATGGAGTTGATGATCGCGCGGCCCGGAATCGCCTCGAGCGCGCGCTGGATCACCGCCGGCTCGGTCGAGTCGATCATGATCGGCGTGTCGACCGTCATCGACAGCAGCTTGACGACGGACGCCATCTGCTCGGCTTCGTCCGGCCGCTCGGTGACCGCGACGCAGACATCGAGCACGTGCGCGCCCGACTCCACCTGTTCGCGCGCGACATTCGAGATGCCCTCGTAGTCGTCGGCGAGCAGCAGCCGCTTGACCTTGCGCGATCCCTGCGCGTTGACGCGCTCACCGATCAGGAGCGGCTTGGGATTCTGATCGAAATCCGTCGCGCGCATCGCCGACGATGCGCGCGGCACGCGCGATCCGCGACTCGCACCGGCGCGCGCGTGCTTCCCATTGCTGCCGTTCGTCGACGACGCGCTGCCCTGAAGTTCGGCCACGCGCCTCACGACTGCGTCGAGATGCTCGGGCGTCGTGCCGCAGCAACCGCCCACGATGCGCACGCCGAACTCTGACACCAGCTCGCCAAGCATGCGCGCCATTGGCTCGGGCTCGAGCGGATACACCGCGTCACCGGTTCCCGTATTCAGCGGCAGACCTGCGTTCGGAATGCACGACACCGGCCGCGAGGCGTTCGCCGTCAGAAAGCGGATCGGCTCGCGCATGTGCTCGGGGCCTGTCGAACAGTTGAGGCCAATCACGTCGATGCGCAGCGCCTCGAGCGTCGTCATCGCGCTCGCGATGTCGGTGCCGAGCAGCATGCGGCCGCTCGTGTCGAGCGTGACCTGCGCCTGCACCGCGACGCGGCGCCCCAGCTCGGCGAACAGCCGCTCGAAGCCGGCGATCGCCGCTTTCATCTCGAGAATGTCCTGCGCCGTCTCGACGAGCAGCACGTCCACGCCGCCTTCGACGAGATACTTCGCCTGCGTGTAGTAGTTCTCCTCCAGCTCGGCGAAGGTGGTCTTCGAGAGCACCGGGTCGCTGCTCGAGAGCAGCATGCCAGTGGGCCCGATGGAGCCGGCGACGAATCGCGGCTTGTCGGGCGTTGCGTACTTGTCGCACGCGGCGCGCGCGAGCCGCGCGGCCGTCACGTTGATGTCGCGTGTCTTCTCCTCGATGCCCCACTCGCGCAATCGGTGCGGCGTCGACTGGAAGGTGCACGTCTCCACGACGTCGCATCCCACGGCGAGAAACGACTCGTGGATCGACTGGATGATGTCCGGCCGCGTGAGCACGAGGTGATCGTTGCAGCCCTCGAGCTGCTTGCCGCCGAAATCCTCGGCCGTGGGGTGGAAGCGCTGAATGTTCGTGCCCATCGCGCCATCGAACACGAGAACGCCGCGCGCGAGCGCATCGAGATAAGCACTCGGCGTGGCGCCGGTCGAGGCAGCGGAATCGGGAGCGACAGCAGATTGTTGTGACATTCGGTATGCAAAAAGAAAAACGCCCGCAGCGCGGGCGCTCGGGCCGGCGCTTTAGCGGAATATTTTACGTGGCCGCAATTTGCCTGAAATCGCCACGGATCAGTTGTACTCGTAGTCTATCAGCCCGCCGTCCGGCGGGCAATGCGCTGCCCGCTCAGCGGTTGTGCAGCAGTTCCTCTGGCGTCGGGCTGCCGCTGCGGTCGCGGCCAGTCACCCGGGCGCGGTCTCCCACGTGGTGCACCAGCGCCATCAGGCGGTTGCGCTCGAGCGGCAGCGTGAGATCGGCGAGCACCGCGCGCTGCACGGTCGGAGACAGCGTCACCAGCGTGCTGCCGACGGTCCGATAGAGCACCAGCGCGCCGCCCGGAGCGAGGGGAATGCTCAGCGTCTCGCTGCTCGATGTCGCGGCCAGCTCGCGGCTCACCACGGCGATGAGCGGGGGCACCTGAGCGGCAAGGTCTCGTCCTTCGGCCAGGGAATGTGCAACCACCGGCGAGAAGCCGAGGGCACCGAAGGATTGGGCCAGACCCTCGAGAACCGGAAGGTCGGTGCCGACCAGGAGAATGTGCGTCATTGTGCCTTTGCTGGTGATCGCGTGAGCTCGCGCCGGAATTCTAACGTTCGAGGAACGCGCTGCGAAGATGCAGCGCGAAATTCCCAATGCGCAATAGCCGGGCCCGTTGCGGTCCGCCGGTCAGGGAATGCCGAGCACGCTCTGCACGATGTCGAGCAGGATCCAGGCGACGATCGGCGTGATGTCGAACATGCCGATTCGCGGAATGATCCGCCCGAGAGGGATCACCATCCAGTCGGTGAGCACGAACGACCAGCGAAACCACTTGGAGTAGCGCGAAACCGGGAGCCAGTACGACAGCACCCGTACCACCAGGGCGATCCGCAGAATCGAGAAGATCCATGAGATGATCACCTTCGGCAGCTCGCTCGGCTGCTGAATGCCAAATACGATCTGCTGGAGGACGCCGCCGGCGAGCTGCAGAAGGCTGATCAGCAGGATCCCGCACACGATCACGGCGGCGAGCATCCACCATGACGCCGACGACGGATTGCCGCCGGTGCGCAGAATCAGCCGCTCGATCGGCGCAATCAGCGGATCGATCCACGACCGGCAGAATCGCGCGACGCGGCTGAACGGATTGATGCGCCGCGTGCGTACCGCCCAGTCGATCGCGCAGACGATCGCCGCAATCGCCGCGACGTAGAAGAGCACGACGCGCACGCCGGCGACGAACGCGGCATAGCCCGCGAGCATGGTCATTCTCGAGTGCTCACCGGGTCGCGCAGGAAAGGCGGAGAGGCGTGGCGCATGGGATCACGGAATGTAGTGAAGGGCGGCCAGGAGAAACGTGATCCGCTCGGCGCCGGCGTCGCGCTCCTTGGATGCCGCGATGTCGTCTCCATGCCCCGCGTCGGATTGCACCGCGAGCAGCACCGGCGGCGAGCTGCCGACCGCGTTCTGAAGTGCCGCGGTGAACTTGTACTCGTGGGCCGCCGTGAACACGCCGTCGTGATCGCCCACGGTCAGGAGCGTCGGCGGATAATGCGCGCCGCGGCGGACGTGCTGCAGCGGCGAATAGGCGAGAAGCGCGGGCACGGCCGTGGCGCTGTCCGGCGATCCATATTCGGCGCTCCACAGCGCACCGTCGCCGAACAGATTGTAGCGCGCCATGTCGAGCAGCCCGGCGTCGAGCAGCGCGGCACCGAAGAGCTCCGGCCGCTGCAGCATGGCCGCCCCTGCGAGCAGCGCCCCATTGCCGCGTCCCGTGATGGCGAGCAGCGCCGGACGCGTGTAGTGCTGACTGACGAGAAACTCCGCCGCGCTGGTGAAATCGTCGATTGCGGTCTGGCGGTGCGCGCCCATGGCCGCTTCGTGCCAGGCGCGCCCGTACTCGCCGCCGCCGCGGACGTTGGCCACGGCATAGACTCCGCCGAGCTGGATCCAGGCGGCGACGTCGGGCGAGTAGACGGGCGTGAACGCCGCGCCGAATCCGCCATTCACCGCGAGCAGCGTCGGGTGGCCGCCGTCGAGCTTCATGCCGCGCCGTGCGGTGATGAACATCGGCACTCTCGTGCCGTCCGCACTGGCATAGAACGTTTGCGTCGTCTCGTACTGCGAGAACGTGCTGTCCGCCGCCGGGTCGTGGAACGGCGCGACCGTCTTCGTGTCGAGATCGAATCGAAACACGATCGGTGGCTGCAGGAACGACGTATATGTGAACCAGAGCTCGCGATTCGCCGCATGCGTCTGCAGATCCGTCACCGTGCCGATCCCCGGCAGCGGAATGTTCCCCTTCGGCGTGCCGTCGAGCGCGTACAGCTCGAGCACCGAGTGCGCATCGTGATAGCGGTGGGCCACGATCCGGTTGTCGACGCGCCAGGCCTGCACGAGCGGATCGTAGGTCTGGCGGACGACGGTGGTCCAATGGTTTTCGTCCGGCATGTTGATGTCGACGGCGGCGAGGCGGCCGCGCGGCGCGTCCTTGGTCGTACGGATGAAGAACACCGCGCCGAGGCTGCCGACGAACTCGTACCGCGCGTCGTCGGCGTCGAACAGCCGCACGATCGGCGCGGTCAGATTCGGACGGCGCGGGTTGTCGAGGTCGATGAAGTACAGGCGATTGCCGGGCGCCACGCCGTCGCGCGCTGCGATGACGAGATACTGCCCGTCTTCGCTCAGATCGGCGCGATACCGCCATCCCGGGTGTTCAGAATTCTCATATACCACCGCATCACTCGCCTGCGGGTGGCCGACGCGGTGGTAGTACACCCGCTCGCGGCCCGGCGGCAGCAGCGCCCGGGCGGTATCGGCGCCGCGGCCTTCGTCGTCGCGCACGTAGAAGAAGCCGCGGCTGTCCTGCGTCCACGCCAGGCGTGTGTTTCGAATGCCGTGGAGCTCGTCCGGGAGATCCTGGCTCGTGCGCACGTCGCGCACGTGCACTGTGCGCCAGGCGCCCCCCTGAACCGAGACGGTGTACGCGAGATACCGGCCGTCCGGCGACGGCGACTGATCGACGATCGCGATCAGCCCTTCGGGCGAATAGGCGTTCGGGTCGATCAGGACGCGCGGCGGCGTGAGCGGCCGATCCTGGACGTACAGTGCCGGTTGATTCTGCCAATCGCCGCGGCTGGTGAAGAAGAGCCGCTCCGCCGCGGCGATCGGCGGGCTCAGCTCGGTGTACGCTGACGCGCGCTGCACGAGTGACTGCACGGTGCCGCGCGCCTGCACGGACGCCAGGAATTGCGTCGTCACCGCGTTTTCCGCCGACACCCATTTCTGGACGTCCGGCGACGTGACGTGCTCGAGCCAGCGATACGGGTCGGCGACGCGCACGCCGTGCAGGTCGTCCGTCTGGTTGTCGCGCGGTGTCGGCGGGTACTTGAGCGTACCGCCCGTTTGCGCCATCGTTCGCGCCCCGACGAGTGCGACGGCGCACGCCGCGAGCAGCGACGCGCGAGCGATCCGTCCGACCGAAAACCCGAGCACCGTACACATCATCATCACCGCATGAATTACTGGCTCGTCAAATCGGAGCCGAGCGTCTTCTCGTTCGACGACCTGCTGTCCAGCCCGCGCCGCACGACGCACTGGGATGGTGTGCGCAATTATGCGGCGCGGAATCACCTGCGCGCCATGGCGCGCGGCGATCTCGTGCTGTTCTATCACTCCGGCGTGACGCCGAGCGAGATTGTCGGAGTGGCGGAGGTGACGCGCGCGGCATATCCCGATCCGACGGCGTTCGATCCGGCCGACGCGCACTTCGATCCGAAGAGCAAGCCCGATGCGCCGACCTGGTTCATGGTCGATCTCCGCGCGGTCGAGAAGCTGCCGCGCCCCGTCTCGCTCGACGAGATCAAACGGACCAAGGCACTCCAGCAGATGGCGCTCGTTCGGCTCGGCCGGCTGTCCGTGCAGCCGGTGACCGAGCGCGAATACGAGCTGGTGCGCGAGCTATCCGGCTCGCGCGGGTAGATCCTACTTCGCCGGCGCGGGCTTCTTCGCGTTCGGGAAGTGGTTGGTGAGCTTGCTCTTGAACGGCCGCTCGCCGTACCCGACGTAGATCTGTCGCGGCCGGGCGATCTTCTGCTCCTTGTCGTTCAGCATCTCTTCCCACTGCGCGAGCCAGCCTGACGTACGCGCCACGGCGAACAGCACCGTGAAGAAGTCCGTCGGGAACGCCATCGAGCGATAGATCAGGCCCGTGTAGAAGTCGACGTTCGGATACAGCTTGCGCGACACGAAGTAGTCGTCGGACAGCGCGATGCGCTCGAGCTCGAGCGCGATCTCCAGGTCCTTGTCGACGCCGATCTGCGCGAAGACCTCGTCGGCCAGCTTCTTCACGATCTTGGCGCGCGGGTCGTAGCTCTTGTAGACGCGGTGACCGAAGCCCATGAGCTTCGCACCCTTGCCGGACTTCACGTTCTCGATGAACGCCGCCACGTTCTTCTTGTCGCCGATCTCCTTGATCATCCGGAGCACCTGCTCGTTGGCTCCGCCGTGCAGCGGCCCGTACAGCGCCGCGATTCCGGCCGCGATCGCCGAGAACGGATCGACCTGCGAAGAGCCGACGGCGCGCACCGCGCTCGCCGAACAATTCTGCTCGTGATCCGCGTGCAGGATGAACAGGATCTCGAGCGCCTTCACGAACACCGGGTTCGCTTCGTACTTCGACTCCGACATGCGCGCCACCATCGAAAGGAAATTCTCGACGTAGCTCAGGTCGTTGTCTGGATAGATGAACGGCAGACCCTTCACGTGTCGATAGCAGAACGCGGCGAGCGTCGGAAGCTTCGCCAGCAGTCGCACGATGGCGATGTTCCGCTGCTCGGGATCGTGAATCTGCTTCGCTTCCGGATAGAACGACGACAGCGCGGCGACGGCCGAACAGAGCATCGACATCGGATGCGCGTCGTAGCGGAAGCCTTGCAGAAAGGTCTTGATGTTCTCGTGCACGTACGTGTGGTACGTGATGTCGTGCACCCACTGGTCGTACTCGCCCTGCGTCGGCAGCTCGCCGTGGCGCAGCAGCCAGGCCACCTCGAGAAAGGTCGACTTTTCCGCGAGCTGCTCGATGGGATAGCCACGATAGCGGAGAATTCCCTTCTCGCCGTCGATGAACGTGATCGCGCTCTTGCACGATGCCGTGTTCATGAACGCCGGATCGTACGTCATCAGCCCGAACTCGTCGGGCGACGTCTTGATCTGGCGGAAGTCCATGGCTCGCACGGCGGTGTCGCCCTCGACCCCGCCCTCGAGAATCTTGACAGAGTAGGACTTGCTCGTCCGCGAGTCCTTGATGTCCAGCGTACCGGTCTCCCGAAGCTCGCTCGAAGGCGGCGTCGGTTGCGTGTTCCCCATGCGTACGTTCTCCCTGAGAGGTCGAGACGGAGCGCACCGCTCCATCTCACGTGCGGCGAAATCTAAGGGATCACACGCCTTGTCAAACGGCGGAACGGTGGAGGACCGCTCCACCAGTCTGCCGCCGTTAGTGCGGCGTCGTCGACCCGATCTTTCGCGCGCTCTCGGGGAGTGCCCCTGGGACTGCCCGCTCCGCCAGCACCCGCGCCGTGAACCGCTGCGCTTCCGACACGCGTTCCACCTCGACCGCGACGGTGTCGACCGACGCCTCGAGGCGTGCGATCCGATCGGCGATCTCGTCGAGGCGGGAGACGAGCTGGCTGGATGCGGTATCCGGCTTCCGTCGCGACTTGAGCCATGTGATCATGATGCCGGTGAAGCAGCCCATCGCCGTGAGGCCGGCGACGAGTCCGATCAGGTCGTCGAGAATGGTGTACATCAAGCTCCTCTCAGGCCCTCAGCCCGAATTCAATGAATGGTACGCAGCCCTACGGAGCCACACGGTCCCCGGGTTTCGCCGACCGGCACACGCTGCGTACCGGGCAGCGGCCACAATGCGCCACGCGCGCCGTGCACACCAGGGCGCCCAGCTCCATCAACGCCTGATTGTGCGTCCAGGTCGCCCGACCCGTACGCGGCAGGATCGATTCGGCAATGTGCCAGACCATCCGGGCACCGCTCGTCGTCTTGATGTTCACCGTCGGCGCGAACACCCGCTTCAGCACTCGGGCCACGTTCGTGTCCACCAGCGCCGCGCGCCGCTCGTACGCGAACGACGCCACCGCGCCGGCGGTATACGCCCCGATGCCGGGTAGCGCCCGCAGCTCGACAGGGTCGGCGGGAAGCTCTGCGTCGGGCGACTGTCCGCCCGCGGTGACCTGCCGGGCGAGCTTGTGCAGATTGCGCGCGCGGGCGTAGTAGCCAAGGCCCTCCCACGCCGCCATGACCCGCGCCGGTCTGGCGCGGCCCACGTCTGCCAATGTCGGAAAGCGTTCGAGAAATTCGCCGTAGCGGGTAACCACTCGCGACACTTGCGTCTGTTGCAGCATCAGCTCCGACACGAGGATCTCGTACGCATCCCGCGTTCGCCGCCAGGGCAGGTCGCGCGCGTTTCGCCGATACCAGGCGCGCAGCTTCCGCCCGAACGCTCGCGCCGCCGCGGCGTCGACGCGCGGCTCAGTCGGGCGCGTTCGCGATCTCGAGCGCGTCATAGCCCTTGAGTCGGTAGATCAACGCCGACGCGCCCCAGCTCACCGCGAACACGGCGATGATCACGACGCCGATGTAGCCAAAATGCTCATTCAGGCTGGCGATCGCCTGCCACATTCCGTCGCGCAGCGAGAACCGCTCGCGCACCAGTCCGAGCGCTTCGATTCCGCCCACCAGCAGCGCGACGACCACGGACACGAACGTGATCGTGAGATTGTAGTAGAGCTTTCGAATCGGCTTGCGGTACGCCCACTCGTACGCGCCGAGCATCAGCACGCTGTCCGTCGTATCGAGCAGCGACATGCCGGCAGTGAACAGCGCCGGAAAGACGAGGATCGACCAGATCGGCATGCCGTGCGCCGCTTCCGCCGCCGAGATGCCGAGCAGCGCGATTTCCGTGGCCGTGTCGAACCCCAGTCCGAAGAGTAGTCCGAGGGGATACATGTGCCAGCTCGCGCGCACCATGCCGAACAGCGGCCGGAAGATCCGCGCGAGCAGCCCCGAGCCGGCGAGCAGCGTGTCGAGATCCTCCTCGACGAACGCGCCGCCGCGCCGCACGCGATGGAACGTCCGGTAGACCGACGCGAGCACGAACAGATTCATCACCGCGATCGCCACCAGAAACACCGTGGACACGAGCGTGCCGATCACGCCGCCGACGCGGTGAAACGACGTCACGCGTGCGTCGAGCGCCATCGCAGTCGCGGCGATCGCGATCGACGCGAGCACCACGACCGTCGAATGGCCGAGCGAGAAGAAGAAGCCGGTGCCGACCGGCCGCTTGCCGTCGTGCATCAGCTTGCGCGTGACGTTGTCGATCGCCGCGATGTGGTCGGCGTCGATTGCGTGGCGCAGGCCCAGTCCGTAGGCGAGCAGCGCGGTGCCGAGCAGCACGGGATAGTGCCGGAAGGCGGCGAATGCCCACGCCCACGTGCCAATATTTGCGCCGGCAAGCAGCACGTAGAGCCCGGCGATTCGGCGCCGCGTGTCGGCGTGCGGGTTGGGTCTGATCGGGCGTTTCATTGGATCGGAAAACTATCCAGTCGCCCGCCGGCAGGCGCGGCCGTTTGCGCGCCGGCGATTGTCTGCGCAATGTATGCGCGTGAAAAAGTCACTCAGACATCGCACGGTCGCTCTGATCGTTGCTCTCGCGGCGATCGTCGCGACGCCCGTGTTGCTCTTCGCGCACGCGCATCTCCTCAAGAGTACACCCGCCGCGAACTCGCGCGTTGCCGAGTCGCCGACCGCGCTCACCCTCTGGTATTCCGAGCGGCCCGAGCTCGCGCTCACGACGCTGCAGCTCACCGACAGCTCCGGCGCGTCGTACGCGCTCGGCCCGGTGCACTACGGCGCCGAATCCGCGAGCATCATGGCCGCGATCGCGAAGCCGCTGCCGCGCGGAACGTACACCGTCACCTGGCACACGGCGGCGTCGGATGGGCACGCGACCGAAGGCCGCTTCTCATTCACCGTCACGTCCGGCGCCGTGGCTGCACCTGGGGGTGCCGCTACGCCGGCACCTGCTGTCGTTCCACAATCTCCGCCGGCGACGGCGGGAACGAGCAAGTCCAACGCACCACTCCAGGCGGCACCAACCGCTCCGGTGTCCGCGCCGCTCCGCTGGGCGGAATTGATCGGCGTGCTCACGCTCGTCGGAGCGATGGTGTTCCGTCTCGTGGTGCTCCCGGCAGCCGGCTGGCCGGAGAGCGTCACGCACGACGCCAGCGATCGCACGCGGCGTTTTGCCCAGGCCGCGCTGCTGCTCTTTGCCGTCACGACGCTGATGCGGCTCGGCGGCGAGTCGACGCTCGTGCCCGATCCCACGAGCTCGCGGCTGTCGGACATGTGGACGGTGGTGCACGCCACGCGTTGGGGCACCGGCTGGTGTGTCGGCGCGATCGGCGCGATAGTCGCCGCGGTCGGCTTGTTTGCAGCGCGTCGGGTGCACTCGGGTTGGTTCGCCGCAGCCATCGGCGTGATCGCGATTGCCGCGAGCGAGTCGATCACCGGCCACGCCGGCGCGTCATCGCGGTCGGCGCTCGCCATCGCGACCGACGTCGCCCACGTGCTCGCGGGGGGCGGCTGGCTTGGCGGCTTGACCGTCGTGCTGCTCTGCGGATTGCCTGCGCTGCCGTCGGTCAACGAAACGGAGCGTCCTGCGGCAGGTTCGCGGCTCGTGCGAGCCTATCACAGCTCGGCCGTCGAATGCGTGGTGCTCGTGCTCATCACCGCGGTGATCGGCGCGTGGCTGCGGCTCACCGCGTTCAGCGATCTCTGGGCGACGCATTACGGAACGATCCTCCTGATCAAGATCGCGCTCGTCATCGTCGTGCTGCTGTTCGGTCTCTTCCACTGGAAGCGCGTCGTCACCGTGGATTGGGAAGAATCCACGCGCCCGCGATTCGCGCGAAGCGCTGCCGTGGAGCTGCTCGTCGGCGCGCTGGTCGTTGGCGCCAGCGCCGCGCTTATCTCGACGGCGCTGCCGACGGCTGCCGTGCCGCCAGTGCCGGCCGTAATGGAAGCGCCGTAGCCGCTCCGCCGAGCTAAGGCGCGCCCGGCGAGGGCGTGCTGGCGACGTCGACGTCGATCGTCAGGGTGACTCCGTTCCACGTCTGACTGACGTTGAATGCACCTTGCCAGATTCCCGCGTAGCTCAAGCCGAGCTCCGACGGCGTCACGTTCGGCGTAAATCCCTGGCTGCTCGACACCCAGAACGGCGGCGCATCGGAGCGGCCGGCTGCGGCGTAGGCGTCGCTCGCCGCGGTGTAGAACGTGGGCGCGTTCGCCTTGTCGGTGTAGATGCCCGGTCGAAAATGTCCGTCGGCGAGGATGCCGCCCAGCCACGAGCGCACGTACTCGAGCAGCGCCGGTGCGACCATCTGGACGTGTTCAATATCCAGAAAGATGATACTCTGATCGGGAAATCCGTCGGTGCGCATCCGGTTCGCCGCGTCCGCCGCTTCGGTCGACCCTTGCCCATCCGTGAGCAGCGTCGCCGAGCAGGTGGGAAGCGTTGCCGCATTGGCGCCCGGAATCTGCGACCAGTCCTGCTGGCCGACGTAGATCGCCGCGACTCCCCAGCCCATCGTTGCGAGCGTTTTATAACGACCGTCCCACGAGTGATCGCGGCGGCAGGGTGCGTTGAGGTAGTAGCCGACCCAGCGGTAGGGCGAGGCCGGATGCTTCCACGCCTGCATCGCACTGTCGCCCGGATAGTGTCCGATGTCGAAGCCGGGGTACGAATGGGCGGTGTCGGTGCCCGGCATCGGCGTCACCGGCGCCGGTGCGGTGCTCGCGGAGGATCCCGCGCACGCGGCCAGACCCGCCATCACCGCGGCGACACCGAGCCGGATCAGCGCCCGCGTAGTGCCGCGAGCGCGCGCGATCAGCTCACCTTGCGCGTCTTGCGCTTGAGGAAGTCCATGAGAATGAACTGTCCCAGCGTCATCGTCGATGTGAAGTATGCTTTCCCCCGGCTGATCTCGGACACGCGCTTCACGAACTCGACGAGCGCGCGGTCGCGCGCCAGCATGAACGTGTTGATCATGATCCCCGCGCGCCGGCAGCTCGCGACTTCCTTGATCGTCTGCGCGATCACCGTTGCGTCGAGCCCGAACGAGTTCTTGTAGATCTGGCCGTTCGGCATCGTCAACGCGCTCGGCTTGCCGTCGGTGATCATGATGATCTGACGCATGTCCTTCTTCTGACCCATGAGCAACCGCCGGGCCAGCTTGAGTCCTTCGGCCGTGTTCGTGTGATACGGACCGACCTGCGCCGTGGCGAGTGTGGCGAGCGGAATTTCCTCGGCCGAATCGTGGAACAGCACGACCTTGAGCGTGTCGCCGGGGAATTGCGTGCGGATGAGGTGCGTGAGCGCGAGCGCGACCTTCTTGGCGGGCGTGAATCGGTCCTCGCCATACAGGATCATCGAGTGCGAGCAGTCGAGCATCAGCACCGTCGCGCACGACGACCGGTACTCGGCCTGTCGCACCATCAGGTCGCTGTAGTCGAGGTCCATCGGCACCTCGATCTTGCCCGTGCGCGCCAGCGAGTTCTTGAGCGTCTCGTTGACGTCGATGTTCAGCACGTCGCCGAATTCGTACTGCTTGCTCCAGCCGTCGGACTCGATGCCGGTGGCGAGATACGCCGTGTCGTGGCTGCCGAAGCTCGACTTGCCGAGCGATCCGATCAGGTTTCGTAAACTCTTATAGCCGAGGAAGTCGATGCCCTTCTCGGTGAGATTGAACTGCACGTCGCGCGCGGCCGCCTTGGCGAGACTGCCCGGTCCCGTCACGGGCTGGTGGCCTGCCGGCATCTGCGGTGCGTTCTGGATGTTGAGGTAGCCCTCTTCCATGAGGCGCTGCACGAGCTGATCGAGCAGCTGCGCGAGCTTGGCCTGACCTGCCTCGTCGTCGCCGCCGCGGAGCGCCTCGAGCATCTCGGGCGTGAACTGGCCGCTCTCCATCAGCGCGTCGAGAATTGCCTGCTTGAGCGCCTCGAGCGAGCGATCCCCCGGGTCGCCACCCGTCCAGTCGTAGTAGGAGTTGCTGTCGCCGCCGGCGAAGCCGGATTGCAGGAGGAAATCGGCGAGCTTGTCGAGCAGCGCTTGCAGATCGACGGCGTCGGCGAGCTCGGGGCTGAACTTGGTGTACGTGTGGAAGCGCATGGCGACTCTCCTTCCGCGAAGAATACCCCGCGGGGGAGGGAAGTGCCATGCGCCAGATCGCCGCTATTCTGCGCGGAGCGTCACGACCGGATCGACGCGCGATGCGCGCCAGGCGGGGATGAGGCAGGCGAGGGCGCCGAGCACGGTGAGCAGCGCTGCCGCTGTCAACAGCACGGTCGGATCGTAAGTACCAACGCCGTACAGCAGTGACTGAATTGCGCGCGCGAGGAGCAACGCGCTGACGATGCCTATGACAATGCCCACCGCGACGACGCGCAGTCCGCTGGCCACGATCAGCTCCATGATATTCGCGGAGCGTGCGCCGAGTGCGATGCGGACGCCTATCTCGTGCGCGCGCTGACTGACGCCGTACGCGACGACGCTGTAGATGCCGATCGCCGCGATGATGACGGCGAGTGCGGCGAGCGCGGAGAACAGCTCGGCGCCGAGGCGCCACGGACGCGTTTGGGGTTCGAGAGCCGCGTTCATGCTGCTGACGTACGTAGCGTCGGAACTCGGGAGCACCTTCGCAATGACGCGCCGTGCCTCGGTCGCAATCATACCGAAGTGCGCCGGATCGCCACGGATGAGGATCGCGCTCGGATTCGTGAACTTCGCCTGGTCGAGCGGCAAGTAATAGCGGAAGGTCTCGTCTTCAACGAGCTCCCACTGATGGCTATCGGCTGCGACGCCGACCACTGTCGTGCAAGGCTCGCTCGTTTCGCCGACGATCAGACACTTGCCGATGGGCGATTGGCCGGGCCACGCCGCGCGGGCGAACGCCTGGCTGACCACCGCTACCGGCACGCTGCCGCGCCGGTCACTTTCGCGAAATCCGCGGCCACTTAGTACAGCGATGCCAGCGGTCGCGAGGTAGGTCGGCGAGACCGAAGTCACCGTCGGGTACGTCTGACCAACGTGAAATGCCGAGTCCTGTCGGGCGAGATATGTCGGCGCATATCTGAAGCCACGCATTGGCAGCATGTCGGTCAGCGCGATCGATCGAACGCCCGGCGCACGTGCGAGTGCTTCGACAAGTCGAGGAAGGGTTTGAGCCACGACAGTATCGTGGCGTGCGCCGTCGCTGAATCCCGGACTGACCAGCAGCAGTTCGTCTTTTGCGTATCCGATGTCGATCGCATCGAGATTTTGCAGACTCCGGACGAATAGCCCGGCTCCGACGAGTAGCACGACCGAGAGCGCCGCCTGCACGATCAACAGAGTCGAGCGCGCGCCGCGCGCGCCCCGATGGCCGGCCCGAGCGCCATCGCGCAACCCGCGAACCGGATCGATGCTGAGCGCACCGAAGGCAGGGGCGAGACCTGCAACGATTCCGGCCAACAACGCGCCGGCCGCGCACGCCGTGATCCAGTGCGTCGTCACCACGCCACCCGCCCAATTGATGCGTGGGAAGAGCAGGCGACGCAGCGCCAACCCACCCCAGTCACCGAGCAGCAGTGAGGCAGCTCCTGCCAGCACCGCCAGCAGCACGCTCTCGGTCATGAGTTGGCCGATGAGCCGACCGGCCGACACGCCAAGTGCGCGACGGATTGCGATCTCGCGCTGTCGCCGCGCCGCTCGAAGCAGCAGCAGATTGGCGACATTGGCGCACGCGATCAGGAACACGATTAGCGCGACGCCGGCGATGCGGGTCGAAATCGTCGCTTCCTTGCTCGGCTTAGCCGGGCCCTGGGCCTCGACGAGCGGACCCATGAGCATTTTCGTGAGCGTATCCGGCTTGCCTTGAAGCAGAGCCTTCTCGGCGCGTAGAGCCGCGCCGCCCTTTGCGTCGAGAAGTTGCTCGGCGTTTGGATTCCGTACTCTCGCAAAAGCACGCAGGTAATTGCCGGTTCCCTGGTACCACGGCGTGCGACGATTGCTCTTGTTGACGAAATTACCGAGCGGCGTCCAGAGGTCAGCGCGATTGAGATCGAGGCCCGTAAAGTCCGGCGATGCGACACCGATGACCGTGAATTGCCGGCCACTGACACTGAGGCGTTGACCCAACGCGGATGGCGAACGCTGATAGAGGCGATCCCACAGGGGGTCGCTGATCACGACCACGGGTGCTGCACTCTCGACGTGATCCTCATCCGGGGCGAAGAAGCGGCCCTCCAAAGGCCGGAGCCCGAGCACCGCAAAGTAGCTGGCGTTTGCATAGCTGAGCCTCGCCGAGCCGGCATTCACACCGGTGCGCAACTCGACGGAGTCACTCGGCGTGTACAGCGCGATAGGTGTTAGCGGCAGCGCCTGCTGAATTGCGTGATAGTTTGGATAGTTGAACGAGGCGAAGGCGGATGCTCCCATCGTTCGCTTTCCAGTCAGCGAAATCGAGTAACCCTGATCGATGTACAACCTCCGCACGGAATCCGGATCCGGCACACCGGCGGGCGGCCGTACGAAGACTCGATCGAGGACCGAATACACCGCCGCATTCACGCCGAGACCCAACGCCAGCGTTACCACGACTGCTGCGGTGAATCCGGGTTCGCGACGCAACCCGCGCCACGCGTACCACAGATCCTGCCGCATGCGATCGAGCCAGCCGAGCGCCGTCATGCGACGAACCTCCTCGCGATAGTAGGTCTGATTGCCGAACGCGCGTCGCGCGTCATCGTGCGGGGTGGCCGACTGGCGTGACAACGCCTGCGTCTCGAGCTCGACGTGAAACTGCATCTCGTCGCGCAGCTCGTCGTCGTATGCGTTTCCGCGCACCAGCACGCGCAGCCGATGCAATAGTCCGTCGACCAATGACATCTGACGCTCAGGCCTTGCCCATCACGCGCGCGATCGCCGCCGTGACCCGCTCGTAATCGGACGACTTCGCCTCGAGCCGCTTTCGGCCCGCGCGCGTGATCGTGTAGTACCGCGCCTGGCGCTTCGTCGGCGTCTCCGCCCAGCGCACCGTCACCCAGCCTTTGTTGAGCAAACGCTCGAGCGCGGGATACAGCGATCCCTGCTCGACGCGCAAAATGCCGTCGGACGACTTCGCGATGTGCTGCGCGATTGCGTACCCGTGCAGCGATCCGAGCGTCAGCGTGCGAAGGATCAGCATGTCGAGCGTGCCGGGCTGCAACTCGCTGCGCGACGATGGCGCCGGGTCGGGCATGGACGTACCGGAAGATTGTCTGGATGTGTAGTTAAACTACATATGTATCGACCGGCGGCGCGCGTCAACCCCGAAGCGTAGATTCAGAGACTTCGGACGCCAGCGGCGGTCTCGTGTATTCCACCTGCATCTTCTGCCACGCCTCGCTCGGCGCGAATGACGCCATCGAGCATTTTCCCGTCGGTCGCCGCCTCGCGTTCGACGCTGCGCTCGGGCGGCTCTGGGCCGTTTGCCGCAAATGCGGGCGGTGGAACCTCTCGCCGCTCGAGGAACGCTGGGAAGCAATCGAGGAATGCGCACGCCTGTTCGCCGGCACGCGCCTGCGCGCCTCGACCGACAATATCGGGCTCGCCCGCGTCGCCGACCGCGTGGAGCTGGTGCGCATCGGATCGCCGCTGCGGCCTGAGATGGCCGCCTGGCGCTATGGCGACCAGTTCGGCCGGCGTCGCATCAGACATCTCGTATACACCGGTATCGGAGCGGCGGCGCTGACCGGCCTCTATGTCGTTGGTCCGGGCACGGGCATGCTCGCGGGCTCCCTGTATCCGCTCCTCAGAGTGGCGACGTGGGCGGTAGCGTTCCGCCAGCAGCAACGGATGCAGGCGCGGATTCCACTGCCCGACCGCAGTCGGCCGGTGCTGATTCGCCCGAGCGCGATCGCACGCGTCTCGATCTCCCGGATCGGATCCGAGTGGGCGCTGCGCGTTCCGATGCAGGGGAGCGATGCCGCCCCGGATCGCCGCTCCAGGGCGCGCTTCCTCCGTGTGCCGCAGTTCGGCGAGGAGCGGGAATCGATAATCAAGTTGATGGGTGACGATGCGCTCCGCGCCGCCGCGATGATCCTGCCGGCCGTCAATTCCGCCGGCGCGAACCGCTCGGAGGTCAGCGCGGCTGCCCAGCTCATCGAGCAGACGGGCACCGCGGTGTCGCTGTTCGATCGCTACGCGCCTCGCGAGAGGCCGCGCTGGAAGGACAACGAGGTGCCCGGCCGGGCGCTGTCGGCGCTGCCGCGCGAAGCTGCACTCGCCCTGGAGATGGCGACGCACGAAGACGCCGAACGGCGCGCGCTCGAGGGCGAGCTGGCACTGCTGGAAGCAGCGTGGCGCGACGCCGAGGAAGTCGCGTCGATTGCAGATCAAATGTTCGTCCCGGATACGGTCAACGAACGGCTGAAGGATCTGAAGCGCCGCGGCGACGACCGCTGAATCAGCGCTGCACCGTTACCCCGAGCACGCGACTCGCCGCGTCGAGCACCAGCGCCGCCGCGCCGTCCATTCCGAGCCACGCCGTGTTCACGCACACGTGGTAGTTCTCGTGCGCCAGCCAGCTCCGGTTCCAGTGGCGCTTCACGTATTGCTCGCGCTGCCGGTTCGTGTCGTGCACCCGGCGCTCCGCTTCGACGGCGTCGATGCCGAACTTCTCCATCGCGTACCGCCGCAGCGCGCCGCGCGTCGCGTAGCAGAACACGTGCAGCGCGTCCGAGCGCTCCGCCAGGAGACACTGCGCGCCACGCCCGACGAACACCGCTGGTCCAGTCTGCACCGCCTCCTCGATCACGCGCTTCGTCACCGCGACGATCCGCTCGTCCGTCGTCTCGACCGGACCGGCCGGCACGGGCGGCATCACCTCCGGCGATCCGAGCGACAGCGCCTCGGCGATCCGCTCGACGATCGACGGCACGCGCTCCTCCTGCGCGCTCACTTCCGCCGGCGTCAGCCCGGAGCGCTGCGCGATCGCGTCGACCAGCGCGTTGTCGAACAACGACCAGCCGAGCGCCGACGCGACGCGCTCCGCCACCTCGGACCCGCCCGAACCGTACATCCGCGAGATCGTGATGACCGGCATCAGTCGGCTCTGCTCACGGCCGCGCCGAGTGCGCGACGTCGCACGTGCTCCACGATCTGAAAGCCCAACGCCGTCCACGCCTGTTCGGCCGCGGCGGACGACGGCGAATTGTGCAGGCGCATCTCGTCGATCCCACGTTCGGCGCACCACGATTCCGCAGTGGCGAGCAGCGCGCGGAGCACGCCGCGGTGCCGCTCCTCCGGCCGCACGTAGACCGACGACACGTAGCAGTAGTGTTCTGGAAAGAGCAGCGGTGACCCGGCCGAATCGACGCAGCGCAGAATGCCGACGATGCGCGAGTCGCGTTCGGCCACGAAAATCGTTTCGTGCGGCGACCGGAGCTGCGCCGCGTACAGCTCGAATGCGCGATCGACCGCGTCGTCTCGCAGGCGACCGTAAACCGGATGATCGCCGTATTCGCGGAGCAGCGCGATGCGCAGCTCGACGACCGTAGAGAGGTCATCGAGCCGCGCCCGCCGCACCGAGAGTGCGGACGGCATCACGCGCCGCCGAACAGGTCCTGATTCGGCCGGCGGCGCGGCTCAGGCGTCGCGCGCCCGTACTGGCCCGCATCCGAGCGCGAAATTTTCTTTCGCGCCACCAGCGCCTCGAGCACCAGCTCGCACGCCGAGACGGAGATCGCTGCGTCGTCATCCGGTGCGAGTCCGGTGTGATGCACGATACGCAGCAGGTCGGGCACCACCTCGAAGCCCTTGAGCGCCATGTCGCCGCGCGCTTCATCGGCCACCTGCAGCGCACCGCCTTCGTCGAACCACATGATCACGTCGTCCACGTTGACGCCGCCGGCACGCTCCTGAAACGTGGCATCGGCGGCGCGGCGAATCAGCTCGCGCGCGATTGCCGGTCCGCCCACCAGCTCGCCCTCGTACTCCAGCTCGATCTTGCCCGTGATCGCCGGCAGCGCGGCGTAGATGTCCGAGATGCGCGGCACGATCTCGGTGTCGTTCGTCATGATCGCGCGACGCTCGGCGTTCGACACGACGTTCTCCATCACCGTGATCGGCATGCGCTGCGACACGCCCGACCGCTTGTCGATCCGCCGATCGCTGCGCGCCTCGAACGCGATACGCTCGATCACTTCGGCGATGAAGTCCGGCATGCGGACCGTGCGGCTGTCGCGCGCCGTCCAGGCTTCCTGGCGCGTGATGTCCATGCCGAGATCGACCGTTTCCGGGTAGTGCGTCACGATCTCGCTGCCGATGCGATCCTTGAGCGGCGTGATGATCTTGCCGCGCGCGGTGTAGTCCTCGGGATTCGCCGTGAAGCAGAGCTGAACGTCGAGCGGCAGGCGCACGGGGTAGCCCTTGATCTGCACGTCGCCTTCCTGCATCACGTTGAACAGACCGACCTGCACCTTGCCGGCGAGATCGGGCAGCTCGTTGAGCGCGAACAAACCGCGATTGGCGCGCGGCAGCATGCCGTAGTGAATCGTCAGCTCGTCCGACAATAAATGTCCGCCGCGCGCGGCGCGAATCGGATCGAGGTCGCCGATCAGATCGGCGATCGTGACGTCCGGCGTCGCGAGCTTTTCGACGAAGCGATTCTCGCGGCCCACCCAGGCGATTGGCGTGTCGTCACCCGCTTCGGTGATGAGATTGCGCGCGTATTTGGAGATCGGTGCGAACGGATTGTCGTTGATCTCGCTGCCGGCGACGATCGGCATCGTGTCGTCGAGCAGGCCGACGAGCGCGCGCAAAATGCGCGACTTCGCCTGACCGCGCAGCCCGAGCAGGATGAAATTGTGTTTGGAGAGAATGGCGTTGACGATCTGCGGCATGACCGTGTCCTCGTACCCGATCACGCCGGCGAACAGCGGCCCGCTCATGCACAGTCGCGCGAGCAGGTTCTGTCGCATCTCGTCCTTCACCGAACGCAGCGCGCGTTCGGGCACACCATACGGAGAGCGCTTGAGAGCGCCGAGGGTTTCTGGCTGAGCTGTCACCTGGGACTCCTGATTCCGAACGATACCGGTTCTGCTGCAATCAAGGCGCCGTGACGGCAGGGGCGCAAGAGCGGGGGAGCGGATGAACGGTGGAACGGAGGAACGGTGGAACGGTGGAACGGTGGAACGACTGAAGCCTGCAATCTGGCGTCTGGGTAGTTCGCGTTCCGCCGTTCAAGCGAAGCGCCCGTTCCAGCGTTCCAGCGTTCCAGCGTTCCAGCGTTCCAGCGTTCAATCCGCCGCCCCGACCTCCACCAGATTGTCGTAGAACACCGGCCCGTGCCCGAGATCGGTTTCGGCTTGCGATGTCGTGTGGTTCGCGTTCGCGCCGTCCGCCGCGAGCTTGCCCCACCAGATCGACGGCGCCCACACCACGCCTTCGCGAATCCCGTCGCCGACGCGGGCGACCGCCGTGAACGCCCCGCGGTCATTGTGAATCACCACCCGCATGCCCGGCGCGATGCCGCGCCGTTCCGCGTCGAACGGGTGCAGCAGGCACTCCGGCTCGCGCGCGGCGCGCCGCAGGCTGTCGATATTCACGAAAGTAGAATTCAGGAACTGGTGTGCCGGGGACGAGATCAGCACCAGCGGGTAGCGCGCCGCCAGCGCCGTCGCCGTGTCCGGGAATTCGCGCGGCGGCGTGAACGCCGGCAGCGGATCAAGCCCCATCGCCGCCATGCGCGCCGAATAGAGCTCGCACTTGCCCGACGGGCTCGGAAAGCCGCCGTCGGCGTACGGAAGATAGGGCGTCGGCACGTTGAGCCGCATCCATCCGCGCTCGAGGAGTGCCTCGAACGTCACGCCGGCGAGCCGCTTGCTCGTCGAGGCCAGCGCCTGGCGGATCATCGTCAGATCGTCGTCGCGGAAGCATTCGTCCGCGAAGTTCATCCGCGCGGCGAGCCGGCGGAAGATCTCGCTGTTCGGCAATGACTCGCCGCGTGGCGCGATCGACGGACGATTCAACGTCACGTAGTGATGGCCGTACGCGAGATGCACGTCCCAGTGCTCGAGCTGTGTCGTTGCTGGCAGCACGATGTCCGCCCAGTCGGCGGTATCGGTCTGGAAGTGCTCGAGCACGACGGTGAACAGATCGTCGCGCGCCAGGCCGTGCAGCACCGTTGTGCGATCGGGCGCGACGGAGGCCGGGTTCGAGTTGTATACCACGAGTGCGCGCACCGGCGGCCCGCCAACGCCGGCATCCGGCCTGGTCAGCGCTTCGCCGAGTCGAATCATGTTGATCGTGCGAACCGGCGGCGAGAGATCGGGTCGCTCGAGCGCGCCTCGATCAAACTCGAAATTCGCGCTCGACGAGAGTTGCACGCCGCCGCCTGGCCGACGCCAGTGTCCGGTGAGCGCCGGCAGGCACGCGATGGTGCGCACGGCCATGCCGCCGCCCGCGTGTCGCTGCAAGCCGTAGTTCACGCGAATGAACGCCGCAGTCGCGCGTCCATACCGTTCGGCGAGCGAAACGATCGCGGCAGCCGGCAGTCCCGTGATCGCGCTCACCAGTTCCGGCGGATACTCCGCCGCGCGCGGACGCAGCTGCTCGATCCCGAGCGTATGCGCGGCGATGTACCGATCGTCCTGCAGGCCGCGCGCGAACAGCACATGCATCATGCCCAGCGCCAGGGCGGCGTCCGTGCCGGGGCGAATGCCAAGCCATTCGTCGCACTGATCGGCGGTGCGCGTGCGAATCGGATCGATCGCAATCACGCGCGCGCCGCGTTGCCGCGCCTCGAGCACGAACGGCCAGAGGTGCGGATTCGACGTGAGCGTGTTGGTGCCCCAGAGCAGAATGAGATCGCTCTGCGGGATTCCTTCGGGATCGGCGCCGATGTTGGCGCCGACGGTCATCCGCATGCCGACGGTTCCGGCCATCGAGCAGATCGTTCGATCGAGCAGGGAAGCGCCGAGTCGGTGAAAGAATCGGCGGTCCATGGACGAGCCCTGGATCATGCCCATCGTACCCGCGTAGGAGTAGGGCAAAATTCCCTGTTCCCCGACGCTCGCGCGGACGTCGTTCAACCGACTGGCAATCTCATCGAGGGCCTCGTCCCACGAGATGGCGGCGAACTTTCCCGCGCCTTTGGGGCCGATGCGCCGCATGGGTCGCAGCAGCCGATCGGGGTGGTATGTCCGCTCGATATAGCGATTTACCTTCGCGCAGAGAAACCCGCGCGTGACCGGATGGTCAGGATCGCCGGCGACGCGGATCGCGCGCCCGTCTTCGACCGTGACGAGCATGGCGCACGTATCCGGACAGTCGTGCGGACAGGCGCCGCGGACGACGTGTGTGTCGCGCGCGGGCGGCGAAATGGACATGGACGCGCCTCGCTGAACGAAGTCGGAAGGTATGTACGAGCGTATTGCGCAGCCAGTGGCCCGGAAGCTGCAGCGGGCGCAAGCTTAGTCCGGCATGCGAGCGGCGCGGGCGGCGAAACGAAGTCGTTGCCCGACGCCAACTTGCCGAGCCGACGTTGGACTTGACACGCACTAGGGGTGCGGTATGTTACACGCCGCTCGCTCCCGAGCCCCCTGATCGCGTGCACGGACCACGCGGAGATCACTCGACCTACTCTTCAGGAGAATGTCATGAAGCGCCTGGCTTTCGTCGCCGCTGTGCTCGCGGTAACCGCTGTTGCTGCCTGTTCGAAGTCGGAGAATGCTGCTACCGACACCACCACGCCCGCGATGGCTCCGGCGCCCGCTCCGGCCGCCACCGACACCGGCATGAAGATGGACACCACGGCCAAGATGGATACGACCGGCATGAAGCCCGACACGTCCAAGAAGAAGCCGTAAGCCAGTCCAGAGGTTCGTTGGTGCAAGGGCGCGACGCACGTCGCGCCCTTTGTGCGTTCAGCCCAGCGCGTTCCGCAGCGTCGCGAGGCGCATGAGCATACTCGCATCGTCGAGCACCGGCGCCGCGTTCGTCACGTCGATCGCCTCGTCGAGGGCGACCCACGAAACGCAGCCCTGATATCGCCGCTGCTCCGGCACGACGACCGGCTCCCCCAGCCGCAGCACGCGCACCGCGATCACCTGCACGCCCGGCTTCTGTCGGTAGTGAAATCGCGACTCGACCGCGCTCCACGCCAGGCCGTGCATGCCGTCGATCGCCCGCAGCGGCTCGAGCGAGGATACCGGCCACACGCCGGCGACCTCGCCGAGGTACTCGATGCGAATCGTGCCCTCTGCCGGCTGCGCGGCGTGTGACGCCTCGAGCTGCGCGGCGAAGCGCGGCGCGAGTTCGCCCGGTCGCTCGTGGAAGAAGGTGGGATAGAACAGAAATCGTTCGTGGCGCACGGAAAAGCCCGCGCGCTGTTCGCGAATGCCGCCTTTGCGCACCATGGCGATGATCTCGCCGCGCGCCATCGCGTCGACGAGCACCGCCCATTCCTTGAGCGCCGTGCGCTCGGTCAGTGGTGCGCCTGCCACCACCGGAACGCCTCCGGAATGCCGACCTCTGGTCGTACGGCGGGCGCCCACCCGAGCTCGATGCGCGCACGCTCGGACGAGAATGGATTGCCGCGTGTCACCATGTCCAGCGATGCCGTTGAGAGAACGCTCATGCGGCCGCCGGTGACGATGCGAATCACGAGCTTCGCGGCGTGCAGCGCGCCGTTGGCAACCGGCAACGGCACCGGAATGAATCGCATGTGTCGGCCGAGGCCCTCGCCGGCCAGGGTGAAGAACTCGCGCACCGTGACGTCGAAATCGTTCGCCAGATTGTAGGCGCGGCCGCCGGCGGCGTCGGTCGTCGCGGCGCGCACGGCGCCGTCGGCGACGTTGGCCGCGTGCACGATTGCCAGCGTCGCGTTCCCGCCGGCGACGAGCGGCGCGATGCCGTGGCGGAGGACGCGAGCCACGCGCGGCACGAATTGTCGGTCCCGATTTCCGTAGATCACGTCCGGGCGCACCGCCGTCGCCCACACGCGGCCTTCGGCATGCGCCGCCAGAACGAGCTGCTCCGATTCGCGCTTGGAACGTGCGTAATAGGCGCGCTCGGGCAGCGGTTCGAGCGGCGTGTCTTCATCAGTCTTCTCTGATTGACCGCGGTACCGGCCCGACGGACCATAGACCGCCACGCTGCTCAATTGCAGCAGCCGGGCACCGGTGCGTTCCGCGGCCTGGATGGCGTTCGTCGTGCCGTCGATGTTCAGCCGGAATGCATCCCAGCCGCCACGCGGCGTGATTGCCGCCGCCGTGTGAAACACCACATCGCGTCCCTTGGCCGCACGTTCGACGGCCGCGGCATCCAGTACGTCGCCGACCGCGGCCTCCGCGCCGGCGGCGGCGAGTGCCGCGACACCCGCGGCGGTCCGCGCGAGCCCGCGGACGCGCCATCCTTCAGCGAGCAGGCGCTCGACGATGTGCGAGCCGACGAGACCGGTGGCTCCCGTGACGAGCGCGCTGGGCACGCGCGCCTACGCGGGAAACGGCAGCGCGGCGACATCCACGTGCCGCTCGCCGGACTCCCATTTCGCGGTGAGACTGGCGCCTGGGGCGACTTCGCGCCGGATCATCGCCAGCGCGATCCCGCCGAGTCGCGGGGAGGCGACCGCGCTCCGCACGTCGCCGACGTGCGTGCCGCCTTCATCGATCAGTTGCGCGCCCGTGGGCGGCGCATCGGTGCTCGCCGCGCGAATGCCGCGCAGATGCCGGTTCACATGGCCGCGGAAGTGCACGCGGGCCACCACCTCCTGCCCGATGTAGCAGCCCTTCGTGAACGAAATGGCATTCAACTCCTCGAAATTGGCTTCCTGGGGAATCGTCGTGTCGTCCATGTCGATGCCCCACTCGGGCCGTCCTGCTTCGACGCGCGCGATCTCCCACGCCTCGAGACCGGCCGGTGTTGCGCCGGCCGTCACGGCTCGCTGCCAAACGGCGTCGAAGGCGGCGAGCGGAACGAACAGGTCGAAGCCGTCGAGTCCGATATCCGGAGCGCGCGCGATGGTCACCGGCACGTCGTCGATCGAAACGGTGACGTGCGCGTATGGTGCAAGCGCCGCGAGCGTTTCCTGCGGCACGCCGCCAACCGCGCTCGCCACGCGCACCGCGTCGGCGCCGAAGATTCCCAGATCGCGCAGACCGTGCGAATCGTCGCGATAGCCGGAGAGCCGTGGATTCACGTACTTCTTCACCATGCCAGACCAGTTGCTCCACGCGCGCGCCGGCGTGTCGACGAGAAAGCCGTCCGGCGTCGCGAAGACGCGAAGGTCCGCCGCAACGCGTCCCTTGGCCGACAGCGCCGCGGCGTATTGTCCGTGCCCCGGCTGGAGCGACAGCACGTCGCTCGTGACGAGCCCCGTCAACGCTTCGCCCGACCTGGGGCCAAACAGAGTCATGCGCCCGCGATGACTCCGGTCGACGACAATGGCGTGATGTCGGAGCGCGTCGTACTCCGCCTGCACGTCGGCGTACACGAGGACGACGTCCTGACCGCCGATCTCCTGTGTCGCCCGTTGCGCCGGCGCCGTGTTCGGCTGCGTCACGCCACGACTCCGGATTCACACTGTACGGCGTGCATCATGGTCGTAAGTAAATCGTGCCACCGCAGCCGCGCCACCGTCCCGCGACTATTTCGACGTGTTGGTATGGCGTGAGTCCTTTGCGCCGTTCGCGTCATCCACAGCATTCGCGTAGCTCGCGTCGAGCAGCTCCACCGGGTGACGCGCCTGCACGCGCGATCGCGCGTGGAGCAGTCCCGCGCCGATCTGCATGAGGCAGCCGGGATTACCCGTCGCCACCACGTCGGGATTCGCCGTGGCGATGTGCGCCAACTTGCGATGCAGCACGACGTCCGACGTTTCTGGTTCGATCAGATTGAAGATTCCGGCGCTCCCGCAACAGACGTCCGACTCGGCGAGCGGCACCAGCTCGAGCTCGGGGATCGCGCGCAAGACGTCGAGCGGCGGTACGGTAATTCGCTGCGCGTGCATGAGGTGACAGGGTGCGTCGTACGCCACACGGACGCGAACGGCGCCTCCACGCACGGGACCGGCGGTGGATAACAATTCGCTCACGTCGCGCACTTTCGCCGCGATGCGCGCGGCGCGATCCGCCCATTCGCGATCGTCCGCCAGGAGGTGCGGGTATTCCTTCATGGTCGCGCCGCAGCCCGCCGCGTTCACGCAGATGTAATCGACGTTGGCGCGCTCGAACGCCGCGATGTTCGCCCGCGCGAGTCGTCGGGCACCCTCCGCATCACCAGCGTGCGCATGCAACGCGCCGCAGCAACGTTGCCCCGGCGCGGCGCGCACGGTGTACTCGTTCACGCCGAGCACGCGTTCCGTCGCGCGATTCGTCTCCTCGAACAATCCCTCCATCACGCAGCCGGTCAGCAGCGCCGCGGAGCCGCGGCCGCCGCGCTCCGCGGCCCCCTTGCGTTCACGAGCGTTGGAGCGGCGCCGCGTCGACGCGAGCATCGCCATGGCGAAACCGAATCTGCCCGGGAGGTGCGCGAGCAGTCGAGCGACACCGGTTGCCCGAAGCGCGCGGCCGCTCGCCATCGCGATGCGCAGCAGCTTCGGACGCTCGAACGTCGCAAGTATGAGCCGCGCGATCGACGAGATCGGTCGAAACTCTGCCATCGTCGCCCTGGTCGCCTCGAGCAGATGCCCGTAAGGCACTCCGGCAGGGCACGCCGTCTCGCATGCACGGCAGCCGAGACAGCGCGTGATGTGAGTTTCCACGCTCTCGTCTTTGGGGCCGAGTCGTCCCTCGAGCAGTGCTCGCATGAGCACGATGCGTCCGCGCGGGCTGTCGTTCTCGTCCTCCAACGTGAGATACGTGGGACACGCCTGGAGACAGAACCCGCAGTGCACGCACGCATCGATGCCGCTGCGTTCGCGTGCGAGAGGACTGTCGGGCAGCGCGCACTCTGGCGGCACGACGACGGGTGCGCTCATGCAAGTTCTCCCATGATGCCCGGATTCAGCACGTGCTTCGGATCGAACGTCTCCCTGATGCCAACCGAAAGCGCGTCTCTCGCGGTGGGGCCGCAGGCGTCCCAAAGCGCCGGCGGCAGCCGCTCGCCGATTCGCGTGCATTCCATCGCTGCGAGTCTCGTGCGCAGCATCGCGGCCACGCCGTCACCATCCGGTACGATGCAGCGCACCACGCCGCGAGCGGGCGAGGCATGCAGCAGCGTACCGGGGCAGGCGCTCGCGATCGATGAGGCATCGCGCCACGTCCGCGCGATCTCCGACGGAAGTCGCGACAGACGCACGACCATCGCCTTTGGCGGCTCGATCGTAGCCAGCGAATCCCAGACCGCCGGATCCGCCTCGTTCGCCGTACCCAGCTCGGCGAACGCCGCGCGTTGCGCGCGCACCGACTCGCGGTTGCCGCCGAGTCGAACGAGCGCCACGGCGTCGTCGCGGCCAAGCAGCGAAACGGCCAGCGACGCATTCACGAACTCGCATGCATACGGCGTAAACGGCAAACGGCGCAGCAGGCGTCGCACGCGCTCGATCTCGTCCGGTGTCTCTTCGAGCGGCACGGAGATCGTCACGTCGGCGTCGGGCCGCGCGTGCAGGCGCATCGTGGCTTCGGCGATCACGCCGAGCGTGCCCCACGCGCCGATCATGAGCCGCGTGAGGTCGAACCCCGCGACGTTCTTGACGACGCGACCGCCGCCTCGCGCCAGCACGCCGGCGCCCGTCACGAACGCCACGCCGAGCGTGAGATCGCGCGGGTGCCCGAACGCGCCGGCGAGCGGACCCGCCGAATTCGTCGCGAGCGTGGCGCCGAGACTGCCCTGCGCGCCGCCAAACGGATCGAGCGCGAGCCATTGCCCGTGTCGGGTCGTCGCGCTGCGAATTTCCTCCAGCGTCGTTCCGGCGCGCGCCGTGAGCGTCAGGTCGTCGGGCACGTAGTCGACGATTCCGGTGCATTCGAGAGTTGTGATCGTCTCGCGCGCCGCCACGGCGCGGCCGGCGTCGAGCCACGTGCCACGACCGACGATTCGGAGCGGCGTCGCTCCGTGCGCCGCCTCGCTGATCCGCTCGCGCAGCGCTTCCATTGGATCCGTCGCGACGCTCGTCATCCGACCGCTCGCGCGGACGGCGCCATGTGCCACTCGCGACAGGCGTGCACCGGCACGACCTTGCCTGGATTCGATCGGCGCTCCGGGTCGAACACGTCGCGGAGCGCGCACATCGTCGCCAGCGAATCGGGCGAAAAGATCAGGTCCATGTAGCCGACCTTGTCGAGCCCGACGCCGTGCTCGCCGGTAATCGTACCGCCGGCCGCGACGCACGCACGCATGATCTCCGACATCGCGGCGTGCACGCGCTCCGTCTCGTCTGCGTCCGCCGCATTGTACGGAATGTTCGGATGCAGATTGCCGTCGCCGGCGTGAAACACATTGCACACGCGCACGCGATGGCGCTCCCCGATCGCGTGAATCTCGGCGAGCACCCGCGGCAGCGCGGTGCGCGGCACGACTGCATCCTGCACCACGAGATGCGGCGCGACGCGGCCCATCGCACCGAACGCCTTCTTGCGCCCCTGCCAGAGCCGCGCGCGTTCGGCTTCGTCGCGTGCGATGCGCACGGTGCGCGCGCCATGTTCCTTGCACAGCGACTCGACCGTCGCGACATCGTGCTCCAAACCTGCGGCCGCGCCGTCCAATTCGATGAGCAGAGCTGCAGCGGCGTCGGTGGGATAGCCCGCGGCGTAGATCGATGACTCCACGGCGCGGATCGTCGCCTGATCGATCATCTCGAGCGCGGCTGGTACGATGCCCGCCGCGACGATGGCCGATACCGCGCGCGCCGCCGCGTCGAGCGACATGAAATCGGCGAGCAGCGTGCGCACTGCTTCGGGATTTCTCGACAGCCGAACCGTGATGTCCAGCGCGATCCCGAAGCAACCTTCCGAGCCGACGAACGCGCCGACCAGATCGTACCCTTCATTTTCACCGGCCGCATTGCCGAGCGCGACGACACGGCCGTCCGGCAGCAGCACAGTGAGTGCGACGATGTGGTTCGTCGTCACGCCGTACTTGAGGCAATGTGGTCCGCCCGCGTTCTCGGCGACGTTGCCGCCGATCGTGCATGCGGCCTGACTCGATGGATCCGGCGCATAGTGCAGACCGTCGGCGACGACCGCTCGACTCAACGAGACGTTCACCACCCCCGGCTCGACGACGGCCAATCCATTTTCGGCGTCGACCGACAGAATGCGCGTCAGACGGTTGAGTCCGATCAGCACGACGCCGTCGGCGAGCGCGCCGCCGGACAATCCGGTGCCGGCGCCGCGCGGTACGAACGGAATGTGTCGCTCGGCCAGCTCGCGAACGACGGCGATCACCTCGTCGCGCGTACCGGGAAATACCGCCAACGCCGGTTGCTTGTGATACGACGGCAGTCCGTCCGACGTATACGTCAGCAACTCGCTCGGGCGGAACAGCACACGACGCTCGCCGACCATCGCGGCGAGGCGGTCGGCGAGGGAACGGTCGATGAGCGGTGCGGCGGCGCTTGTCACACCAACAAGCTATGGCCGCGCGCGCTCTCGCCGGTAGTCGGTCACTCCCGAGTCGTGTCCACCGGCGCGACGACGCGGAGATGCCCCGGCACGTGCCGGTACTCGAGCGGCGCGCGAACTCGTACCAGCTCACCGTCGAGAGACACCGTGCTCGTGCGCGGCTCGATGCGGCAGGCGTCCACGAGAAAGGAATCCATCGCCGGCGTGTGCGCCACCGCATCGAGCCCGCGCGCTGCCGCGGCGAGTCCAAGCGCCAGCGCGCGTGCCCCCGACCGACGCCGCACGACCATGACGTGCAATCCCGTTTTGCCGCCGCGCACGCGCGCGCCGAGCGTCGGGAGCTGCAACTCGCGCTCGCCAACACCGAGGAATACCAGCGGCGTCAGGTACTCGCGGGCGACGCCTTCGACTTGCACGGACACGCGAAACAAGGGCATGCGGACCAGCAGACGCAGCCCGGCGACGACGGACGCCACGTGATACCCGAGCCGATGCTCGAGACGCTCGCGCGCGCGCACGAACGCGACGTACGCGCCCACGGAGCTGGTGTTCAGGAACAGGCGATCGTTCACGACGGCGGCGTCCACCGGCACGGCGCGTCCGGTGATCGCCACTCGTGCGGCCAGCTCCAGATCCAGCGGAATGTCCAGGTCCTTGGCGAGATGATTCAGCGTGCCGCAGGGCAGAATCGCCAGCTCCGCGCCCGATCCCGCCATTGCCGCGGCCGCGCTGCCGATCGTGCCGTCGCCGCCCGCCACCAATACGCGCTTTGCGCCTTGCTCGAGTGCCTCTCGCACACTGGCCGCGAGCGTATCCGCCGGCACTTCACGAATCTCGAAACCGCCCACGGCCGACAGCGCGGCGCGGGCAGGGCCGGCGTTGCCGGCCAGTGGATTCACGAATGCGGGGATCATCTGTCCCCACCGGACAAGAACCGTACCCGGCGGGTCGGGTCAGCTCACGCGGTTTCCATCTCGCGCATGCGCTTGAGGATTGCGTCGAGCGCTCGCAGCTCGAAGGGCTTCTGAAGCACGGTGCACCGCGTGCGCCGCACGAACTCTGCCGCCTCCGCGGATGCAACATCCCCGGTGGAAAAGACGACGCGCTCGAGCAGCTCCGGCGCGACTTCGGCGATCCGATCATGCAGCTCGACGCCGGAGCAACCCGGCATCTTCAAATCGGAGATCACCGCGGTGAATGCGGCTTCGCCGGAGAGGATCGCCGTCAATCCTTCCGCGCCGTCGACTGCTTCGTGCACCTCCCAGCCGCGCCGTGTAAAGAATCGGCAGAGCGCCGCACGAATCGATGACTCGTCGTCGATGATGAGAACGCGCGGCTTGGCGCCCGAGGCGGTGAGTGCGCGCGGAGGCGCAGCCAGCGAAGCGCGCGGCGTGTGACGCGGATCGGTCACCGCGCCGCCATCGATCGGCAGCGCGATCCGGAAGAGCGCACCGGTGCCTTCTGACGGCGGGCGATTCTCCACAGTGATGCGGCCGCCGAGCTGCTGCACGATGCCGAGCGTCACGGACAGCCCGAGGCCGGTGCCTTCACCGAGCGGCTTGGTGGTGAAGAACGGCTCGAAGATGCGATCGATGACCGACGGCGGAATGCCCGGGCCCGTGTCGTCGACGATCATCTCGAGCTCGTGCGCCGAAACCGCGGCGCGCAGCCGCACCGTGCCGCCAGGTCCCGCGGCCTGCGCCGCATTGATCACCAGATTGGTGACGATCTGTTGCAGTCCGGCGCGATCGGTGTTGGCGTACACCTCGCCCGCGCGAAGCTCGGCAACCAGCTCGGCGCCGATCTCCTCGACGAGCGGCTCGAGCGCCTTCACGCTCGCGGTGAGCGCCTCCGTGAGCTGCACGCGTTCGCGCGACGCCTCACGGAAGCGCACGAACGACAGCAGATCGCGAACGATCGAGCGCGAACGACGGGCCTGATCGCGAATTACCGAGAGCGCCTCGCGGTCGGCAGGTGTTCGTTCGTCGTCGAGCAGATCTTCGGCGAAGTGGAGAATTGCGGCGATCGGATTGTTCAGCTCATGCGCGACGCCGGAAACCAATTGTCCCAGTGCCGCGAGCTTCTCGGATTGGCGCAACGCCTGCTCGGCGGCGCGCAGCGGCGTGACGTTCTCCACGAATCCCTCGGAGAACCACACGGAGCCGCGCTCATCCCGATATGCGCGCGCGCTCACTCGCACGGTGACGATGGTCCCGTCCTTCCGCCGCCAATCGGTTTCCGTGCTGCGAAGCTCGCCTTCCGCCTCGAGCTGGCGCAACAACTCGTCTCGCGCCGTTGCCGAAACGAACAGCCGCGCACCCATGTCCACCTGCAGCAGCTCGAGCGCAGAGTCGTAGCCGAGCAGGCGCACGAGCGTAGGATTCACGGCGAGCAGCCGCCCCGTGCCGGTCGCGCGGTAGATGCCGATTGGCGAGTTCTCGACGAACGAACGGAAGCTCGCCTCGGATTGACGCAGCGACTCGGCCGCGTGCGCGCGGTCCACAGCGATGCCGGCGAGCTGCGTCGCCATGGCGGTGACGCGCAGCTCGGCCACCGTTGGCGACCGCGACTCGCGCACGTACACTGCCAGCGCGCCCACGATGCGGCCTTGCGGCGACCGGATTGGCGACGCCCAGCAGGCGCGATAGCCCTGCTCGACAGCGAGCGCGCGGTATTCGTTCCACAATCGATCGCGTGCGATGCTTGGCGTAATGACTTGTTCGCGCCGGTAGACCGCCGTGCCGCACGACGCCGCGTGCGGTCCG
>JAICKA010000099.1 GCA_025928185.1 Gemmatimonadaceae bacterium
GCTCGCTCACCAGACGAACGGCTTCAGCTTTGAACTCCGCGCTGAATGACCGTCGTTCACGTCGTGCTGCTGCTCCTGCCTTCCTGTTGGATTTCATGCGCCACCTCCGCCCCGAACTTAGAGCGAGTAAGGCGTCCACGACATCGGGTCAATCTCACATATCATGCGGCAACATTTCTGTACAAGACTGGTACGTTTTCCCTAACCGGTTACGGTTTCACGACTGCCACATACAAGTTCAATAACATTCTGTCCGACGACGAGGAGGTAATGCTGTTCTCGCCATGGATAGACGCGAAGTGCTTAGAAAGTGCGACTGCTATCCAGGGTTCAGACACTACGTGGACGAGCTTAATCCTGGCCATCGACAACGGTGGCAAGCCGGAATGGGTCTACGAGACTGAAGATGAAGGTCAGTGCGAGTATGATAGCATCATCCGCGCTCCAAGCATGACCGCAGATATCAGTGGGAAGCCCGCCGCGAGCGCGGACTGCAGCCCACCGGACGATGGTTCCGGCGGCGACGCGGGCGAGCTTCACGAACTGTGCCTCTATTACGATTATTACGATGCTGACGGGAACTTCTTGTACACCGAACTCCAGTATTGCTGGACTGAGTACGTTGACTAGACTATTCCTGCGGCTCCAGACCGGATTCTCCCAATATCGATAGGTGGATGTATGCGATATCTCATCGTTGCTCTCTTGGCGTTGGGCGCTCTGAATTGTGAGCACAGCGCCCCGACGGATGCCACTCAGATCGTTGGAGATTCAACCGCGCTTGCAACTGCGCCCGTAGGCGCGGTGGAGTACCATCGCGATTTGTCCGCGCGTGAAGAGCAACTGGTCGAACGGCTAGAACAGCTATACCCGGGAAAGCGAGGTGCAGAACTACGGAAGGCGTTCTCGGATACACGAGTGTTCGCCGTGACAATGCCGGCGCATCCCGAAGCTAGGAGTATACTGGCGGAGCTTGCCAGCATCCGCACGCAACCGACGGCGGCGCCGGTTGCAGATTCGAACATCATTGACGCTACATTAGCGATGCCGTCGACATGGTCCGACTCGACGGTCTCCGCAATCGTTGTGCGACGTCCGTCGGTGACCCCAAGCGACGTCATACTCTTACCGCCAAACGCCGGCCCGGCAAATCTCGCGGCGGGCGTACGTGCATTAAGCGACTTGAGGAAAGCTGAGTCTGGCGGTGTAGCCCGTGACGCACGTGTCGTCGTCCATGGTGCCAATGTGCCAGCCCTTTGGAAGACCAAGGGCTTAGACGCTGCAGCAATTGGAAAGCTGCGCGAGCTTGCTGGGGCGCAGTTCAGTGCGATACATGGAATTGGAAATGTTCGGACCGCTCACATTCCCGTGCGGCTGCGGCACCGTTGAGATTTGTTGCAGTGCCCGTACATAGGAGAGGCGCGCGACTACGGATTTCCACGGCACTCCCAAAGCCTATTGCGATGACCTGGATTCGCGGGTCACTGAGGTGAGTCCCAAGTCTAGTTGAGAAGCAGGTGGTGCCGCGGTAGAAGAGTGTGAATCCCTGCCAGGATCTCCACTCGTCCTTGAGGACACCACCTATGCCAAGAGTACGACGCCACGCACCGAAGGACCAGTCACGCGCAGGTCGCTCGTCGGCCGTCCAGCAGAGCATGCCGCTCGATGACGGGACGCTCGCCACGCCGACGACGGTGGCGATGATTCAGGCCCGGATCCCCTTGGGGCTCCGCGCGGAAGAGGCGTCGCTCGCCGAAGTGGACGCGCTCGCCGGACCACGCTACGCCCGTGACGACGCGCATCCCGACATCGGCCGGCGGGCCAGCAGGTCGGCTCGATCTACCTCGCCGATCAGAAGCTCCCGATCACCGTACCCCACGTGCGCGATCAGCGCGCCCGGCGCGAGATCCCGCTCCCGACCTACACACAGTTCCAGCAGCCGCGCGCGCAGGATATTGGTCTCTTCCGGCGCGTGCTGGGCGGCCTCTCGTGTCACGAGTACGAAGCGGCCGTTGAAGCCGTGTCCGAGGCGTTCGGTTGACCAAGTCCAGCGTGTCGCCCCGCTTCATCCGCGCGAGCGCGCGCGAGCTGCGCCGGCTCCAGGAGCGACGGCTCGATGACGCGGAGTGGCTCGTCTTGGTGCTGGATGGCAAAGCCTTGGCGCAGCATCAACTCGTGATCGCGCTCGGCGTGACGACCACCGGCGAGCAGCGCATCCTATGCGTCGTGCAAACTGCGAGCGAGTATTGGCGCGTGATCGCGAGCTTCTTGCGCGAGCTCGGCGAGCGCGGATTTTCGCTCGACCGCCACGACCGACATCGCATCCGCTGTTCGCGGTGCTCGACGGGTCGAAGGGACTCCGGGCCGCGGTGCGCGACGTGTTCGGGGAGATCCCGGTGCAACGGTGCCAGTGGAAATAAGCGCGGAAACGTGGTGAGCTATTTGGCCAAGCAGGATCAGCCGACGTGGCGCCGGAAACTGCAGGCGGCGTACGCGCATCCGACGTATGCCGATGCGAAGCGGGGGCTCGAGCGGCTCCATCGCGAGCTCCGCCTGGTCAACGAATCCGCCGGCCGCCAGCTTACTCGAAGGGCTCGAGGAAACACTCACACGCACCGCCTGAACGTGTTTCCCGAGCTCGGGGTGAGCTTCAAGACGACGAACCTGATCGAGAGCGTCATGACACGCCTCGAGGCGAAGACGGACGCGTGACCCGCTGACGCACGAGCGATCAGAAGCTGCGCTGGTGCGCCTCCCCACCCTGGACCATCGAGCGGCAGTTCCGCCGCGTGAAGAACTATCGCCATCTGCCCTTGCTCAAGCACGCACCTCAGCAAGCTCTCTTTCACGAACACCGCCGCGGCGTAAGCCGGCTCACCACGCAGCATCACCTGAATTTCAAGTAGAAGAGCGACAGCTTTTCCGGTAGATGCCCGTAGTGAACTCTACCTATGAGAAAACGAACAGCGGCGTCCAATATGGACGCCGCTGTTCCGTGATAGAGTCGGTACTTGAGTGGAGGCGCCGGGAATTGAACCCGGGTCCGAGAATAGATCGACCACAGCTACTACGTGCGTAGTCCGCCCTTGAATGTCTCCGCGCGCTGGTTGGCAGACGACCCACTCGCGGATAAGCCCTCTTGATTTCGCCGGTACGCCGAAGGCGCTCGCACCAGCTATCCCGGATTTCCGATACCCAAGAAGCCGCCCCGGGCGAGCTTCCTCATGGGCACCTGCGGGCGTAACTAGAAGTTACGCGGCAAGGGCGAAGTTGTTGTTCGCAGTTGGATTTTTGTCGAGTGTTTTACCAGGTTCCCGACGACCTGGGCACGCAGCCACGGCTTCACTTACCCCGTCGAAGCCAGTCGCCCCCGTAGGCCGAAAGCTAACAGCTTCGGGCCCGGACTTCAACAGCAAATTATCTCATACGGGCTCGTCAGTGCGGCTTGTAAAGCGCTGGTGTGACATGGCTTGGCTGAATCACTCTCACGCAGTTTCTGCCTGCCGCCTTGGCCTCGTACAGCGCCTTGTCCGCCGCCGCCACCAGCCAGTCGCCATACGGCACCGGCACCGGATAGGTCGCCACGCCGAACGATGCCGTTACCGGAATCGCCTGCCCGTCGTGCATCGCCGGCCGCGTTTCCAGCACCACCCGTAACCGCTCGGCCAGCTCGGCCGCGCCCGCCTGTGACGTCTGCGGCAGCAGCACCGCGATCTCCTCGCCGCCGTACCGGGCGCACAGATCCACCGTGCGCACCGCGTCCGCGAGCACCCGCGACACGTGCTTGAGCACCGTATCCCCGGCGTCGTGGCCGAGCCGATCGTTGACTTCCTTGAAGTGGTCGAGGTCGGCAAAGATCAGCGAGCAGGTGCCTCCAAACCGGTCGGACTGTGCGACGGCAGCCCGCAACGTCTCCTCGAAATGCCGCCGGTTGGCGAGCCCGGTGAGCGAGTCCGTCCGCGCGCGGCGGCTCACCTCCTCGATCTCCCACACGATCTCCAGCGGGCCCCGGGCTACCGCGGCCAGGAGCCCGACGTTGCGCCCCTCGTGCTGGCTGATGTCGCCGACGTGCCTGCCTTCCACCACCAGCGCGCCGATCACCTGATCGTCGCTCACGACCGGAACGATTGCCACCGATCCGATCGGCCGCGCGATTCCGCCGAACGGACAGTGCTCCGCCGTGGCGGATCGGGCATCCTCGAGCACGAGCGGCAGGCGCTCCACGCACACCTGGCCAACGAGCGAATCGGCGGTGACGTGGAAGCCGCTTTCCAGATCGGCGCCGGCCGAGATCGACTGGAGAACGCCGTGCTGGTCGGCCGCGCTCCACCGCACCACGCCGGCAATCGGCGCGGACGTGACGTCGCGCGCCGTGTCGCAGAGCGTCTGCGCAAGCGTTTCGGCCGTGCGCTTCTCGTGGAGGCGCTGCACCGCATGCAGCAGCGCGTCGCTCTGGCGCATGTGCCGCCCGTACTCGCGGCGGACCTCGAACAGCTGCACCAGGTTCGAGACCTGGGCCGCGAAGCGCGGCAGCCAGGACCGCGCGTCGTCGTCGGCGAAGTGCAGCCCTTTCGCACCCGTCACGGTGAGCACGCCGTAGGCGGGGTCCTTGCCGCCGACGGGGACCGCGGCGAACGTCGGATGCCCGGCAGCGTCGCCGGCGAACTGCAGCTCGCCTTCTTCCGAGCACCAGCGAACCGCCGCGCCCCACGCCTCGACGTCGAAGAACGCCGGCCGGTCGCTGCCCTCCGTGGACCACCCGCTCGGCACCAGCGAGTGCCGTTGCGCGACCCACCGCCAGAGCACCGCTTCGTCCGCCTGTACGAGATCTCGAATGTCGCGCAGCACGCGATCGAGCACCTCGAGCTCCGACGCCGCTTCCCTGCTTTCGACGACCGCTTGCACGTCGCGGCGCAACGCCGCCGACGTTGCCATCGGGAGGTCTTCAGGTGACGAGGCGGCCAGGTGCGCCTCGACCCGCGTCACCGCTCCCGCGTCGTAGCTCGCAATCTGGGATCGGCGGCGTCGCCGTTGCACCATCGTGGCCGCGATCCAGGCCACGACGCCGCCGACCACGGCGGACGGGAGCACCGTGGTCCAGAATGAATGCGTGGCGTGCGACCCTGATGGAAGCATCACGAGAAGTTCGTCCAGCGGGAGTTGTGGAGCTCTCGGCTGCGGAAGAACCGGTGACGACGGCTGCTAGCGGTGCGTGATGCGCGAAGCGGCAACCGCCGCTCCGAAGCCGTTATCGATGTTTACGACGGTGACCCCGGCGGCGCAACTATTAAGCATTGTTAAAAGTGGTGCGAGACCCTGGAACGACGCACCGTACCCGACACTCGTCGGCACCGCGATCACCGGCGCCTGCACGAGCCCGCCGACCACTGACGGCAGCGCGCCGTCCATGCCGGCAATCACGATCACCACGGCGGCCGATACCAGCTCCTCGCGCCGGGCGAGCACACGATGGATGCCGGCCACACCCACGTCAGTGATCCGCGCTACGTCGTTGCCGAGTGCGGCGAGAGTGACCGCGGCTTCCTCGGCGACCGGAAGGTCGCTCGTTCCCGCGGTGACGATCGACACCGTACCCTGGCCAACGGGCGGAGGTTCCGCACCCGCGAGATACGCGGTGCGTCCAAGCGGGTTGACGTCGATCTCGGGAAACGCCGACAGGAGCCGATCGGCCGCACCGGCCGGGAGCCGCGTGACGAGCACGCCGTCGCCGTGCGCAGCCATCTGCCGGGCGATGGCGACGATCTGGTCCGGCGTCTTTCCCGCGCCGTATATGACTTCTGGAAAGCCCTGGCGGAGCGCACGCGAGTGATCGATCGTCGCGAAGCTCAGCGACTCCAGCGGTTCGTAGGCCAGTGCGTCCAGCGCCGGTCCCACGTCGATGGCGCCGTCCGCGACGCGCTGCAACAAGTCGCGGACGTGCTCGCGTCTCATGCGGCCGCCGATTCCAGCGATTCCGGCTCGCCGGAGTCCGACCCGGCGCGCTCGCCGCGTTCCGCGTATCGGTCGCGCTGTTCCAGGTACTCCGCGAAGATCCCTTCCACTTCGCCGAGCGACGTGACGGCGTAGAGCTTTTTGCGAAGCTCCGCCGACGCGGGCAGGCCTTTCACGTACCAGCCGAGGTGCTTGCGGAATTCGATCGCGGCGCCCGGGCGGTCCGGCTCATAGTCGGAGGCCATGTGCGCGTGCTCCAGCGCAATCGCAAAGCGCTCTTCGACCGACGGCTCCGGCCGCATCGGACGGCCTTCGAGGAGATCGTGCGTCTGGTCGAAGATCCACGGTTGGCCGAACGAACCGCGCGCGATCATGATGCCGTCGCAGCCCGTTTCACGCCACATGCGCACCGCGTCCTGCGGCGTGCGGATGTCGCCGTTGCCGAGCACTGGAATGTCGAGCGCCTGGGTGACGGCGGCGATCTCCTCCCAGCGCGCGCTTCCCGTGTACATCTGCGTGCGCGTCCGCGCGTGCAGTGCGAGCGCGCGAGCGCCGGCGTCCTGACAGCGGAGCGCGATCGTGACGGGATCGCGCATCTCTTCGTTCCAGCCGCTGCGGATCTTGCACGTCACCGGCAGCGACGTTGCGCGCGACACGGCCCGAATCACGTCCTCGACGAGATTCAGATCCTTGAGGCAGCCGGAGCCGCCGTTCCGCTTCACGACCTTCTTGACCGGGCAGCCGAAGTTGATGTCGATGAATTCCGGCGCAAACACGTCGGTGACGAAGGCCGCCGCTTCCCCCATGGCGGCCGGTTCGGAGCCGAAGATCTGGACGCCGATCGGCCGTTCGTCGGGCCCGAAACGCAGCTTGCTGATCGTCGCCTGATTCTCCCGCCGAATACCCTCGGCGGAGAGAAATTCGGTCACGACGACGTCGGCGCCAAAACGCCGGCAGAGCCGCCGAAAGGGCGACTCCGACACGCCGGCCATGGGCGCGAGATACAGGGGCACGGCCGCGGGGATCGGAATCGGAAAGCGTTTCATTCCTTGAAGTTAAGAGATTATGCAACAGCAAGCAATATCACTATTTGACACCCCTTCGCGGTCTGGATAGCTTGCCACCCTCACGCGCGAAACACGCCAATCAGAACCAAGCATGGAACTCCGCGAGTTTTTCAGCGAAGATGCGATCAAGCTCGACCTGGCGAGCACGTCCAAGGACGACGTGCTTCGTGAGCTCATCGGGCTGCTCAAACTGGACGAGAAGTCCGAAGGGATGCTGTTCAAGATGCTCAAGCGCCGGGAAAATCTCGGCTCGACCGGCATCGGACGCGGCATTGCCATCCCGCACTGCCGATCGCTCGTCGTGAACAAGCTCCGAGTCGCGTTTGGCCGCAAGAAGGACGGCGTGGACTTCAAGGCGATCGACGAGAAGCCGGTGAACTTCTTCTTCCTGATCGTCGCGCCGCCGCTCGAGGTCTCGAACCAGTATCTCCCGGTGCTCGGCAAGATCGCCCAGTTCAGCAAGGAGCCGGACGTGCCGGCGCGGCTGCTGCAGCTCACCGATCCCAAGCAGTTTCTGGCGCTGCTCGAGGAGAAAGGGGTCTAGTCGCAGCGACGCGCTCATCGTGCGGAGTGAAACTCGGCCGCCGAGGTGGGTTGGATTGCAGGGGGACACGGATTTGACGGACAACGTGCGGACAAGGCACTGATTGATTGTCGGTGGCGCACCAGGACCAGAGCGCCACGACCCAAAGGCAATTGTTTTGTGGGCGTGGCGCTCGGGACTCAGTGCACCCGTGAAGCCAATCCGTGCCTCGTCGGCAAGTTGTCCGTCAAGTCCGTGTCCCCATTGCAATCCAACCCACCTCGGCACGTTGGACCGCGAAGTCGACGGTCCACCGAGCGTGTAGGGACCGTTCCCGAAATTCCGCGATGAGCCTTTTTTGATTCGCTATTCGGCGCATCGACAGCGCGACACGTCACTCCCACTCGATGGTCGCCGGCGGCTTGGAGCTGATGTCGTAGACCACCCGGTTCACGCCCCGGACCTCGTTGATGATTCGGCTGGATATCCGCGCCAGCACATCATGCGGGAAGTGGTACCAGTCGGCCGTCATGCCGTCCGTGCTCGTCACCGCCCGCAGCGCGACCACGTTTTCGTAAGTTCTGAAGTCGCCCATCACGCCGACGCTGCGCACCGGAAGCAGCACGGCGAACGCTTGCCAGATCTCATTATAGAGATTTGCGCTGCGAATCTCCTCGAGGTAGATGGCGTCGGCCCGCCGCAGCACGTCGAGCGCCGGCTCGGTCACGGCGCCGAGCACGCGGATGCCGAGTCCGGGACCAGGGAACGGATGCCGTCCGACCATGTCCTCCGGCAGGCCCAGCTCCCGGCCCACATTGCGCACTTCGTCCTTGAACAGCTCGCGCAGCGGCTCGATGAGCTGGAACTTCATGTCCGGCTTGAGGCCGCCCACGTTGTGATGCGTCTTGATCGTCACCGACGGTCCGCCGCGCGGCGAGAACGATTCGATGACATCCGGATAGAGCGTTCCCTGCACGAGGAACTTCGCGTCCTCGCCGGCGTCGCTCGTCGCCGCCTCGAACACGTCGATGAACGTGTGGCCGATGATCCGGCGCTTCTCTTCCGGCTCCTCGACGCCTGCCAGCGCGTCGAGAAAGCGCCGCGAGGCGTCGACCGTCACCAGGCGAATCCCGAGGTTTGCGCGAAAGGTCTGCTCGACCTGTTCGCGCTCGTGCAGCCGCAGCAGGCCGGTATCGACGAACACGCACGTGAGCTGGTCGCCGATCGCGCGATGGACGAGCGCCGCGGCCACGGAGGAATCCACACCCCCGGACAGCCCGCAGATCACGCGGGCATCGCCGACGCGCTCGCGGATCTTCCGGATCTCGGTCTCGACGAACGCGCCCGGCGTCCAGCTCGGCTCCGCCTTGCAGACTCGAAAGAGAAAATTCGAAATGACCTCGGCGCCGCGAGCCGTGTGCGCCAC
>JAICKA010000052.1 GCA_025928185.1 Gemmatimonadaceae bacterium
CTGGATGCGCACACGGTGGATCTCGTCACCGTCGCCCAGGCGCTGCACTGGTTCGACGTCGAGCGCTTCTATAAGGAAGTGAAGCGTGTAGTCGTGCCAGGCGGCGCGATTGCGGTGTGGGCCTACGGCGACGCTCGAGCGGACGAACCAGCGGTGGATCGCGTCCTGCGCGAGTTCACGCGCGGCACCGTCGGGCCGTACTGGCCGCCGGAGCGCCACATTCTCGATTCGGGATTTCGAACGATTCCCTTCCCCTTCCGCGAAGTGACTCCGCCCGAGTTCACATTCGAGGAGCGCTGGACGCTTGCCGAGCTGCTCGGCTATCTGCGCACCTGGTCGGCGACGGCGGCATACATCGCAGCGAACGGGCGCGATCCGGTCGGGGAAAGCGCCGCTGGCTTCGAGACAGCGTGGGGCGATGCGACGGTGCGACGGGTGATTCGCTGGCCGGTGGCGGTGCGCGCAGGGTACGCGGACTGAAGCGAATGACGAGCGGTCTCCAGTTCGTGTTGCGGGTCTGGAACCGCGCTCATACCATCGCGGCCGTGGCAGCCGACAGTGTCTCTCGCACTTTTTCGGAGAGTGCGTCGGGTGTGAATGGCTTGCTGAGAAATACCACGCCGGGATTGAGCAGACTGGCCTGCGAGGCGGCGTCCTCGGTGTAGCCCGACATGAAGAGAATCCTCGTGTCGGGCCGAACGCTTGCAAGCTCGCGCGCCAGCTCGCGGCCGCCCATCACAGGCATCACGAGGTCCGTGATCGCCAGATCGATCGTTCCGGCAAAGCGGCTGGCGACGTCCAACGCATCTACTCCGTTGGTCGCCACCATCACCGTGTACCCGCGACTGCGCAGTACGCGTTCCGCTGCACGGCGTACGCGGTCGTCATCCTCCACCAGCAGAATCGTTTCGTTGCAAGAGATCTCTGGCAGGTCGCACTTCACCGTCTGCACGGCCGGTTGTGAGTAGACCCGGGGCAGGTACACGCGGAAGGTGGTGCCGACACCCACGGCGCTGCTGACGCTGATCGAGCCGCCGGACTGCTGGATGATTCCATACACCGTCGAGAGACCGAGGCCCGTGCCCTTGCCGGCTTCCTTCGTGGTGAAGAACGGATCGAAGATCTTGCGGCGTGTCGCCTCATCCATGCCGTGACCGGTGTCGCTCACGGAGAGCACGACGAACTGACCGCCGCGGCTGCCGCGCGGCAGCATCGGAGAATAGTCATCGAGCTCCACATCTGCCGTGTCGATCACGAGGCGGCCGCCGTCCGGCATCGCGTCGCGCGCGTTCACGACGAGATTCATGATGACCTGCTCGATTTGTCCGCTGTCGGCACTCACGAATCCCAGTGGTTTCGCCAGATTCGTAACCAGCTCGATGTTCTCCGGCAGCAGCCGTGACAGCATCCTCTCGAGGTCGTGCGTCAGCTTGCTCAAGTCCACGACGCTCGGTTGCAGCAATTGGCGGCGGCTGAAGGCCAGAAGCTGGCGAGTGAGCGCCGCGGCCCGTTCCCCCGCGCCGAGGATCTCGCGCAAGTCGTGCTGAAGCGGCTCGTCGTCCGGTCGAGTCGTGCGTAGGAGATGCCCGTACGCAATGATGATCGTGAGAATGTTGTTGAAATCGTGGGCGATCCCGCCGGCGAGCTGCCCGACCGCCTCCATTTTCTGGGCATGCCGGAGCTGCTCCTCGAGCGCCTTGCGGGTGCTGACGTCGCGAACGATCGAGAGCACGTTGGGCCGACCGTCGGCGAAGAAGCGCATCGCGATGGTTTCCACTTCGATGGCGGATCCGTCGAGGCGGCGGAGTGTCTGCTCGACGGGGCGAAGCGGCTCCTCGCCGCTCTGGATGCGGCGGATCCGCGCGGCGCTCGCTTCCTGCCGCTCGGCCGGGACGACGTCCAGCACCGGCCGGCCGACCAGGTCCCGGCCCGTGCGCGCTCCCACGAGGTTCGCCATCGCCCTGTTGGCGAAATCGATGATGCCGTCGCGATGAAGCATGATGCCATCCGGTGACAACTCCACGAGCTCGCGGTACCGCATCTCGCTGTTCTGGAGCTCGGCGTTTGCCGCTTGGAGGGACCGTTTGTCCTGCTCTCGTTCGCAAACGGACGCCTGGATCTTGGCCGCCATCTCGTTGAATGCGATGGCCATGCTTCCGAGTTCATCGGCGCGGTCCACGGCTATGCGCCGGCCGTAGTTGCCCGAGGCGAATTCAGTCGCGGCCGCCGTGAAGTTCGACAGCGGTTTGGTGATCTGCCGACTCAACAGCCAGGCAGCGATCGCACCGAGCAGGAATAGCAGGAGCGCTATCCCGAGCACTGTGAGGAGGAAGGACCGAGCCGGCTGCATTGCGCGATCATAGGGCATCTGGACGAGAACCGACCACGGTGCGCCCGACAGCTCGAGCTGCGCCGCGACATATTTCTGGCCATGCGCGTCGTCGTATTCGAGCGCGCGAGCGCTTTGGAGCCTCGCAGACGGTCCAGTTACGCGATGTCGAGTGTCGGTCCACAGCGTGCCGGACGTATTTCCCAACAACAACTGTGCGCCTGAGCCAATCAGCCCGTTGATGCGACGCGCGCCGGCAGTGTCAGCGACCACGGACTGCAGAACCGCGTAGCCGAGTGTATCGCCTTTCGCACTGATCAACGGATCGATCGCGCGATACTCCACGATCCCGTTCACCTGTGACAGCGGCGAAACGCCTGGCCTGAGCGGCTCCTCCGGCGTGGACTGCGATTCCAATTGGAATGCAAGCGCGCGAGCGCCGACGGAGCTGCCGGCGGTATCCGCCCGCGCGAGCACGCGACCATGCCGATCGAGAATCGAAATCGCCCGGAGGCGCGATTCTCCGACTGCTCCGCGCCCGAAGTAACGTTGATGCAAGCGCCCGGCGGATGCTTCGCTGGGCCCGGCCAGCACGGCGGCGACTTCCGGGGTCGCGGCGATTTGCCGCCCCTCGGTACGTATGCGCCAGACCTGGCCGTTGAGCATGTCCGCGACCTGGCGACTCGCGGCAAGCACACGGTCGCCGGCACCGGTCGTCAACTGCCGCCGAAGCTGGATGTACGCACCGACACAGACGCCGATCAGCGTCACGCAAAGAACCGCCGACAAGACGAGCGGTAGTCGGCGCTTCAGGGAGAATCGGATGGCAGGCCGCATACGTATGAATGACGCCCGCGCGCCGCCGGTGTCACCCACCGTGCATGACAATTTCGTAATGCGGCCGGAGCCGCGGTGCGCGTGACGTCGAACGCCGCCGAACTGTCTCCCGATGGAGGGATAGCGGCCGAAACCGGGAGTCCTCGCACATGAAGGCGATCGCATGATCGACCACGCAGCGGATCTGATCGGCGCGTACGACACCGACCGCGCAAGCCGCATTCTCGTCGTCGACGACAACATCCCGAACGTTCGCCTGCTCACCACGGTCCTGAATCGGGCCGGGTACGACGACGTGCTGGCGACGACCCGAGGCAAGGACGTGCTGCGCGTGTACGAGGTCGAGCGGCCGGACATCATCCTGCTCGATCTGCACATGCCGGACGCGAACGGGTGGGTGCTGACGCAGCAGCTTCGCGAGCTGTGCGACGAGCCTTATCTCCCCATCATCGTGGTCACCGGCGACGACTCGGCCGAGGCGCGCACGCACTGCCTGCGTGCCGGCGCGTCCGATTTCGTGACGAAGCCGTTCGACCCGTCGGAGATCACGCTGCGCGTGCGAAACCTGCTCGAGATCCGGCGATTGCATCTCGCGCTGGCGCGCGAAAACCGCACGCTCGAGGAGCGCGTGCGCGAGCGCACCGAGGCGCTGACGGCGTCACGCATCGAAGTGCTCGATCGCCTCGCCGCGGCGACGGAGATTCGCGACGACGTCACCGGACAGCACACACGCCGCGTCGGCGCGCTCGCCGGCGACCTGGCACTGCGACTCGGCACGTCCGACCCGGTGGCGGAGCTGGTCCGTCGCACCGCGCCGCTCCACGACATCGGCAAGATCGCCATCCCCGATCAAATCCTCCGCAAGCCCGGTCCGCTGACGCCGGAGGAATTCGACGTGATCAAGACCCATACGACGATCGGCGCGAGCATTCTCGCCGGCGGCGACAACGCGCTGATCGTGACGGCCGAGCGCATCGCGCTCACGCATCACGAGCGGTGGGATGGCTCGGGCTACCCGCGCGGATTGGCCGGCCACGCAATCCCGCTCGAAGGCCGCATCGTGGCGGTGGCGGACTTCTACGACGCGCTAGTGCACGATCGGCCGTATCGGGCGGCGCTCGATCCCGAGGTCGTGCTGACGATGATCAAACAACGCTCGGGGACGCAGTTCGATTCGCAGGTGGCCACGGCGATGCTCGACATGGCCCACGACAAGTCGAGAGTGCGGAAACTACCGCTCGAATAGTCGGCGATTTTCCAGCGGCTGGCATACGGTTCGCGCTCGGGTTCGGCAATTGGCCTTGTCCCAGGAGGATGGCCCATGCCACGCTCGACGCTGATCATCACATGCGTAATCGCACTCGGGACGATCGTCGCGTGTTCGAAATCGCAGAACTCCGCCGCCGACACGACGGTCACCACCATCGCCCCCGGCGCGATCGCGCCGGCTGACACGACGACTACGACGTCGCGGCCAGGCGCCGATTCGGCCGCGGTGTCGAGTTCCGCGAGCGCGGCGACGCTCGCCGTGGGCAAGGACGCGAAGAACGGCAGCTATTTGACCGACGCCGGTGGACGCGCGCTCTACATGTTCGAGAAGGATACGCGCGGGCACAGCGCGTGTTCGGGCGAATGCGCAAAGGACTGGCCGCCGTTCACGGCGCCAGGGACGCCGACGTCGACCGATCCGAGTCTGAAGTCATCGCTCATCGGTACGATTCAACGCGCTGACGGCTCGAGCCAGGTCACGTACGACGGAAAACCGCTGTACCACTATGAAAAGGACGCTGCGGCCGGCGACACGAAAGGCCAAGGTCTGAAACAATTCGGCGCGGAATGGTACCTCGTCTCACCGAACGGGAGCAAACAGGAAGGGAGCGAGGAGCACAAGGGCGGCAAGAGCTGATGCCGACGCGATCGTGCCTCGGACGCTCGAGCGCCCGAGGCACGATCGTAACGACCACGACGATCAAGTAGTGCGCAGCTTGCCGTTCATTCCGCTCGGGAACAACCCGCCGCCGCTCACACCACTGGCGGGATTCAGGTAGACGATCCGCAGCACCTGTTGCGGCGTACGCGCGAACACTTTCGCATCGGCATCGGTGGGCTCGATGTTCGCCCTGCCATTGAGCACGATGCCCTGATCGTCGTCCGTGGGGCCGTCGAGCCGATCGCGCGCGTCGGAAATCGCATTCGCCGCGTTTCGAGCCGTGGTCCCCATGCGGTAGAGCGTGGAGCGCACCATCCCCATGTGATAGGCTTCGGTTCCGAGAATGCCGGCAGCCGCGTCGAGGTTCGACTTGCTCGTCAGCAGCGGAGCCGCGCCATGGTACGCCGTGACTCCGACGTCCTCCATGAGCATGCCGCCGAGATAGAAATTCATCTCGCTGGCGAAGGGGTCGAAGTTGTCGCCAAGACCGGCGGCTTTGGCCGCGGCGGCAAAGGCGGTGAGATCGATGGCCGGGCGACTCACGGCGTCACCTCCCAGCACGCGTCGATAGAAGCGAACGTGCGCGAGCTCGTTTTGCGCGATCTCCTCCATGAACTCGCGCAAGTCCTGGTTCTGCCAGGGCACCATGCGTCCGCCCCGTACGCTGCCGGGGTTCGATCCGGCGTCGGCGTCGGACATCCCCATGCCCGTGGTGCCGCGCAGGTAATACTCGGTTTCGAGTGACTCGAGATTGAGGGCGAAGTTGAAGATGTCCTGGTCGCTGACATCCAGCCCGATTTCACCGCCCGCCGTCGAGATCGCTGAAGCTACCCGGGCACATCCCGGCAAGGCGGCCACGACTCCAAGCCCTCCGAGCGTCTTCAGGACGTTCCGCCGGCTCACGTTCGAATTCGCCAAGTGCATATGCCCCCCATGCTGTGGACGGAATCGACGGGTGCGCGACCCGCTCGCGCAGCCATTCGAATGCAACCGCACCGCCCGCATCGGGTATGCCGGACCGAACGAATGACGACGAATGACAATGCTGGGCGCAGTGGCGCGGACGCCATCTCGCGGGTGCGCTTCACGTATTCGGCGCGCCTGGTCGAGGACAGTGCTCGCGAATCAACCCGTTGGTGTACCCGGAAGCCTTGGCGGGACGTCTATCTCGTCCACATCACGATCGCACCGCACAGCGGATCGCCCTCGAACCTGAGCGGTCGCGGCACCTCGCTCGGATACACCTCCACGCCCTTCACGTTGGCCGGCGTGAACGGCGCCGCGGGCGGGGTGCCCGGCTGCATGTCGATCGCCGAGCCAACATGCGGATTCCACCAGAATCCGTCGACGAAGATCGACGGCTCGCAGTACGCTGGCGGGATCGTGGCCGAGTGCATCGAGACACGGCCGCATTGGCCATTGCGCGTCTTGTCCGGACCGCACGCACCGATGGTGATGCCCTTCGCGTCGACGAGCAGGTCCGCCATGTTGCTCGACGATCGCGCGACCAACGTGCTGTCGGTGAAGCACGTGACCGTGCGCTGCTCGCACCGGCGCGCGAAGCCCTCCCACCGTCCGTCGTCGCGGTCGAGTCGGTAGCGCTCCGTCGTCACGACCGGCGCGAGCATCGGGACGCGTTGCAATAGTTCGGTCAGGGACGTGGTGTCGCCTTGCGCGAGCAGGACGGTCTTCGGCTCGTAGCCGAGCTTCGTCAGTCGCACGACGGACGCGTTGCCGCGGAATGACAGGAAGCTGAGGCGCACGGTGCCGGTCGCCGTGGTCAACGCGTAGGTCCCACTGAACACGTCGCGCACCTGAACGCCCATCACGGGCTGTCCTGTGGTCTGGTCGAAGACGCCCAGCACGCGCTCAGCCGGAGCCGGCGGAGTTGGCGGAGCGCTCTGCGACATCGCGCGGCCGGCGGGCCACGCCGCCGCCAACACGACGATGGCGGCCGTGGGCCAATGAGGTGAAGACCTCCGAGGGATGCGCCGTGTTCGCCAGGACCTCATCGCCCCTGGCTGCGCGTGAGTACTTTCTGAATCTCGTCGCGGATCTCATCGTTCGCGGTCAGGACGATCGCGAGCAGGTTGTTGTCCACGACAACTGTAGCCTTCTCGACGTCGATAAGTCCGGAATCCACCGGCGTAGCCCAGAGCGTGTCCCGCGGCGTCAGGTCGCCGGGAATGGTGACCCCGCCTCCATAATAGAAGGCATGAATTTCGGCCGTTCCGTTGCGGTCGCGTACGACCAACACGGCGCCGGCAGCGGTGAGCAGCGAATCGTGAACGGGTTCCGTGATACTGACAATCTGGAAGTCTGCGCTCGTGAGGGCTGCGGCGAGTGAAGCCTCGCTCCAGACCACCGGATGCGGTGACACCGGCGGTAGCGGATGCGGCACCAGCGCCGGAATCGGATGCGGTCCTGCGCGTTGCCCGATCGTCGGCTGACCGACGGAGGCCGCATTGCCACCGGACGGTGCGCGCGACCGGTCGGCGCCGGTGCAAGCCATAACGGCGATGGCCATCGCCACACAAAGTCGGTGGCCGACGGGCGTGTGGAATTCGAGTTGCGCGTTCCGACGGAGCTGATGCCGGTGCATGGTCAGACAGCTCGCTCGTTCGACGACATGTGATTCGCTTCTACGCAATGTAACGCGACTCGCGTCGTGGATCGCCACGCAGCCGGATCGACTAATGACCATGAGGATCCCCTGCCGCACGCTTCGGTGGCATGCTCATCATCCGCAGCATCGCCGGACCACCGGTGCGCATGAATCGCCACAGCAGTAGCGCTGCGAGTACGAGAAAGACGATATCGAGCACCGTGCTGTAGTTCCACGTGATTCGGAGCTCGGACACTGTCGCGCCGCGATGCTGCGGAATGAGGCCGAGGCCATGGAATACGAGCTCGACGACGAGCGCGGCACCGACCATCGAGACATAGAATGTACCGAGGATGAACCAGGCCATTCGAGTCCCGTAATACTTCCTATAAATGTCGAGCACCGGCAGCACGATCAGATCAGCGAAGATGAATGCGATCACGCCGCCGAAGCTGATGCCGCCGTTCCACAGCACCGCGGCGAGCGGGATGTTCCCGACGGAGCAGACGAATGAAAGGACCGCGATGATGGGCCCGATCGCCGGTCCCCACACGCGGGCCCACACCGGGTGCGCAGTCAGGAACACGCGAGGCCACCAGTCCGTCGGAACCCACGCTGCCAGCGCGCCGGCGATGAGCAGCCCGAGGGCGATGTCCTTCCAGACGGAAACCCAGTCCATCACGAAGTAGTGGCTGATGGCGGTGCGGCCTTTTTCCGACCAGATGCGCTGCCACACGCTGCCGTCGGTCACTTCCATGTGCATCGCGGCGTGGCCTTCCATCTTGCCCGCGATGCCGCGATTGGCCTGCGCCCGGGCCTCATCGGACATCCGGCGCGTGAGCAGTCGGCGGAAGAGGATTGCGAGCAGCACGACCATCAGCGGCGCGCCGACAAATTCCGCCGCTGCGAATTGCCAGCCGAGAAACACGATCATGATGATCGTCAGCTCGAGCACCATGTTGGTCGACGCCAACTCGAACGCCATCGCGGCGGTGAAGTTCGCGCCCTTACGCACGAGCGAGCGGGCGATCGCCACGGCCGCGTACGAGCACGAGCTGGACGCCGCGCCGAGGCCACAGGCTTTGGCGAGGGTGGCGGGCCGATCGTCGCCGAGGAGGCGCGCCATCTGTTGCTTCGACACCACCGCCTGGATGATGCCGGAGAGCGTGAAGCCGAGGATGAGCGGCCACAGGATGGCCCAGAACATCGCGAACGCGAACCAGAGCGCGTGAATCAAACTCGTCAGAACGTGCCCCACGCTTCCTCACCGAGAATTCCCGAAATCCCTTCCGCCGCATGGCCGCGCTGTGGGTCATGGTTGGAACCATTCGACCACATCGAGTATCTTACAATGATCATGCGACGGCTCCGCCACGTTGCGCTCATCATCGGATTGCTCGCCGTCCAGCTCACGCTGACGACCGATGGCACGGCGTGCGCCCGCGCGATGTCTGGCGGACGAACTGCCCCCGCGCCCGGCGCGATGGCCGGAATGAATATGACCGGCGCGTCACCGGCTAAGACGCCCTGCGACGGGCCGCACTCCCCGATGCCGTGTCGCGGGTCCATGTCATGCGTTGCGCCGTTCGTTGGCGTCGCGGGCGCCAAGGCTGTCGGCGTTGCACTCACGCATGACGCCCTGTCGCTCATCGTGATCTCGCCGGTGTCGCTGACGCGTCTGCCCGAGCTGCCACCGCCGCGGGCGTAGTCCCCTACAACTCGGGATAGTCGTACAGTCGCTCCGCTCGCCGGAGCGCCGTTCGGCTGTCCTTCACATCTCGGGCTTTCCGCCGACCGTCGGCGCGATGCAAGTCGTCGCACTCGCTTCGGTATGTCGAGCCCGCACCCATGTCTTCAGGGGACTCCCGTGCTCACCCCATCATATCGTAGTTTGGCCGCGACGACCGCGCGGTTGGCGTTGGCGGCCGCACTCGTGGCTACAACGGCAACAAGGGCAACGCCCGCCGACGCGCAGACGGCAGGCAACTCCGGCCTGTCGCGCCTGATCGATCAAGCCACCGCCGCCAGTCCGATGATCCATGCCGCGCAACACCGCGTCGACGCCGCGCGTGCGCGGGTGTCGCCGGCGGGGTTGCCGCCCGACCCGATGTTCATGGCGGGCATTCAGAACGTTGCGCTCGGGCGGGAACCGGCGAGCGTGTCGGAGCATGGCACCACAGGTCCCGGCGTGCCGGATCCGATGACCATGAAGATGGTCGGCGTCGAACAAACGCTGCCCTATCCGGGAAAGCTTTCGCTCGAGCGCGCCGCGGCGGTACACGATGTCGAAAGTGCCCGAGCGTCGCTCGACGGCGCACGACGGCAAGTGGCGCGCGACGTCGAAGACGCCTACTACGAGCTGGCGTTCATCGACCGCGCGGACTCCATCGTCGCACGCAATCGCGACGTGCTCGCCAGCCTGATCGGCGTAACGGAGGTGCGGTATGGCGTCGGCACCTCCGGCCAACAGGACGTCCTGAAAGCCCGCGTCGAAGCGACGCGACTCGCCGAAACGGCGACCACGCTCAACGCACAGCGCCGCGCGACGCTGGCCAGGCTGAACGCTGCGCTCAGTCGGCCAAGTGACACGCCGATCGATCGTCCGGAGATTCCGGAGGCGATCGCGAGAGCAGCGGTCTCCACGTCGCCGCAGGACATTCACTTCGCCTCTTCGGCGCTCGGCGCGCCGGCCGCCGACTCGCCGTTACCGAACGTCGCGGCGCTTCAGGAAATGGCGCTGCGGGAGAATCCGGAGCTCCGCGCGCAGAGTGCGACGATTGCCGCCGAAGCGGCCCGCGTGGAGCTGGCGCGGAAGGCGTTCCTCCCCGATATCGACCTCACCGTTGAATATGGGCACCGGGCGTACGGCATTCCGGACATGATGACGGCCACGGTGTCGGTGCCAATCCCGATATTCAAGGGTCGGAAACAAGACGCCGGAGTAGCCGAAGCGAACGCGCAGCTCGCCGCGCTCGAATCGGACCGAGCGCAGAAGCAGAACGAAATTCGCGCCGACGTGGCGCGTCTGGACGCGGACCTGGAGCAATCCCGCACGCAGCTCGCGCTCTATGTGAAGGCCCTGCTGCCCGAAGCTCGGGCGACGCTCGCATCAGCGACCGCGAATTACCAGGTGAGCCGCGTCGATTTTCTCACAGTGCTCGACGCGCAAGCGACCGTGTTCAACTACGAGACCGAGTACTTCCGATCGCTCTCGGATTTCGCACGCAACCTGGCGGAGCTCGAACGAGTCGTCGGGCAGGAGGTTCTACCATGACGCGGAACCGCCGTTGGATCGTCGTCGCCGTGGTGGTCGTGGTCGCTGCCGTCGGATCATTCGTCATCGTGCATCGGCGAGCCGCTCGCCAGAACGGTGTCGCCACCGGTTCGGCGCCGCCCGCAGGCGGCGCGCCGGCCATGCCTGCGATGTCAGGTATGCCCGGCATGGCCGGCATGGGCGGAGCGCAGACGTCTACCGACAGCTCCGTGTCGCTCACGCCGGGTCAACTGCGGCAATTCGGCGTGACATTCGGGACGGCCGATGTGCGTCCACTGACGAGCGATACGCGCACAACCGGTGTCGTCACATTCGACGAAACCAGGATCACCGACGTCGCACCCAAGTTTGGCGGCTTCGTCGACCGGCTGTACGTGAACGCCACCGGTCAGCAAGTGCGCGCGGGACAGCCGTTGCTCGACATCTACTCGCCGGATGTGCTGGCGGCCGAGCAGGAACTGCTGCTCGCGGGCAACCTGCAGCGCACGATGGGCCAGAGCGCCGTGCCCGGCGTACCGGGCAACACGGGCGATCTCGTCGACGCGGCGAAGCGCCGGCTGGCCTTATGGGATGTCTCCGATGCACAGGTCGCCGAGATTCTCCGCACCGGCCGGCCGCGCCGCACGCTCACACTGTACGCGCCGTCGTCTGGGGTGGTGGTCGACAAGAAGGTCGTACAGGGTCAGGCCACCGCGCCGGGCCAGTCGCTCTACACCATCACAGATCTCTCGGATGTCTGGATCGACGTGCAGTTGCGGGAGGCCGACGTGGCCGCGGTGCGCGTGGGATCGGGTGCGGACGTCGCGGTCGAAGGACTGCCGGGCCGCACCTGGAAAGGACGCGTGGCCTACGTCTATCCCACCCTCGACAGCGCGACGCGATCGGTGCGCGCCCGCATCGTCGTCTCGAACGCCGACCGCGTGCTCAAGCCGGGCATGTACGCGACGGTCGAGTTGCGCACGCCGACACGATCGGCGCTCACGGTGCCAACCTCCGCGGTGCTTCGCACGGGGGAACGCAACCTCGTGTTCGTCGATATGGGCCGCGGCAGGCTGATGCCGCGGGCGGTCACGCTCGGGCGCGACGCCGGCGACTACACAGAGGTGCTCGGCGGATTGCAGCCGGGACAACGCGTCGTGACGTCCGCGCAGTTTCTGCTCGACTCGGAGTCGAACCTCGCGGAAGTCATGAAGTCGATGATCTCCCAGGGGAGGTAGCCGGCCATGCTGCCACGCATCATCGAATGGTCGGTCCAGCACAAGCTCGCGGTGCTCATCGCGACGGTCGCTGTGACCGTCGCTGGCCTCTGGGCCATGCTCCACACGCCGGTTGACGCAATTCCCGACCTCTCCGACGTCGAGGTGATCGTCATGACCGAGTGGCCGGGACAGGCTCCGCAGACAGTCGAAGACCAGGTCACCTATCCGCTGTCGACGGAAATGCTCAAGGTGCCGCACACCAAGTACGTGCGCGGCATGAGTCAGTTCGGTTTGTCCGCGGTGTACGTGGTGTTCGACGACGGCACGGATCTCTACTGGGCCCGATCGCGCGTGCTCGAATATCTGAACGGCATGACCGGCAAACTGCCGCAGGGTGCAACGCCGTCGCTGGGGCCCGATGCAACCGGTGTCGGCTGGGTGATGCAGTACATCCTCGCCGACACGACGGGCACGCTCAATCTCGGGCAGCTCCGCGCGTTGCAGGATTGGAGCGTGCGCCCCGCACTCACGGCGGTGCCGGGCGTGGCGGAGATCGCGTCGTTCGGGGGCTTCGAGCAGCAGTATCAGATCGAAGTCGATCCGGCAAAGCTCCTCGCCTACAACATTCCTCTATCAAAGGTCGTGGATGCCGTGCGCAACTCGAACGCCGATGTCGGCGGCCGAGTGCTGGAAATGGCCGGCACCGAGTACGTCGTGCGCGGGCGCGGCCGTTTCACGAGCCTGGACGACATCCGGAACGTTTCACTGGGCGTCGGAACTGGCGGCGCACCGGTGACCGTCGGCGACATCGCCACCGTGAAAATCGGTCCTGACATTCGGCGCGGCATCGCCGATCTCGACGGACGCGGCGAGATCGTGACCGGCTGGGTCGTGATGCGCTACGGCGAGAACCCGCTCGACGTGATCGAGGGCGTCAAGGCAAAGATGAAGGAGGTCGCGCGCTCGCTTCCGAAGGGGGTGACGTTCATCGCCGGCTATGACCGGTCCGACCTGATCGAACGCGCCATCGCGACACTGCGCGGCAAGCTCGTCGAGGAGTCGATCATCGTGGCACTAGTGACGGTCATCTTCCTGCTCCACGCCACCAGCGCGCTGGTCGCCATCATCACGCTCCCGGTCGGGATCTGCATGGCCTTTCTGGCCATGCGTCTCCTCGGGCTGGACGCGAACATCATGAGCCTCGGCGGCATCGCCATCGCGATCGGCGCGATGATCGATGCGGCGATCGTGATGGTGGAGAACCTCCACAAGCACATGGAGCGGAACGATCGCGAGCGCGGCGACGGCCGGCGGCGAACGCATTGGGAGCTGGTGGTGGATTCGGCCAGGGAGGTGGGGCCGTCGTTGTTCATCTCGCTGTTGATCATCACCGTGTCGTTCGTTCCAGTGTTCGCGCTGCAATCCCAGGAGGGCCGGCTGTTCAAACCCCTCGCCTGGACGAAGACATTGTCGATGGCCGCGGCCTCGCTGCTCTCGATCACGCTCGTGCCGGTGATGATGGGGCTGTTCATCCGCGGCGGCGTGAAGCCGGAGTCGGCGAACCCGGTAAATCGGTTCCTCATCCGCGTGTACCGGCCGGTGATCGCGTTCGTGCTGCGGCATCGGTGGCCGACGATCGCCGCGGCAGGCCTGGTGCTCGTGGCGACGATCTTCCCTTGGTCGCGGATTGGGAGCGAGTTCATGCCGCCCCTGAACGAGGGTTCGATCATGGACATGCCGTCGCTCTTTCCAGGCGTGGGAACAGAGCAGGCGAAGCAGATTCTGCAGCAGCGCGACGCCGCGCTGGCTCGCATTCCGGAAGTGAAGATGGTCCTCGGCAAGATTGGACGGGCCGAAACGGCAACGGACATGGCGCCGATGTCGATGATCGAGACGATCGCGGTGCTCAAGGACCAGAAGGACTGGCGCCCAGGCGTGAGCTACGACTCGATCGTCGCTCAGGCGAATGCCACGGTGAAGACACCCGGCGTGGGCAACATGTGGTCGATGCCGATCAAGAACCGGCTCGACATGCTCACCACCGGTATCAAGACGCCGGTCGGAATCAAGATCTTCGGACCGAACCTCGACACCCTGGACGCGATCGGCCGGCAGATCGAAGGGTTGCTGCCGCGGGTGCGCGGCACGAACACGGTGTTTGCTGAGCGAGCTGTGGGTGGAAAGTATCTCGACATCACGGTCGACCGTTCTGCGGCGGCGCGCTACGGGATGACGTCGGGCGACGTGCAGACGGCGCTCGCTACCGCGGCTGGTGGAATGGATGCCGGTGAAGTGATCGACGGCCGCGAGCGGTTTTCGGTGCTGGTGCGCTACCCGCGCGAGCTGCGCGACGATCCGGCGAAGATCGGTGAGATTCTCGTGGCGACGCCCTCCGGCGCGCAAGTGGCCCTGGGCCAGCTGGCGCACATCGCCGTGGTAAAGGGGCCGCCGCTGATCAAGTCGGAAGATGCGTATTTGAACAACATCGTCTACGTGGACGTGCAGGGCCGGGACGTCGGCGGTTACGTCGCCGACGCGCAGCGCCTGCTCACGCAGAAGTTGACGTTGCCGACCGGGTACCGGCTGGAGTGGTCGGGCCAGTTCGAATCGATGCAGCGGGCGACCCGGATGCTTCGCGTCGTCGTGCCGGTAACGCTGGCGATCATCTTTCTCCTATTGTACTTGAACTTTCAGAGCGTCGCCGAGAGCGCGCTCGTGATGCTCTCGCTGCCGTTCGCGCTCGTGGGCGGCGTGTGGCTGATGTGGGTGCTGCACTACAACATGAGCGTCGCGGTGGCAATCGGCTTCATCGCCCTGGCGGGCGTGGCCTCGGAGACCGGCGTGGTGATGCTCATCTACCTGGACAACGCATACCGGCATCGAGACGAGCACGGCCTCCTACGCGGACGCAGCGACGTGGATGCCGCGGTGGAGGAGGGCGCGGTCGAGCGGGTGCGGCCCAAGATGATGACCGTGACGGCGATCATGGCCGGGCTCATACCAATTCTCTGGAGTCAGGGAACCGGGGCCGACGTGATGAAGCGGATTGCGGCGCCAATGGTTGGCGGAATGCTCACATCGACCATTCTTACCCTGGTTGTGATCCCGGCGATCTACTCGCTCTGGCGGGAGCACGACGTGCGACGGAGTACGGCTGCGGGGGAACGTCTGGCGGTCCGCACCGTTGAGTACAGTCGGATAGTCGAACGCACTCGCAGGATGTGAGCGCCTCGAGAATGCCGCGCATGCGCTCGGCGCGCGCGATGAGCTCGGCCACCTCGTGCAGCTTCTGCTTCGCCAACGTCTGCCAGCGTCGGGACGCTGGCGTTCGTCGATCGAACCCGGCGAGGATCTGCCGGACTTCGGCAATCGTGAAACCCGCGCTTTGTGCGAAGTGGATGAATTCGAGTCTCTCGATCACCGACCGCGCGTACACACGACGACCGGACACTCGCGGAGCACGGTCGAGGAGCCCGACGCTCTCGTAATAGCGAATCTTGGAGGTTCGCACGCCGGCCGTCCTGGCAACCTCCCCAATCGACAGCTGGTCATTCTGCATCCAAACTCCTCCATTGCGACACCGACTGAACCTCCAACTTCGAGAAGCGCACCCTTGACTTCAAGTCGAGTTGAAGCGGTATCGTCCAAAAATGACAGACGATACCCGGTCACTCCCGTTGCTCGCGCCCGGAATCGACTCCGCACTCGCGCTCGCCTGCACCATTCCCGAGGGTGACCGGCGCGAACGCGTCGCGAGCGTAGTCGTCGTGGTGAAGCAAGCCAGGTCGATACGCGAGCTCGAGGACGGCGTGGTGCTCGAGTTCGATTCGTCCGAAGCGACTGCGCGACAGGTCTGGGAGCTCGTCGTGGCGGAGCGCGAATGCTGCGCGCAGTTCACCTACTCGATCACCCTCGAGCCGCATCTCGGACCACTTACGCTCCGCGTGCAGGCATCAGGCGCCGCCATTCCACCCCTCAGGGCGCTGTACCTCGGCATCCATTCAGAGAAACGTCATGGACAACCCTGATCGCGTCACCCGACGGCCGTTGCCAATGGCTCCCACAAACGCAGCCCGTGTCCTCGGCGGCGTCGGCGCATTCGCCTGCGTCCTCTGCTGCGTCAGCATCCCGAGCGTCGTCGCGGCGATTGGAGCGCTTGGACTCGGATTCCTTCGTAACGATCGACTGCTGCTGCCCGTGGAGCTGGTCAGTCTCGTCGTGCTGATCGCCACGCTGGTGCGCTCGCGCGCGCAACACGGGCGGAATGCACCGCTCGTGCTCGGGCTGGCGGCCGCCGGCTGCCTGTGGTTCGGGCTCCAGTCGCGCCCTCCATTCGGAACGATTGCGGCGCTCAGCGGAGCCGTGGCCGTGGTGCTCGTGGTGTACTGGGACTGGACGCTGCACCGGCGCTGCGCCGCCACCGTATAGAAGATCACACTCGCCATGCCCGCGCCGATTGGCGATGCGCGAAGCCCTGATTAGCGTTTCTTCGAGCTCGTCAGGTCCAGCGCGGCGCGCAATCCCTGGGCCAGGCGCGCCGCATTGTCGTTCGCCCAGAAGTGCATGAAGAAGAGCCGCGGCTGCTCATCGAGCATGTGACTGTGCACGGCGGTGACTTCGATTCCATGAGCGTGCAGCGCGCGAATGACGGGATTCACTTCGCTCGCGCGAAGCACGAGATCTCCGGTGATCGCCGCCTTGCCTCCGCCGGTGGACTGGAAATTCATGCCACTCGCGACGCCCATCGACGCCGGTACGCTGTGTCCCATCTCGGTGATCTGCTCGCGGCGTGGCACGCTCACCTGGTAGACGACTCCATTGAGTTTGCCCGCAACCCCAAGCGCTTTCGCGATCGCGGCGGTATCGAGACCAGCCGCTGACGGCACAGCAGGTGCGGGCGCGCGGTCGAGGGGCGTTCCGCTCATTGCGAGCGCGTCATGGATCGCACGGGCGATCTTCACGCCGTCCCCCTGCGCGAAGACGTGCATATACATGACGCGCGGCGATTCCCTCAACAGGTGATTGTGCAGGGCGGTTTGCTGCACGCCGTTCGCCTGCAGCGCGGCCATCACGGCGCCGACTTCATCTTCCGTCAATACGAGATCGCCCATCGCCATCGACCGACCATTGCCAATCGCCTCGAACGCGACCCATCCGCCCAGCGCGAGTGCCGGCTTCAGGGTAACGCCATCGACGGTCACGTGCAGGTCGCTGCGCGGGAAGCCGAACTTGATGACGCCGCCGGGCTGCATGGCGCCTTTCCGTCCGAGTGCCGCTTCGACAGCGCCCCACGACCCCGCGCCTTGCTGCTGTGCAGCGGCCGGCATGCCGAGCGCACCGAGGAGCATGGCGGAGGCGAATACGGCGCGTATTTGAATATTCTCACGCATCAGATTCTCCGGTAGGGCAGACGAGCTGCCGCAAGTTGTGTCGCCAAACGGACTGTGATCAGAGTCGCCACCTGACGCCAAGATTCACGCGCCGACCCGCGAGCGGCGCCCACGCGTCCACCGTCCAGCGTCCCCCTTCGCCGACGACCGGTCGCACCAGCGGCTCGTAGTTCGTCAGCCGCACGCTCGTGAGGTTCTCGCCGTTCAGAAAGATCGTCGCGCGCCCGAATGCC
>JAICKA010000098.1 GCA_025928185.1 Gemmatimonadaceae bacterium
GCTATGCGCCACTGTGATCGGATACCCGCGAATCTCGAGATACTGACGAATGATCTCGGCATTGTCGTGGTTGTCGTCGACCACCATGATCGGCGGGAGTTTTCCAGGTTGCATGCTGCGGCCCATTCAACGGCGTTGGCGCGGCGCGCGCCCGGCGCGCCATCAACCGCCGAAAGGGCAAATCACAAGCCAGTTACGGCCGGCTGAACGCGTATGACACGCCCAGTCCGAGAAGCGATCCCGTCGGTCCGCCAAAGCCACGCTCACGCTTTCCACCAAACTCGAAGCCCACGGTCGCGCCGAGCTTGCTCGTGATGCCGAAATCTGCGCCAATGGCCGCCCGGATCAAGCCGCCACTTCCGCCGCTGCCGCCGGAAAAGAACGTATAGGACGGCGACGCATACACCGACACGCCGTGCGTTGCCCCGATCGCGTGCCGCCAACCCACCGCCACGCCCACCGGGATCTCGACGGTGCTCGCCGTCGAGTCGACCACGGTCACCAGCGGCCCGCCGGGCGTGAACGCCGTGTCCTGTGTCGAGAAAGTCTTGCCCTGTCCGCCGCCGATTCCGGCAAAGCCGCCGAATCCGAAGGTGCTCGATGCGCCACCCAGCGGAATGGCCGCCCGCACACCGTACACACCGCGCGATCCCGCGGTGCCGCCCATCCGCTGGTACCCGAGGCCGCCACTGAGCTCGAATCGGCCGGAACCCGGCGTCCACGAGCCCGCCGCGGCGTACACCGAGCCGCCCGACCCGCTACCGATGTCGAGTGCGCCGACGATGCCTGGAGTTGCCCAGACGTTCTGGAGCACCGGGGCACCGGTAATCTGGCCAGCCGCCGGACGGGCGACCGCGACCGTCAGAAGTGGCACGACGGACAGGACCACGAACGTTGTCGTACGCATGCGAGTTCTTTCCCTGGAAAGTGCGCGCCGAAGTCGAGCAAGCATCGTGCACGCGCCCGCTCGCGTGCCAGCTGGCTGGATCAATCTTGACGCCGGCGGCCCCCGAGCGCCAATGTGGAGACACACGGTTTTGCGAGGCAGCATGGCAACCCGCCGCATGTGGGTGCTCACGTTCACGACAGTGGCGCTTGCCGCGGCCGGCCTCACCGATACTGCCGGCGCCCAGCATCCCACCGCCTCGCTCGTCGGCTGGGTGCGCGACTCGACCGGCTCGCCGATCGTCGCGGCCGAGGTCGACATCGTCGCCTCCAAGGCCCGCGGCCACACCGATTCAACTGGTCTGTTTCACCTTCGGTCGCTCGACACGGGTCTCGTGCGGATCACCATCCGACGGCTCGGCTACGAGCCGGCGGCCTTCGACTTCCGGCTGCACAGCGAGTTCGTCGACAGCATCGCCGTCACCCTCCAGGCGCACGCGCAGCAGCTCGACGCGGTGCGCACGAGCGCGAGCGTGTCGCGCCGAGTCCAGGACCTGCAGGGCTTCTATCAGCGGCGCGCGCACGGCGGCGGCGTATTCATCACGCGCGACCAGATCGAAGCCCGCCACACGAATGTCTTGAGCGAGGTGCTGCGTGACGCCGCGGGCGTGCACATCGAGACGAACTCGCGCGGCCACGCGGACCTGCGGTTCGAAGCCTCGCAATTGAAGAATCGTGATTGCGCGCCGGACTACTGGGTGGACGGCCAGCGCGTTCGGAGCCCGCGCCTCGACGATTTTCCCGCCACGGACATCGAAGCGATCGAGCTGTACGCCGGACCGTCGACGACGCCGCTGCGTTTTTCGCAGACGACGAGCATGGCGACGTGCGGCGTCGTGGTGCTGTGGACGCGGATTCCCGGCGAGCCGCCGGTGTGAATGCGATTGTGGGGTGAACGGCCGAACGGCCGTTCACCCCACAATGCCTGCTGCTATTCGCCCGGTCAGATCACGGCGTGTACGTCGGCTCCTGCGGCAAATTATCCTGCATCCAGACCACGCTGGCATTGGCGCACTTGCCCTTGGAGCAGTTGGCGTTCGCAGACATTGTGGCCATGCTGCCGGTCACCGCCGGCGGGAAGATGAACGCCGTCAGCAGGCTGCCGCCAACCGAATACCCGCCCAATGCACTTTGCGAGATCGAGGCGGGCGGCGCGCCCACCGGAGCAGTCGCCGTCGCGGCAACCGTCGACGAACCCGCCGGAGTTGCACTGAACGTCACAGCACCAGTGCTCATGACGTCGTACGCCGAGGCATCGCCGAACGCGACGGCGCTGAACGCCGGCGACCCAGTCGGCGTCGCGGCGGCGTAGACGTCCGCGCTTGGAATCGTGGGCGCCGCGTTGATTGCGCGCACGCCAATCTGAGCGCCCGTCAGCGCGGCGCTCCGGTCCTCCTTGATCACGACCAGGTGCTGCGCCGGCGTTGCGCCGGTTCGCGCGTACCCCACGTGAACGATCGTGTAGTACGTGTCCGCGTCGAACGTGATCGTCGTGTCGACGAACTTCTGCGACACAACGTTGATGTCGCCTTCGAGGTTCGCGTCGGCGTTCGGGTCGACGGCGAACACCCGGATGTGTCGCGGCCCAGGCGCGGTCGGCAAGTAGGCCGAGATGTCGCGGAAGTAGGCCTGCCCGAACCACGGCGACCCGGTCACCTGATCGACGAACCGGAAGTCCGTCTGGTTCGTGTCCGGAATGGCGTTCACGTAACGGACGTGGGCTACTGGACCGAGATCGTTGATGTGCGGACCGGTGTCGCTCGAGCAGGCAGCCGCGACGATGCTCATGGCGCTCGCGGCGCTCAGCAACGCGATCTGGTGAAGTTTCATGGTGGATCGACTCCGACAAGAGAAGGTGGCCGGCATGGTTGTGCGCCGGATTCGGAAATACGTCAGTACGGCTTCAGGTCTTGGGATTGCCGCCGGTTCCGGTGGTGTCCCGAGAGGATCCGCCGAGCACCGAAAGACTTCGCGACGCAATGAACAGCCCGAGTCCAACTACGAAAGCTCCCGCCAGCAGCGCGGTTCGCGTCCGCGAAAGCGTACGGAGCCCGGCCTGCGAAACGTCCGCCGCCGGTATTTGCACGCTTTCCCCGCCCCAATTCGCTGATTCGCCCGAGATGGTCGTGACCCGCTCCACTCCGACCACGTACGCGCCATCCCGAACCTGCCGCAACAATCCGTCGACTCGCAGCACTCCGGGCCCCAACTGCTGCCCGAGTGCCACGCGACCGCTGTCCGACAACGTGAGCTCCACGTGCTGCCCGGCCGTTGGCGATACGCCGTACAACGGCCGGTACTGATAGCAGCCCGTGTTGACGATGGAAACGCACGCCAGCACGATGCCCGCTCGGCGCCGTCTCGCAACCCAGTGATTCACGCGACACGTCGACTAGAAACCGTACGTGCCCTTGGGGGCGCCCATCGGGCCACCAACGCCACCCAGGTTGTAGAACGGATGACCGCGCGCGTCCATCTCCTGGAATGGCACCGGCCATTCGAGCGGCGTGCCTTCCGGCAGATCGCCCCAGCCACGTTCGTCGAAGTACCACTGGCCATATCCGGTGTACGCCGTTTCCATGCGCTTCTCGTACTTCATCGCCTCGAACAGGTCGCCACACTGCGTCGCATTGCCCGCCGATGTCGGCACGCGCGGCACACAGGTCGCCCCAGAAAGTCCGCCGCTCTGGGTCCCCGTTACAGGCGGGAGACCGGCCTTGGTCCGTGTCAGGTTGATCAGCGCCGCCGCGGATGCGTAATCACCCTTCCGGATGTACGCCTCGGCGGCGAGCATGTCGATCTCGGTCTTCGCCATCGAGATCCATGGGCCGCCGCGCGGATTCGCCGCGTTCAACGCCTTGAAGCGATAGAAATCGTAGAACGACGATCCCCACGGCTCGCCCGGCGTGTCGGAATTGCTGCGATTGCGGATGTACGGGTATTTCGTGTAATCCCAGTCCGACGGGCTGTTCGCCTGCTGGATGGCGCGCGTCTCGCCGGACGGCCACCGCTTGTCGCCGGTCTTGACGAGAATGTACGGCCGGGCCGACAACGGCAGCTTGATCCATGCATCGTAGGCGCCGGAAGTGTCGGCCATCCCGAAGATCATCATCGACATCTGGTGCCAGCCGGCGCTGTTGTTCTGGAACATCTGCGCGTCGAGCCAGCTCAAGCCCCAGCCGTCGGAGCTGCTGATGTCGATCACGAAATCCTGCTTGATGCCGTTCGTCGCGTCGGCGAGAATGGCATCCCAATCCGCCGCGTCGCGCTCGGCGGGAGTACGAGCGACCCCGGCGCGGAAGCGCGCCTTGAACGAGCGGATGAGCGCGATGTACTCATCCTGGCTGTAGTTCGAGCCATTGAAGTACTGGTCGGGCAGCGGGAAGCCTGCCGCGGCGTCCGAGCTCGATCCGATGGCGATCGCCGTATCCATCGAGGCGAGTGCGGCCTTCATGACATCCTGGTAGGAGCTGAGCGGCGGAATCGAGTCAGGCGCCGTAGCGGGGGTGGTAATCGCCGCGGAATCGTACTCCATCGCCAGCCAGCCGAGCGCGACGCCGTTGTTGAAGAACGCAAACGATCGTGCCCGCAGATCCTCGCCCTTGAGATTGACCGCGTCAGCCACCGGATCGTCCGACGGGAACGACAGGTGCCCGCCTTGGGCATTGAGCGCGTCGAGCGCCTGGACGTAATTCCCGGCGTACCGGGCCTGCTGCGACATCTTCTGGAAGTCGCGGAAGTTTTCTGCCGAGCTTGTGTTGCCCCGACTATTGTCGATCTGGGTGCGCGGCAACGCCTCGCGCAATGCCATGCTGAAGTTCGCCACCGTCCCGTAGCTCTCGAACGAGGCGACCATCAACTGCGGGTCGAGCGCGGATGACGTGTTCATCAGCCCCTGATGGATCTGCGCGAAATTCGTCCCGATGAGGCCCGCGAGCGTCGAAGGAGTCGAGTACGCGCGCGCGATGTCGGGATCGTGAAGGTCCGGCGTGGTCAGCACATCCTTGCACGCCACAGCCGTCAGCGCGGCGACGCACGCAAGTCCGGTTACCAACTTTCTCATGTGAGGTCCTCTGAATGAGATCGATCCGGGGCCGCGCGTCGCCGCGCGACCCCGGCGATTGGTTAGAACTTGGTGGCGAGCGCCACGGTGAACGTCCGCAACGGCGGGAAGTTGAAGTAGTCGAGCGCGTTGACGATCGCCGACCCGCTGTCTCCGCCGCTCCGGCCGACTTCAGGATCGAAGCCCTTGTACTTGGTCCAGGTCTTCAGGTTGCGGCCGATGAACGACACCGTCCAGTCGCCGAAGTGGCTCACCGGTCCGACGTTGTACGACAGGTTCACCTCGCGGAGCTTGATGTAGCTGGCATCCTCGACGCTGTTGTTGTTCGGGCCGAGCACGTCGTACAGACCGCCCACACCCTTGTTCTCCTGCGGGCCGGTGCGCCAGAAGTAGCCCAGCGGCTTCGCTTCCTCGACCGACCGTCCTACCTGGTCGGTTGCTGCCAGCTGCAGATCGCCGTACGCCCACTGACGGCCTTCGTCGAACACCCGGCGGCCGAAGCTGCCGTCGAACAGGCCGTAGACGAAGAACCGCTTGTAGTTGAACGTCTGCGTCGTCGAGAGCCGGAAGTTCGGCAACGAGTTGCCGAGCAGGTTGGTCGTCGCGCCGCCCGATGAGTCGCGCAGAACGATCGGCATTCCCCAGCCGGTGGCGTTGGAGAACGGCGCGTTGACGGTGCCACCTTGCGCAAGGCAGTTCTTCGCGCCCTGGACCTGGATCAGCGCACCGGTCGAGCTGACGCACGGCATGAGGCCGGACTGCCAGAGATTCTCGGTGATGCCCTCGCCAAGGCTGTGGCCGCCCGTCCAGACGATGAAGCCGTCGTCGTTCTTCTGGAACTGCGAGCCCGCGCCGCCGCACTGCGTGTTGAACGGCGCCGGCAGATCCGAGCACGAGGTTGCGAACTTGCGCCCGTAGAAGTTGCCGTACCGCTCGCCCACCTGCGCCAGGAAGATTCCGCCGGCGGCCTGGGCGTTCGTGCCGAACGTGAACGGCGGCTCATCCAGCGCCGTGATCACCGCGCGGTTGCGATCGTAGTTGAAGTGCATGGTCCAGCTGCTGTTCCGCTTGCGGAACACCGGAACGTTCAGCGTCGCTTCCCACGTCTTGTTCTGGAGCGTGCCGGCGTTCTGCCACTGCGTGCTGAAGCCCGATGAGGCAGACGGCGGAATCTGCAGCAACTGGTCGTACGCGTTCGACTCGACGAAGTCGACCGAGAACCCGTACTTGTTGAGCAGCTCGCCGTCGATGCCGAACTCCGACTCGGCCACGAGCTGCGGGCGCAGGTTCTTGTTGCCGAGCTGGTTCGCCGACAAAGCGCCGCCGTTCCCGATTGAGAACGTCTCATACTGGGCGGTGAAGGTCGGCCGGACGCCCGCCGTGCCGTACGACGCGCGCAGCTTGAAGTTGTCGAATGCTGGCAGGATCCACCACGGCTCGTCGGAGATGATCCATGCACCAGAGATGCGGCCGTAGTTGGCCCACCGATTATCCGATCCGAAGAGTGAGCTGCCGTCGCGCCGAACCAGGCCGCTCAGGATGTACCGATCCTTGTATTCGAGATCCAGCGATGTCATGAGACCCTCGGCACGGATCGAGGAAAGGTTCGAGCCGAAGCCGAGCGTGCCGGCGTCCGTTACCGCGTCCACCGTCTCGAGGCCCGGAGCAACCAGCGCGCCGCCGTTCACGTTGAAGCTGTTCCGGTCGGTCTGCTCGTAGATGTACCGGCCGGTGAGTCGCGCGTTGAGCCGCCCAAAGTCGTGGGTGGCGGCGGCGGTGAGATCCCCGTTGTAGTTCGTCGTGCCGCCGGAGCTCTGGCCGACGTAGCCGTCATTCGTACTCGGGTCGGCGCTGATCGAGCGGAAACCCTTGTCCTCTTCCTGGAAGTTGAGTGTCTGAGCGCGATCGAAGCTCAGGTTCGCTTCCAGGTTGCCCCACGAAAACGGTGTGTACTTGGTGTTCACGTCGCCGAGGAACCGCGTGTTGTTGTTGCGGTTGATGTTGTTGGCGTCGTAGTACACCGGGTTTTCGTTCTGCGTCACGTTCTCGTTCAGAATGCCGGCCAGAATGTAACGGTGGCCGGTGACCGGATCGACGCCGAGGAGATTCGCGCCGGCCGGCTGGCGTGTGACGCTCAGGAAGTCGCCGTTGTCGCCGTTGTCGACCGAGTTCGCGTAATACGTCCGCAAACCGAAGGTCCAGTCGGACCCGACGTTCTGATCGAGGTTCAGGCGGATCGAGTTCCGCTTGTAACCGTCCATGAACCGGAACTGGTTCTGCTGCTCGTAGTTGTTGAAGCTCGTGAAGAAGTTCGTGCTACCGAGGCTGCCGCTCGCGTCCACCGTGTTGTTCGTGCTCGGCGCGTTGGTCGTCGCCTGGGCGATCGGGTTGTAGCTCACCGGCCACTCGACGTTGGCGAACGAGCCGCGGAGCACGGCCTTGTTCGGGAAGCCCAGGCCAATGCCGCCGTCGCGCTCGAGACCGACGGCCGCCAGCGCGTACGGGCTGGCGACGTTGTTGATGCGCGCCGTCTCGAGGCCGAAGTTGACCGCGATCGCGCAGGTCGCGAGGCTCGAGGCGTTCGGCGAAGTCTTCACGCAGAAGTTCTTGCCGTCCGGCGACGTCGTGAGATACGTGTCGTGCTCGAACGGGAACTCGTGCTCGATGTCGCCGACGCCGTTCTCGGTCCGCAGGTTGAAGTGCACGCCCGCACCCTGGGCCTTGCCGGTCTTCGTCGTGATCTGGATGACGCCGTTGCCGGCGCGCGATCCGTAGAGCGAAGCCGCCGCCGCGCCCTTCACCACCTCGACCGTCTCGATGTCCTGCGGGTTGAGATCGGGCAGGTCGCCTTCGATCTCGACGCCATCGACGATGTAGAGGGGACCTTGGCCGCTCGCGCCGTTGATCGACTGCGGTCCGCGGAGCAGCACCTCGAGCGAGGAGCCCGGGCGTCCGTTCGTCTGCGCGATCGTCACGCCGGCCACTTTGCCCTGGAGCGCCTGGAGTGGATCGGCGCCTGGCACCGGCAGGTCCTTGTCGTCGATGTGTGCCACGGTGAACGGCAGGTTTCGCTGTTCCGTTCCCGCGGTCACGCCCGTGACGACGACTTCCTGCAGGCGGTTGATGTCCTGCTTGAGGACGAAGTCCGCCGACTCCGAGCCGGCGTGCAACGTCATCGGCTTGTTCGCCGGCACGAAGCCGAACGACCGAGCCCGGAGCACGATCTGCTGCCCATGCTGGCGCGCCGCTGGAATCGTGATGGTGTAGGCGCCTTTCGCGTCCGTCCCGACCGAGATGTTCATCTCGGTGATGTAGACGTTCGCGCCCTCGAGCGGCTGCCCGAAGTCGGTAGTCACCTTGCCGGTGATCACCGCGTTCTGTGCCTGGGCTGCCGCCCCTGGCACGGTGAGCAATACGCCAAGCAGTGCGCTGGCTATCGCTTGTGCACGGGTCATGATGGTCATCTCACTCGCTGAAGATGATGAGGAAGAGGGACTGCACGTGCGCCAACTCCGGACAGCGTCGCAAACGATCGCGGTCCATGTCCCACGAGTGAACGCGGGACACGGACGTTGGGACGAACGCCTATTAATTCCGGCTAATCAAACCACGGTACGGTGACGAACCGTCACATCCGGTTTGCTTGACGGCCTAATTAGGCCGCCGACCGGTAGGCCCGCAAGAGCCGTAGCTCGACGCGCCGATTGTACGGGTGGGACGACCCGGCTGCAAGAGGCAGCCGATTTTTGCGTCGCCGCCCAACTTGCGGCCTCCCGGGCCAGGCGACATGCTATCGTCGGCTGCATCGCTCCCGACCCTCGTCCCGCATCGCATGTCGCTTCGCAGATTTTCACGCGCGCTCGGATCCGCCGCACTGGCGGCGTGTCTCGCCGGCTGCGCGTCCGGTGGCTCCTCGGCGACGGCTGCCGGCGCGAGGCCGCACCGCGACAACTCCGTGATCAC
>JAICKA010000256.1 GCA_025928185.1 Gemmatimonadaceae bacterium
GCGATACCGATCGCCGATGTTCTGGTGTTCGCCGTACACATTGTGGGGGCGGAACACGACCGAATTCAGCCCGAACATCTCGTGCGCGGCACGCAGATCCATCTCCACCGCGTACTTCGCGATGCCATACGGATCTTCGGGACGAGGCGTCATCTCCTCCGTCATCGGCACCTGTCCGGCGCCGTACACGGCTATCGACGACGTGAACACGAAGCACTTCACCTCGTGCTTCACCGCTTCGTTGATCAACGTGATGCTGCCGACGACGTTGTTCGTGTAGTTGAACCGCCGAATGAAGTGCGACAGCCCCTCGGCGGCGTAGGCGGCGAGATGATAGACGTAGTCGAACTCGTATTGATCGAACAGGCGGGCGACGAGCGCGATGTCGGTGATCGAACCTTCAACGAAGATCGCGCCTTCCGGTACGTGGTCGCGAAAGCCGCCGCTCAAGTCGTCGAGCACGACGACCTGGTGGCCGGCGTTGAGACAGTGTTTCGCGACGTGCGAGCCGATGAACCCCGCCCCGCCGGTGACGAGCGATATCATGAAACGCGAATGGTCGGTCCGCTCACCGCGGGCGGCCGGCCATTGGCGTGAGACCGAGCGGTAGCGCGACGTCCATTCCGGTGCGTGCCGCCTGATAGATGCCGAGGATCAGCTCGAGCGACTTTCGGCCCTCGCGGCCGTCCGTGTCCGGAGCGGCCTCGCCGCGCAGCACACGCATCACGTTCTCGTAGTACGGCCGGTGTCCTGAGCCGTACACCGACAACGGATTCGGCATCTGCTTCAAGGCCTCGATCTCGCGGTCGTCGTCGTCGTACTCGGCGAACTCCCACGTCTCGATCCGGTTCAACGCCGTGCCGCCCACCTTGGCCGTGCCCCGCTCGCCGATGATCGTGATCGATCCCTCGAGATTCCGCGGATAAGTCAGCATCGTCACCTCGATCGTGCCGATGGCGCCGTTTCGGAACTTGAGCACCGCGCTGCCGGTGTCCTCCGACTCGATCTGCCGCGCCAGCGTCGCCGTCTTGGCGCTCACCGACTCGACCGGGCCGACGAGCCACTGGATCATGTCCACGTAGTGGCTCGCCTGATTCATGAAGGCGCCGCCGTCGAACTCCCACGTGCCGCGCCAGCGCGCCTGATCGTAGTACGACTGCGGCCGCGCCCAGCGCACCGTTGCGTTGGCGAGGTAGATGCGGCCGAACCGGCCCTTCTCGATGGCCGAGCGCAACAGCTTGATCGACGGGTTGAGCCGGTTCTGCTTGACGACGAACAGTCGCACGCCGGCGTCGTCGCAGGCGCGCACCAAAGCGTCGGCGTCCTCGAGGCGCGTGGCCATCGGCTTCTCGGAGATGACGTGCAGCCCGTGCTGGGCGGCCAGGATGCCGTGCTTGGGGTGGAGGCCGCTCGGCGTGCAGATCGCGGCGATGTCGGCCTCGGTCTCGCTGAGCATCGCGCGCTCGCTCGTGAATCCGGGCACGCCGTATTTCTCGGCCGCCGCCGCGGCCCGATCGGGGAGCTCATCGCAGACGGCAACGAGCTTCAGTCCGGGCGTGGCGGAGATCGCGTCGAAGTGGCGCTCGCTGATCCGGCCACAGCCGAGGAGCAGGATGCGAAATGGCTCGGGAGTGGAAGACATACCGGAAATCTATATTGCGGCGCCCGAGCTCGGAGCGGCGGAAATGGCCAGGCGAACGCGATCCTTGCGATCGCGTTCACCTGGCCATGACGTACTCAGATCACGGCGTCGTGGTGCCGGTGGTCGTCGTCGTGCCGGTGTTGGTGATGCTCGCCTGAATGACCGGCTTGAACAACAGGCCATTCTGGCTGATCGAGTTGCCGCGCATGACGAAACTGTCGTTGACCTTGAAGTCGAGGAGCAGATTCGTCGTCGCACCGGCGTCGATCGTCACCGGCTGCGCGAGCACGACCTTGATGCCCGAGGCGGAGCCGCTCGGGAAGCTCACGTTCGGCGACGTGGTGCCCGAAAGCACCGTACCATTTTTCAGCGTCACGCTCGACTTGCTCGGGTCGATGATCAACCGGAAGCCGTTGTACGTTCCGGCCGCGAGGTCGCCATCGCCGAGAGCGACGGCTGTGCCGTTCTGGAGGGCCAGGAGATTGTACGACGCGTTGGGGGTGGCGATGGTCTGCCAGCCGGCCGCGGCGGCGTCCGGATCGGTGAGCGCGGCATCGGCGCCTGCGTCGTCGACCGTGCCGACGCGGCC
>JAICKA010000076.1 GCA_025928185.1 Gemmatimonadaceae bacterium
CCGTTGAAGCCGGCCGGCACGTCGCCCGGCGTGATGTCGAACACGTCGGTGCCGAACGACCGGCCGGCTTCGGTCTCGAGCTGATCGACCGCAACGCCGAGTGCGACGCCGGCGAGCCGCTGCACCGCGACCTGCGCTCCGACGCCGAACAGATCGTTCGTGGCCGCCGTGCCGGCGATGCTCGAATTGCTGAACGCCAGCAGCGACGATTCCGACTGCCCGAACGCGAGAAGACTGAGCAGCTCCGACTGCGTGCGCGGCGGCTGGGCGTCGCTCTGCAACGTGAGCGCCGGCTTGCGCAGCGTACCGCCGATGATGACGCTGATGTTGATCGCACCGCGCGACGCCACTTCCACCTGATACTCGCCGGTGATCTGCAGCGTCGGGTTGAGATCGGGACTGCCGACGAACATCGCCGACCCGCGCTTGATCTGGAATCGCTTGCTCAGGAAGTTGTACTCGCCGCGATCGGTTGTGACGATGCCGGTGAGCGCGAGCGCCTGCTGTTCCTCGTGGATCGTGATCGGATTGTCCGTGTAGATCTCGACGTTCGCCTCCCGATTTCGTACCCACGTGTCGTGATGCACGTTCACCGACACGTCCATGCGCAGGTTCGCCAGCAGCGGCGACACCGGCGGGAACAGCTCGCGATCCGCCACCATCGACGTGTCGAGCACGTTGAACAGCGCCGGGTCGCCGGGGCCGATCACGTGGCGGCCGCCCGTCTCCGGCGCGTAGATCACGCCCTGGGTGATCGCCGCCGCGCCGCTGACGTAGGCATTGTCGAATGGCCCGGTGAGCGCCAGACCCGCGTCGATCTGCAGGCGTCCCCACTTGTTGTCGAGCAGCTGCGCATTATCGGACACTAAATAGAGATTGAACGACGGCTGGGTCCATTTCGCGCCGTTGAGCGCCAGCGTGCCGCGCAGGCGCACCGATCCCTTCGCGCGGCCGACCAGCGAGTCGATGTACACGGTGTCGTTCGCCAGCCGGATGGATGCGCCGATGTTCGTGATCGTCGCGCCCGTCGACAGAATCTTCATCTGCCCGTCGGCGAGCAGCACCGCGCCGACCAGCGTCGGGTGCTGCAGCGTGCCGCGCATCGAGATCTTGCCGGCGGCGCGGCCCTGCACGTTCGCCACGAGGTCGGTGAACTGCGGAATCAATCCGATCGGCAGGCTGTCGCCCACGAGATCGACCGCCATCGGCTCGGGCAGCAGACGGCTGCCGGTCACGCCGGTGAGCGCCAGGTTGAGCGGAATGTGCCCGTCGAGCGTTGCGACGGCGACGCCGCTGTCGCTCAACGCGTCGATGTGCGTCACGAAATCGTGCTCCGCGTACGCAAACGTGCCGCGCGTGGGCGGAATCGCCGTACCGTTGTACGAACCCTGTACGAGGCCGAACGCGCCCCGGAAAGCCGGCGCGCTCAAGGTGCCCGTCATCGACCCGTGCAGCGTGATGTCGCCGGACATCACCATGTCGGTCTGCAGAATGTCGGCGATGTTCGACGCCGGAAAATCGTCGACCGCGAGCACGAAGTCCGCCGTGCCCTTCGTCGGCAGCAATCCGTTCGCGTAGATGCGCCCCTTGCCGCGATTGCGCAGCTCGAAGTTCGTGACGCGAATGCCCGGCCCGCCCCACGCGATGGTCGACGGATGCGGCATGCTCCAGTACGCGGTGTCGAATCGGAACGTCATGTCCGCCAGCCGCACTTCGCTGCGATCCGGGTAAAGCGCGTAGTCGCCGCTCGCGCCGTACAGCCGGTTGTCTCCCTGACGCAGCGCCAGCTCCACGTGTCCACCGGGCGGCGCGTACGTGACGCGCACGCGCGCCGTGTCGAACGCAAAGCCCATCACGCTGAGACTGTCCGCATCGAGTCCCACCGCGAGCTTGGCCGACGGCGTGCGCGCGTTCTCCCATGCATACTCGGCCCGGAACGCGCGCACGAAGTTGCCGCGCACCAGCACACGTTCGCCCGCCGCGCGGCCGCGCAGATCGAAGTCGTAGATGTTGCCGCTCAATCGGCCGGCCGCGTGCACCACGCCGGCGATCGTGTCGCGCGGAACTGGCTTCGGCGCGTTCACGGCGAGCTTGGGGCCGGGCGCGCCGGTGATCATGCGCGCCATCTCGGTCGCGCGGTCGATGCGGGCCGAGTCGGCGCGCGCGCGTGCCAGGGCACGTGCCCGCACCTGCGGCCGCGGCTGCACCACGCCCGTGTCCGCGGCGGTGCGCGGCACGAAGCGGTTGAACGCGCCGAGCGAATCGATATCGACCACGTAGGTGAGTGTGCCGTTGCGGCCATGCACGAGTCCAAACGAGCCGGTGACCGACGCGACGCTATGGTCCCCGGCCGCGTACAGCCGCTGCACGTTCGCCAATCCGTCGATGATCGATCCGCGCACCGAGATGCTGTCCACCGCGATGTCGTTCAGCTTCGAGGCAGAAAGATCGGCGACGACGGTCGTGTGCATCGTGGCGAGCTGCGTCCCGCGGCCGCGCACCATGGCCCGCGCAGTGAGCGACGTGACGGGCGCCTTGCTGTCGATTGTGCGGAGATTCACCGTGTACAGGCGCGCGTTCAGATCGTACGCCTTCTGCGCGCTCGCGAGATTCAACGTGCCGCTCGTGGCGAATCGGCCGCCGTCGGGCAGGCGCAGGTCCGCCACGACGCGCAGATCCGACAGCGTGCCCGTGAGGTGCATCGGACCAGACGCGCTTCCCTGCAGTCCAATCGACGGTGCGAGGCGCCCGACTTCGACGAGCGACAAGGGATGCGCGTTCACGTCGACGTCGAACCACTTCGCGCCGGCGAGCCGGATGCTTGCCATGCCGTCCAGCGCGGACTCGGTGCCGCGGTCGTGCAGCGCGACGTCGCCCTGGACGTCGAGCTTTGTGTTCGTCGAGCCGTTGATCGTCGCCGCGCCCGTCACCGTGCCCTCGATCGGCAGCGACGGCATCCACGTATGGGCCATCGCGACCTGCACCGGCAGCATGCGAACGTGCAGCGACGCGGCCCGCAGCGCGTGCGGCAGGAACCCGATGCCGCCCGAGGCGATCACTCGACTGCGGCCCGCGCGCTGATCGTCGAAGGTGACGTCGCCGTTCACCGTCATGAAGTGCCGCCCGCCGTTCACCGCCGCGTGACCGGCGAACACCCCGCGGCGCGGGATTGAGAGATGTGGTATGAGCTGCTCGAGCGTGCGGGTGTCCAGACCGCTGAATCGCAGGTCCGTGTCGTGGATCGTGAGCGTGTCGCCGAGCTTGATGCCGAACGAACCCGCTGCGTGCGCGCCGCCCATCGTGACGTCGGCGTTGTATGCGAGATAATCCTGAATGGCGCCGCGCCACGTCAGCTTCACGTCCATGCGGCCATGCCCGGCCGGCAGGCGCGGGTACAGCCAGCGGAAATCGGCGAACGTCGCCGGGCTCGCGTGAATGGAAAGCGATAGATCGCCGGTGCTGAACACGTAGCTGCCGTCGCCGCCCGCACGCGTGCCGGGCAGCGCGGCGTATACCCCTTTCCACCAGATCGAGTCGTTGCTGAACGGGAATACGCCCTTGAGATCCGTGATCACCGCGCCCGGCGGCCGGAACGGAAACGCGTGCATCGTGAGCGCCGACACTTCGAGCAGACGATTCTTCTGATTCGGGTCGGTGAGCCGCACGAGCGGAAATGTGCCGGTCACGGAGTCGAGCTGAATCGTCTTCTGGAATCCGCCGGGCGCGCGCTGCACCATCAACCGCGAGCCGCCGCCGAGCACGTCGCGGATCGCGCTGTCGCGCTGCGTCGCAGACAGATTCGCGTTCGGCTTCCAGGGCGTGCGCACGATGAGCTGACCGTTCACCACGGTCGCGTTCGTGAACCGCAGCCAGTCGCCCCAACTCGGCGGCTGGTTGGGCGGCTTCGGCGCCGTGCTGCGCGCGAAGATGCGCTGCCAGTTCCACTTGCCGTCGGGCGGCCGGTCGAGCACGACCAGCGGCCGCACGAGCAGCGCGTCCTCGATCCAGATGCGCTTGCGAAAGATCAGCCCGATGATGTCGTAGTTCGCCTTGAACGATTCCACGGCGACGAACGGCTCACCGGCGCTGTCGGTGATCGCGAGATCGTGCACCGTGAGGCCGACGAGCAGATTGCCCGACAGGTGGCCGATGGTCGCCTTGCCGTGAATCATCGAGTTCAGCTGGTTCTGCGCAAGGCGCCGCACGCGTTCGCGCCCCCAATCGGTGCCGGTGAGCACCAGCACGGCGATGATCGCCAGCAGAATGATCGCCGAGATGAGCGACGCTCCAACGAGAATGCCGCGCCGCCAATTGAGCCGCTGCGCCATCAGTACGCTTCGCCGATCGAGAAGTGCAGCGCGAGATGGTCCAGCAGCGTGTGCCCCGGACTGTAGTTCCGCGGCGTGGGAATCGACACGATGCGGCGGTGGCCGGTGTTGTCCAGCACCGCGGTCACGACCCCGAGCTCCTCGGTTCGGGCGGGGTTGTAGCCGATGTCGACGCGGATGGGACCGACCGGCGAGACGTAGCGCACGCCGATGCCCGGCGTGATCGCGCCCGTGCCATGCACGATGTTGCCGAGCGACGCGAGGCCGCTGATCGGGCCGGATCCGACGACGCCGCCGTCCACGAACACGGCGCCCAGAAAGTGCCGCAGGTTGGGTCCGAGCGGCAGCGGAAACCGGAGCTCGACGCTGCCTTCGAGCAGCGACGTGCCGCCGAGCGGCTGCGGCAGAAAGTCCCTCGCGCGAAGGTTTGGAGAATTCGGATTACAGAACTTGATCGCGTCGAGCGTCGCGGCGCAGGTGCCGCCGCCGATGCTCGTCGCGTTCGCCACCAGCGTCGAGTCGTCGATCGTGAGAATGCGCGGGCCGAGCTGGTTCTCGCCGTAGCCGCGAACGGAGTTCGCGCCGCCGGCATAGAACCGCTTGCGCGGATGCAGCACGCCGTTGTCGGTGCCGCTCGACAGCGCCTTGACGAGCCCCACGCGCAGGTGTGCCGAGTACACCCAGCCGGTTCGCGCGTTGTGCGTGTACGCGGCGGCGTCGAGGAACGCGCGGTTGTACCGGTAGTCCGACGCGGTGAACGACGATGCGGTCTCGAGGTCGAGTCGCGCGACGTACCCCTTGGTCGGCTCGAACGGCACGTCCGAGCGATCCACGAAACCGGTGAGGGTGAGCGGCGACAGCGATTGGTGCGAGCGCAGCGTGCCGATCGTGAGTGCGTCGCACACGCCGAAGTCGACGCAGAAGTACACGTCGCTCGCGTCCACCCGGTTGATCTCGAAGCGGTAGTTGAGGCTGATCGGTGCGCGCACGGCGATGTCGTGCGTCAGCGTGACGTCGCCGCCGTAGCCCTTGTCGATGAACACGCCGGGATTGATGTTCCGGTGCGTGAAACCGCCGAGCCCGAACGAGTTCGACGCGCGCAGGAATGAGGGTTGTTTGAAGTCGATGCTCGCGGTGTACGTCGGCTGCAGGTAGGCGTCGAGCATCGTCGTGTCGCCCACGTCGTGCGCGACGTCGCGAAAGAAGCCGCGCCCCTGGAGCGATCGCGCGAACAGATTCCCGACCGTGCCGTCGACGTCGAGGCGCCGGCCGCCACCGAACAGGTTGTAATCGGTGTAGTGCGCCTGGAACTGCAGAAAGTCGACGTTGTTGAGGCCCGGCCCGAGCTGCGCTTCGTGCAGCGGTGCTTCGGTGACGTCGATGTTCACGTCCTTGACGCTGTCGTACTGCACCGGCACGTCGATCGTTGCCAGCCGGAACAGATTCGACTCGTAGAGGTTGCGCTGGCTGCCGAGCACGTCGGACAGCCGGTAGAGGTCGCCCTTCTGGAAGGTGATCGAGTGGCGAACCGTCGCCTCGCTCACCTTCTTCAAGCCGGTGATGGTGATGGTGCCCACCGTCGTTCGACGGTTGGGCGTGAGCGTCAGCTGAACATCGGCGAGATGCGCCGCGGTATCGACGGTGACCGCGGTGTCGACCACGGCGTCGCCGTAGCCCTTGTCCCAGAGCGCGTTCTGGAACATGAGGCGCATCGAGTCGAGCACGACGAGGTCGATCGGATCCTTGGCGTGCAGGAGCGTGAGCCGGTTCCGCGTCTTGTTCGACAGCAGCGTGGAATCGTATGTGATCGCGATGCGCCGAATGGTCGTCGGCTCGTTCTCGTGCACCGTGAAGGTGACGGCGACCTTGTTGCGGCCCGCGTCGGTGACCGCGGTGTCGACCTGCGTGTCGCGCCATCCGCGCTTCCAGTAGTACAGCCGAATGCGCAGCACGTCGCGCCGGAACTCGTCCTCGTTGAAGTAGTGTTTCTCTTCGAACGTCGGCGAGTGGCTGAACAGGCAGAAGGGCAGGAGAATGAGGCTCCGGCACTTCGACGCCTGGGTCGAGATGCTCTTCGCTAGGTCGTGCTGGTCGACGTGCGCGACGCCCTTGAAGGTGAGCTTCCGCACTTCGGGTGCATTACGCTGATCCGGGGTCTGTGCGTACGTCGCCGGCGGGAGCAGCAGGAGCATCCCGACGGCGAGTGCCCAGGCCCACCTGGCGGTGGTACGAGACATGGCGACGCCAGGAATAGCAAGCTGTACGCCGCTCTAGACGCTCGGTACTAGGGGCTGGGAACTAGCGCGTTGCTGGTGGCTAGCAGCTAGCCAAGGCCGACGGACTATGTAGGGCCGGGGGCGACTAGCAACTAGCCGCTAGACGCCCGCTAGCCCCCAGTCTCCAGCTTCCAGCTTCCAGCCTCTGCTCTCAGAGACCAGCCAGCAGCGCGTCGTTGTTCGGCGTCGCCGCGATCCGCTTGATCAACCATTCCATTGCCGACTGCGGCGGCATCTGGCTCAGGCCGCGGCGCAGGGTGTACACGCTGTCGATCTGATCGGGGCGGAACAGCTTCTCCTCGCGACGCGTGCCGCTCGTCGCCACGTCGATCGCCGGATAAATCCGCTTCTCGGCAAGGCTACGGTCGAGCTTGATCTCGCAGTTGCCCGTGCCCTTGAACTCCTCGAAGATCACGTCGTCCATGCGCGAACCCGTCTCGACGAGTGCGGTGGCGATGATCGTCAGCGAACCGCCGCCCGACGTTTCGGGGATTGCGCGCGCCGATCCGAAAAAGGCCTTTGGCTTCGCCATCGCAGTCGCGTCGAGTCCGCCGGACAGTGTGCGTCCGGTGCCGCGTTCAGCGGTGTTGTGCGCGCGCGCCATGCGCGTGAGCGAGTCGAGCACGATGACCACATCGCGGCCGCTCTCGACCAGCCGGTGCGAGCGCGCGAGGACCATCTCCGTGACGTCCACGTGGCGCTGTGCGGGCTGATCGAAGCTCGACGAGACCACTTCACCCACCCCCCACGATATCGCCTCGCTCACTTCCTCCGGGCGTTCGTCGACGAGCAGGATGATGAGCACCGCGTTCGGGTGATTCACCGCCACGCCTTCCGTGATCGCGTGCAGCAGCGTCGTCTTGCCGGCGCGGGCCGGCGCGACGATCAGCGCGCGTTGTCCATAGCCGATTGGCGCGATGAGATCGATCGCGCGGCGCGTCAGCTCGGGTCCGCCCTTGGCGGGCCGCCCCGTCTCCATGAACAGCTTGCGTTCCGGATACGACGCCGGCAGGGAGTTGAACTCCGGACGGCGAGCGGCGAGTGCCGGATCGGCGTCGTTGATCGATCGAATCTCGACGACGGTCGAGCGTCCGCGGGGATCGGTGCCGATCGTCGCGTCGATCAGATCGGCGCGACGGAGGCCGTACTGCCGGATGACGTGCGGCGGCACGTAGGCGTCGCCATGTTCGGCCAGATAGCTGTTCGCCGGGCGGCGAACGAAGCCGGCGTCGCGCGCCGGATCGAACCAGCCGCGCACTTCGCCGGTGGCGACGAGCGGAGCGGTTTGCGTGGACTGCTGGTACGGCTGCCCCGGCTGGTGCTGTCCGCCGGCGCTGGCGCCGCCGCCACCGCCCTGCTGATCGCGTCGCGGTCCGCGTCCACGACCGCGGCGGTGCCGGCGGCCATTCCGTCCAAAGTCGCCGCCCTGGCCGCGGTCGTTGCGCGGGCCTCGGTCCTGGCGATCGCCGCGGTCGCGGCGGTGATTCGGCGCGTACTGCTGAGGAGCGCCGTCGGTCGACGCCGCGGGGCCGGGCGCACCGTTGTCGCTCGGTTCGGCCGCCGGTACACGCGGCTCCGGATTGTCGTTGGGCGGCGTCGGCTCGATCGCGGCGTGATCGACGCGGTCGATCGCGGGCGCCGGCTCGGCCAGGCCGGCCGCTTCAGCGTCCTCGCGGTACGGATTGTCGGCGAGCTCCGCGCCGGAACCGGTGTTCGGGCGTGGACCACGGCCGCCGCGACGAGGTGGGCGTCGACGTTCGTTCATGCAATTGTGTGGGTCAAAAGGTGAATCCGTTGCAATCGCCCGCACTCGTTGCGGGACCTGCATCTTCTCGAGCAGCCGTGTCCTGGTGCAGTCACCGTGGACAGGCGCTCATGGATCGCTCGCGGTCGAAACCGCGCATGCGATGAACGCGATGGTGTGACGGGATCAAATCGACGCGACGCGTGCTCTGCAGTCGGTACCGTTGGGGCGCGGACGCGACACGCGAATCCAACGATGCTGGCGCTACGGCGCGGCGCTCGACGCCTGGACATGGATGCTCGGCCTGCGAGCGGCCATGATTCCTGGCGTACTGGCCGGAGGGACGACGTCGCGGTCGTGCCGGCGGACGCCAAGAGTATCGCCATTAACTCAGCCTGGCGCAACCCTGCGTTCGCCTTTCCCCGAGCTCGAGCGCTGCGAACTTCGTGCCGGGTCTCTAACTTTCTCGAATGACCCCTGTGCCTTCTACCCCCGGATCGGCGTCGCCGTTCCCATTTGCCGATCCCGCACCGGAGCTCGCCGCCGCCGTCGATGACTACCACGTGTCGGGCGACATCGGCACGCTGTTCGACCGGTTGAAGGCACTCGCGACGCGCACGCCGCCCGATCTCCTCGCCGCGGCGGCGCAGTCGTATCGCGACATGCCGGAAGTGGTGATTCCGCTGTACGAGCGCATCGTCGCCGATTCGCCGGACGACGCGCAGGCGATCGTCGTGCTGGCGAACGCGTACTGGCTCACCGGGCGCGGACCGCAGGTCGTGGGCGAGCTGGCCACACGCGCGACGAAGATCGATCCATCGAACCGCGGCGCCTGGCATCTGTGGGCGCTCTCCGAGCCGGCGTTGCGCCGCCGCGTCGATCGGTGGCAGGAAGTGTCGCGCCGCTTTCCGGCCGACCAGCTGGCGCGCGCCGCGATGGCCGACAACGCGACGAGTCTCGCCACCGACGAAGATGATCCCGTCGCGCTCAAGCTCGCCATCTCGACGTATGAAGGCCTCCTCGCGGAAGCAACGTCGCCGCCGCAGCGTCTCGCGCTCGAGCACGCGTTGAAGACGCTGCGCCAGGTGGGCGCGTGAGCGACGGCGGCGCACCGTCTGGCGCTCCGGAACACGCGCACGGTTCGGCACTGGCAGAGTTCCGCGCGTTCCGCGAGCGGATGAACGCCGAGATCCTCGGCGAGAACAATCTCGTGATCAACCGGTTCTTCGCGCTGGACGGCCGCGCCTATGAATCCGGCGCGCTCGATGTGAAAACGAAGGAGCTGCTCGGGCTCGTGGCGTCGCTCGTGCTGCGTTGCGATGACTGCGTGACGTATCATCTCGTCCGCTGCGCGGAGGAAGGCGTGTCGCGCGACGCGCTGTTCGAGGCGCTGTCGATCGGGTTGATTGTCGGCGGCTCGATCGTGATTCCGCACCTGCGGCGCGCCGTCGAGCGGTGGGATGCGGTAGAACGGATGAACGCTTGAACGGATGAACGCCTGAGCGTTCCAGCGTTCCAGCGTTCCAGCGTTCCAGCGTTCCAGCGTTCCAGCGTTCCAGCGTTCCAGCGCTTTATGCCGTCTGGTCCTTGCTGCGCGGCGTGAGCTCGGCGATCGCGGCGAAGACGTCGTGCAGGTCGAAGGGCTTCGGCAGCATGTTGCAGTGGCACGCCTCGATCAGCTTGGCGGCGCGATCGGTGATGTCGCCGGTGATGAACAACGTCTGATAGCGCAGGTGCGGCTGGTGTCCGGCCGCGACTTCGAAGATCACGTCGCCGCGCATGTCGTTGATGCGCAAGTCGACGATCATGACGTCGAGATGTTCGTTCCGGATGATCGCGAGAGCAGATTCGCCGGTGTGGGCGGCGATCGCCTCGTAGCCCTCTTCGGAGAGGGCGATGCAGAGGGCCTTGCAGATCGACGGCTCGTCGTCGACGACGAGCACGCGAACGCGGTCGCCCGTGGGCGGCGCCGACTTGGGTTGCGTCTGCGGGTTGGCCATACGCGATCCGGATCCGTCAGCGGATCCGAGAACGACTTTCCACGTCATGATTTCCGTCTCCTGCGCTTGACCTGCTCGGCGAGCAGGGTAACGAGTGCTTCGGCATCCACTTCCTTCCGGACCTGTTCCGTGGTGCGACCGGTGAGCTCGCGCATCTGCTGCGAGAGTTGCCAGGGCGAGTGGTAGCCGGCCTTGGCGGCCACGTCCTTGATGGAACGACCGGGGTCTTGCAGATACGCATAGACGCGCAACAGGCGAGCCGATACGACGAGCGAGCGAGCCGAGTAGAGTCCTGCCGGCTCGAGGTTGCGATACAGCGTGCGAAGGTTCATCCCCGCCGCGGTGGCGAGGTCGTGAGCGTTCTTGAAACAGGCGGGGGACCGGAAGAGCTGATCGAGCGCCTGGACGATCGTGATCGGCAGAGCAGCGAGCGAAGCATCGAGGGCGTGCAGCATCCGTTCGCCGAGGGTGAAGGCGGGGATGCTTTCGAGCAGGTCCAGAAAGCGCCGGGGTTCGTCATCGAAGCGGCTGAGGACGACGTGCTCGACGCCACACCGGGCGAGGCGGACGACCGCATTGATCGTGGTCGGGGCCAGCGAGGTATAGACGACGACGGGGAGGGATGGGAACTCCCGGCGCAGGCTTTCGAGGGTTTCGAGCTCTACGGAGCCGGTGGCGGCGGGATCGGCGACGACGAGGTCGGGCGCCCGACGGTGGACCAGCGTCCGGAGGTCCGCCCATGCCGAGGCCTGGGTGAGGACGTGCCCGGAACCGAGGACGATGCGAAGGTGACTGGCGAGCGGTCGTGGGAGGAGTGCGACGACGTCCACGAGACGGTGACGAGGGACCGGGGACGGAGTGACATAAAACCGCGAAATCGTGACACAAAATGCGAGTTTACGTCGTCCGCCGCGACCCTAGGATACCGGGAGTTGAAGCGCCCCCACGCACGGAAGCCAACCAGCCCCTCGTATCCGACGGAGAATCTCAATGTCGCGCCGCCCAATTGTACTGCTCGCCCTTGCTATTGCCTCCTTTGTGGCTGCCGCGTGCAGCAACATGACTGCGCCGCGTGATGGTGGTACGGCTGGTGACTCGACGTCGCTCTGCGGTGGATGGGCTGGCACGGCTGGCCATTGCTGAGGAACGCCTCGCTAGGAAGGGCCGGCGCCACGCCGGCCCTTTTTTTGTTGACGCCTCAACGAGACTGCGTGACAACCTCCCTCATTCTTTTGATCGCTCCAGCAACATCGCTGACTTCGTCTGGTATTGAGGTCGCTGCTTGCCGCTCGTCGATCGTGCGCATTCTCGCTTGGGCCAGCGCCTCCTCGGCTTCAAACAACAACTGATTGAACCCAAGTCGGCCGGCAGATTCGATCGCCTCTTCGAGTCGAGGAATAGAATCTTCCGCCCGCCCGAGGGCGTTGTAGCCTCGACCGACATGGATCAAATACAGAACGCGCAATTGAGGAGTGAAGTCAGCCTCATCGAGACCTCGGCGGTATCGATCAAATGCAAGTTCATTGCTTTGACGCGCCGCGATCTCCAGCAAATTCAACTCTGCAAGCCATCGGATATACTGTTCTTGAGCTGTGGCTGACAATATCAGGTATGCGTCCGAGGCGACATCCAACAGACCCAGGTAAGTAAACGCCGTGGCGATGTCGTTCAGAATTCGGTCGCGATTTCGAGGGCTTGACTCGATTTCGAGTGCATCATATGCGTAGCGCACCGCGCTGTCATATTGGCCTCGCAAACCTGCAACGTGGGCCCGCTCATGGAGCGCCTGCGAACGTACGCTCCTGAGATTCTCAGGGCTTGAGCGCGAGATTGTCTCATCGAGAATCGCTTCGGCGCTCGGGAGGTTTCCGCGAACGATCGCTAACAACGCGTCGCCCAATCGGGCCCGAAGCACACCCATGATGTTCCCGGACGCGTTCGCGACGACCGCCGCGCGCTCGTACGCAGCAGCTGAACCCTCGAGATCACCAACCGTCCTCAAACAGAACGCCAGCTGAATGTGCGCCGACACCGCGATGTCCGCTGCATCCACCGGATGCGTGTGCTCGACGATCGTCCGGTACACATCGATCGCCAGCGCCCACTTCG
>JAICKA010000045.1 GCA_025928185.1 Gemmatimonadaceae bacterium
CGTCGTTCTCGTCGTTCTCGATGGCTGGGGGTACCGGCCGGAACGGGAAGGCAACGCGATCGCGCTGGCGTCGACACCCACGTGGGACTCGCTCGTCGCGCGGTATCCGCACACGTTGCTCGATGCGTCCGGGCGAGCCGTCGGTTTGCCCGAAGGTCAGATGGGCAACAGTGAGGTCGGTCACCTGAACCTCGGCGCCGGCCGCGTCGTCGTGCAGGACCTCGTGCGCATCAGCGAGTCGATTCGCGACCGCTCGTTCTTCGAGAATCCGGTGTTCGTCGGCGCCTGCGAGGCGGCAAAGCAGTCGGGCGGCACGGTGCATCTCGTCGGATTGATCGGCACCGGCGGCGTGCACGCGATCGACACGCACCTGTTCGCCCTGATCGATCTGTGCGCCGAGCGCGGAGTACCGCGGATCGCGGTGCACGCGCTGCTGGATGGACGCGACACCATGCCGCGGTCGGGACTTGGTTACATGCAGACGCTGCTCGATCGCGCGCACGGACGTGCCGTCGTCGCCAGCCTGGGCGGCCGGTATTACGGGATGGATCGCGACAAGCGATGGGATCGCACGGCGAAGTGGTATCGCGCCGCCGTACAGGGCGTGGGGCCCACGGGCACCGATCCGATCGAGGTGATCCGCGCCGCGTACGAGCGCAACGAGACGGACGAGTTCATCACGCCGACGGTGATCACGCGCGGCGGCAAGCCGGTGGCGCCGATGCGCGACGGCGACGCGCTGATCTGCTTCAACTACCGCGCGGATCGCATGCGGCAGATCGTTCGCTCGCTTACACAGCCTGACTTCGACGGCTTCGACACGGGCGACCGGCCGTCGCTCACCGTCGCGACGATGACCAAGTACGACCGCACGCTCGACGTGCCGGCGGCGTTCCCGCCGCAGTCGATGGTGAACATCGTCGGCGAAGTGGTGTCCAAGGCAGGCATGAGCCAGCTCAGGACGGCGGAGACCGAGAAGTACGCGCACGTGACGTACTTCTTCAACGGCGGCGTCGAAACGCCGTTTCCGTGCGAGCACCGGGAGCTCGTGCCCAGCCAGCATGTGGCGACGTACGATCTGATGCCGGAAATGAGCGCGCCGGGCGTGACCGACGTCTTGTGCAATGCGATCGACAAACGCGAGCACGAATTCATTCTCTGCAACTTTGCCAACGGCGACATGGTCGGGCACACCGGATCGATTCCCGCGACGATCAAGGCCGTCGAAACGGTGGACGCGTGCCTCGCGCGCGTCATGCAGTCCGCGGATCGATCCGGGGCACGCCTGCTCGTCACCGCCGATCATGGCAATTGCGAGATGATGATCGATCCGGAGACCGGTGGACCGCACACCGCGCACACGACCAATCCCGTTCCGATCATTGCCGTGGACCACGAGAGCGCACGGCCACTACGCGCCGGAGGCGCGCTGTGCGATGTTGGTCCTACCGTGCTGGCCATGCTCGGCCTCGAGCGCCCGGAGGAGATGACCGGGGTGGACCTGAGACAGACAGGAGACCGGAAGTGAAGCACTTGATTGCGGCGACGCTGTGCGGCGTCATGCTCCTCGCGGGCGGCGCCGCGGGCGCCGGCGCACAAGTCGGCTACCCGCCGGCACGCAGCCCATACGTCGACCTGGATTTGACTCAGGGCCTGACGCTGCTCGTGGGTGCCTATCACGCGCACCAGGATGCCGCGCAGGTGGGGCCGCAGAGCGGAGCGCTCATCGGGGTGCATTACGAGTGGCGCGCCGGCGGTCCGGCGCACCTGATCGGTGAGCTGTCGCGCGTGTCGTCCGAGCGGAACGTGATCAATCCGTTCAAGGTTGGCGCGTCGCGCGATCTCGGAAAGCAGAGCCGGCCGCTGTACCTCGCGAACGTCGGACTGGGGCTCGGGCTCACCGGCGGCAAGAGCTGGCATCATCTCGTTCCGGAGATCGCCGGCGGTCTCGGATTCGCTTCCGATCTGCACACGCAACCCGATACCGGAGGCTACCGGTTCGGCACCCGCTTTGCACTCAACTGGGGCGGTGGAATCCAGTGGGTTCCAGGTGGTCACCTGGAGCTGCGCGCGGACATCACGAACCGGCTGTACAAGATCGCATATCCGGAAGCGTTCTACATCGCGCCGACAGGCGGCACGGCGGTCATTCCGCCGGACCAGGCGAAGTCCTTCTGGATCAACAATCCGGCGTACACCCTCGGCCTCACGTATCGCTTCTGATCCGGGCCGGGTCACCCGTCACCAGGACGAGACCATGGCGCGCGATTTCGAAGACCTGAACGATCTCGACAATCTGAGCGATGACGAGCTGCGTGGCCTCGTGCGCGAGCATCTCGCAGCCAACAACACGGTCGACATCGACGAGATCACGGTCACGGTCCGCAGCGGACAGGTGACGCTGGCCGGCCGCGTGGGCACCGACGGCGAGCGGCTCGTCGCCGATCACGTCGTCACCGACATCGTGGGCGCGGAGCGGCTGCGCAACGAGCTGTTCGTCGATCCGTCCCGCCGCGCGCTGAGTCCCGAAGCCATGGACGAACACCTCGCCGACGACGACCGCCGCGAAGGACTGCTGCTCGGCGATCGGCCGGTGGGGCTGAGTCCCGAGGCCGAGCATCTCGAGGAGGATCTCGACGCGGAGCTCTACGGCACCACGGACGTGCAGGACGTGATCGAGAAGGGCACGTCGTGGATTCCGCCCGAAAGTCCGACCCAGGAAGGCTTCACCGGCCGCGAGGAGTTTGGGGAGGACCATTAGACTTCAGGCATGTCCTTTCGCCTGACGCGGCGCGTTGCCTTCGCCGCCGCGCATCGCTATCGCCGCCCCGACTGGTCCGAAGAGCGCAACGCCGAGACGTTCGGCGCCTGCGCGCGCCCGAACTATCACGGCCACAGCTACACGTGCGACGTCACCGTTCGCGGCGACGTCGATCCCGCCACCGGCATGCTCGTCGATCTCGCGGTGCTCGATCGCGTGCTCGACGCCGAGGTGCGCCAGCGGTTCGATCACCGGAACATCAATCTCGAGGTGCCGGAGTTCGCCGACGGCAAGCTGATTCCAACCGGCGAGGAGCTGGCCCGTTTCATCTGCCAGCGCGTGCAGGCGGCACTCGGCGGCGCGGCGCGTGTCGAACGCGTCACGGTCGCCGAAGACTCGACGCTCAGCGCCAGCTACGATCCCGACTGATGCTCGGCGCCATTCTCGCCGGCGGCGCCAGCGCGCGCTTCGGCGGCGAGCCAAAGGGCCTGCAGCGCGTGGGCGGCGAGCGAATCATCGACCGCGTTGCCGCCGCGCTGCGCGCCGTCGCGGATGAGCTGATCCTGATCGGCAATGCGCCGGACGCAAGCCGCTGGCTCGACGGCGTCGCGGTGTTCGCTGATGCGCGCGCCGAGCGTGGCAGCATCATCGGCATTCACACCGCGCTGTCGCACGCGACCGACGGTGCGCTCGTGGTCGCGTGGGACATGCCGTTCGTGACCGCGTCGCTGCTCGCGTTGATCGCCGAACGCGCGACGCGCTCGCCGTACGCAGCGGTGCCGGAGAGCGCGCGTGGGCTCGAGCCGTTGTGCGCGGCGTACAGCGTGCGCTGTCTGCCATTCATCGACGCCGCGATTGGCGAGGCCGACTTTCGGCTCTCCGCGCTGCTGGAGCGGCTGCCCTGGCTCGAGCGCATATCGCGATCGGAGGTTGCGACGCTGGGCGACCCGTCGCGCCTGTTCATGAACGTCAACACGCCGAACGACTTGCTTCTCGCGGCGCGCCTCGACGCTCACGGCTGACCGCTCACGGCTGACCGCTCACGGCTGACCGCTCACGGCTGCGGCGTCGATCTCGCACCTGGTATCTCGCTCCTCGGTTCTCGCGTCTCGGTTCTCGCGTCTCGGTCTTTCTCGCCTCTCTCCACTCTCCCCTCTCCCCTCTCCCCGCAGTATCCTTCCGATCCCGATTCCGCCGGAGCGTGGATGCGCATCATCGCCCAACTGCCGTTCGTGTTCGCCGTCGCCTGGGGCTGCCGCACCGCGGGGCTGTACGCCACGCCGCGGCCCGTCCCCCGCCCTGTCGCCCGCCTGCGCACCGCCATCGATTCGATGGTCACGCAGCCGGAATTCTCGAACGCCAATTGGGGAATTCTCATCGTCGACCCGGCGTCGGGCGACACGCTGTACTCGCGGAACGCCGGCAAGCTGTTCATGCCGGCGTCGAACATGAAGATCCTGACGACGTCCACCGCGCTCACGCAGCTCGGACCGGCGTTTCAGTACCACACGGTGTTTGCCGCGCGCGGCGCGGTGTCCGACAGCACGCTCGCCGGCGATCTGCTCGTGATCGGACGGGGCGATCCGTCGGTGAGCGATCACATGCGCCACGACGCGATGGCGCCCCTCGACTCCATCGCCGATTCGCTGCGCGCCCGCGGGATCACGCGCATCACCGGCCGCGTGCTCGCCTGGGGCGATGCATTTCCCGGCGAGCATTTCGGCTACGGGTGGACCTACGACGACTTCGAGGACGATTACTCGGCGCCAATCGACGAATTGCTGTTCAACGAAGGCTTCAGCCAGCTCGACGTACGCGGCGGCGCGCAGCCCGGCGATCCGGTCACGGTCGACGTGTGGCCGGCGCACACGGTGCCGCACGTCCGCGTCATGGCAACGACCGTGGCGCCGGCGAATGCACCCGGCCCGCACGATCCGAACGTCATTCACGCCCGCAAGGACAGCGTGTCCTGGGACGAGATCGTCGAAGGCCAGATTGCCGCCGGCGACTCCGCCGTCCTGATCGTGACGCATCACGATCCCGATCGGGCCTACATCGGCGCCGTGCGCGAAGCGCTCGCCAGCCGCGGCATCACCGTGCTCGGCGGAGCGACGGACACCCTGGCGCGCATTGACACGCTCGCCACGCTGATGTCGCCGCCATTGAGCGAGATTCTCAAGGCGCTGCTCAAGCCGTCCCAGAATCAGCTGGCGGAGATGCTGTTTCGGACCATCGCGCTGCAGGCCATCGGCGTCGGACGCGCCGACAGCGCGCGGGCCCTCGTCGAACGACAGATCGCCCAGTGGGGCGTGGTGGTGCCCGCCGAAGCGGTAGTGCGCGACGGCAGCGGTCTCGCGCGCTACGACTACGTGTCGCCACAAACGCTGGTGCGCATTCTCGACGCAATGCGCCGGTCGCCGAACTTCAACGTCTTCTATGACGCGCTGCCGATCGCCGGCGTGGACGGCACGCTCGAGAACCGCATGAAGGGCACGCCGGCTGACAGCAACGTGCACGCGAAGACCGGCTCGGTGGCGTTGGCGCGATCGCTGTCCGGATACGTGACGACGGCCGATCAGCACATGCTCATCTTCAGCTTCCTGGCTAACAACTGGACGACGCCGACGCGCGAGGTCGAGCGCGTGCAGGACGCGATTCTGGCGCGCGTGGCGGGCATGCACCTCCACTAGCACCACCGGAGACCCGCATGCCAACGACCGTTCGGGAGGCCAGCGCCCGGATCCTGTCTGGCGTGCAGCCGCTGGGCAGCGAGCGCATTGCTCTTCGCGCTGCCCTCGGCCGCGTCCTCGCGGAGGATGCGATCTCGCCGATCGAGCATCCGCCCTGGGACAACTCGTCGATGGATGGCTACGCCGTGCGCGCGGCCGACGTGGCGAGCGCAACGAGAGACGAGCCAGTGGTCTTGAGCGTTCTCGAAACCGTGCGTGCGGGCCAGCAGCCAACGCAACCCGTCGAGATCGGCACGGCGAGCCGCATCATGACCGGCGCCCCGGTGCCCCGTGGTGCCGACAGCGTCATCCGCGTCGAAGACACGGACGGCGGTCCGGAGCGCGTGACGATCTTCGACCCGCGCGACGCCGGGCGCAACGTGCGGCCCCGCGGCGAGGACCTCCGCATCGGCGACGTAGCCGTCGCCCGCGGCTCGGCGCTCGGCCCCGCACAGCTTGGCGTGCTCGCCTCGATCGGATGGGCCGAGGTTCCGGTGCATCGCCGTCCGCGAGTTGCCGTCGTCGCATCGGGCGACGAGCTGGTGGACGTCGACCAATTCGACGCCGTGCGCCGCGGTGAACGCATCATCTCGTCCAACAGCTACACGCTCGCGGCCGCCGCGCGCGCCGCGGGCGCCGACGTGCTGGAGCTGGGCATCGTCGCCGACGATCCCGCGGAGTACCAGCGCACCATCGCACGCGCGGCGGGCTGCGACCTCCTGATCACGTCCGGCGGCGTCTCGGTCGGCGCATTCGACTTCACGAAAGACGTGCTGCAATCGCTCGGCGCCACGCTCGATCTCTGGCGCGTACGAATGCGACCCGGCGCGCCGCTCGGCTTCGGCAGACTCGGCGAGATGCCCTGGCTGGGACTGCCAGGCAATCCGGTGTCGGCGATGGTGACGTTCGAGCTGTTCGCGCGGCCGCTCATTCGTCGGCTGTGCGGCGACAGCGCGATCTTCCGTCCCGTGCTGACCGTCCAAACGGTCCACGAGCTCTCGATCGCCGCGCCGCTGATGCACTTTCTGCGCGCCGTCGTCGACTGGGAGAACGGCGTGCCGTGGGCCAGGTTGACCGGCCCGCAGGGCTCCGGCCTGCTGACGTCGATGGCTCGCGCGAATGCGCTGCTGGTCGTGCCGCCCGAACGCCCGCTGGTTCGTGCCGGCGAATCGCTCAAGGCGGTCCTGCTCGGCGAGGGCGCTCTGTCCGCTGGCCAACTCGAGGTGTGAGCGACCCAGCGCTTCGCGCCCTGGAAGCCCGGCTGCGCGAGCGGTTCCAGATCGTCGAAACCGCAATCGACATCGCAGGTCGATCCCTGCGGCTGCTGCATCCCGCCAGCGCCGAGGACCTGATCGACGAGGCCGCGTTCGAGCGCGACGAGCGGCTGCCGTACTGGGCCGAGCTGTGGCCGTCGGCGCAGGTGCTCGCCGAGCACGTAGCGACGCTCGACGGTACGGATCGCACCTTCCTCGAGCTGGGCTGCGGCGCGGGGCTCGTCACGACGGCTGCCTGCATCGCGGGCTTCGAGACAACCGCTTCAGACTATTATGAAGATGCCACGGACTTCGCGCGCGTGAATGCGTGGCGGAATACCGGGTGCGATCCGCACGCGCTGGTGCTCGATTGGCGCCACATGCCCGCGACACCGACCCGGCACGACGTCGTTGCCGCGTCCGACGTGCTGTACGAACGTCCATACGGCGCGCTCGTCGCGCGTGCCATTGCGGCGACCCTCGCTCCACACGGCGTGGCCTACGTGGCCGATCCGGGTCGCGTCGCGCGCGGCGATTTTCTCTCGGCGCTGCCGCCGCTCGGGTTGGCGCTGCACTCGCAGGCGAATGTGCCGTACAGCGACGGCGACGTTCGTCAGACGATCGCGATCTTCGAGATTGCCGCTACGAGATGAGCTGTCCGGCCACGACTTCCGCGATATCGAGCACCGGCACCGTGGATTGCGCGGCGTTCACGCCGTCGGTGATCATCGTCATGCAGAACGGACACGCCACGGCGATCGTCTCGGCGCCCGTGGCGAGCAGCTCTTCGGTGCGTTCGACGTTGATGCGCTTGCCCTGACGCTCTTCCATGAACATGCGACCGCCGCCGGCACCGCAGCAGAAGCCGCGGTCGCGGTTCCGCGGCGCTTCGACGAGTGAGAGCACCGGGAGGGCGCGCTTGAGCGTCTCGCGCGGCGCGTCGTACACGTCGTTGTAGCGGCCGAGATAACAGGAGTCGTGATACGCGACGACGAGCCGCTCGCCCTCGGCACTGCGCAGCGGTACGCGCTCGTCCGCGAGCAGCCGCTCGATGAACGTGGAGTGGTGAATCACCTCATAGTTTCCGCCGAGCTGCGGGAACTCGTTGCCGAGCTGGTGGAAGCAGTGCGGGCAGCTCGTGACGATGGTCCGCACCTGATAGCGATCGAGCGTGCCGATCGTGTCGGTGGCGAGCATCTGGTAGAGATACTCGTTGCCCATGCGGCGCGCGGGATCGCCGTGGCAGTGCTCCTCCTGCCCGAGAATGGCGAAATCGATGTTGCAGGCCTTGAGGATTCTCGCAAACGCGACCGCGATCTTCTTGGCGCGGTCGTCGAACGAGCCCATGCAGCCGACCCAGAACAGGATCTGCGGACGCTCGCCGCGTTCGGCCAGCTCCGCCATCGTCGGAATGTCGAGCCCCTCGGCCCACTTGGCGCGATCGCCCGGATTGAACGCCCATGGAGATCCGTTTCGCTCGAGCGACTCGAACGCGGGCTGGATCTCCTCGGGAAAGCGCGATTCGGTGAGCACGAGATTCCGCCGCATCTCGTTGATGATCTCCAGCTGATTGATGGAGACCGGACACTCCTGCACGCAAGCAAGGCAGCTCGTGCACTGCCAGAGCTCCAGCTCGCTGATGTAATTGTCGAGCAGCCGATGCTCGAGCGCCTGCTCGGGCGTAGCGGCACCTGCATCGTCGCCTTCACCGTGTACGAGCGCCGGGTGCAGAAACTCCATCCGGTCGCCGGTGACGACGGGCGCCTTTTCCATGAGCCGCTGCCGCGTGTTGACGACGATCTTTCGCGGGCTGAGGATCTTGCCGGTGAAGTTCGCCGGACACGCCGCGGTGCAGCGGCCGCACTCCGTGCATGAATAGCCGTCGAGCAGATTCTTCCAGGTGAGGTGCTCGACGTCCGACGCGCCGAACTGCTCGACGTCGGCTTCGAGATCCATGGCGCGCATCACGCCCTTTTGCCCAGGGCCGCTCGTATTGGACAGGTACACGTTGAACAGCGACGTGACCACGTGCAGGTGCTTGGAGTAGGGCAGGTAGTTGAGGAACACGAGCACGAGCAGCACGTGCATCCACCAGAACACGTGCATGAGCGCGGCGGGGTGCGCATCCACCGGCGCGAGTCCCGCGGCGATGCCGCGCGAGATGAACTTTTCCGGGCCGATGGTCGCCGGGTCGACGAGATACTGGCAGGCGTTCACCAGCAACAGCGTCACCATCAAGCCGCCGATCATGCCGAGGATGATCAGCGCGTCGGCATGCTCGAGGTTGTCGCCCTCGAGCCGCCTCGGGTGCACCACCAGCCGGCGGTAGAATGCAAAGGCGACCGCGCCGAGCACGAGCAGCGCGAACACGTCCTGCGAGAACGCATACAGCTGGTACAGCCAGTGCGGCAGGAACAGCGCGTATGAGAACGCTGCCGAGAACCCTTGAATGATGATTTCCACGGTGCCCGCGGTGAGCACCAGAAACCCCCAGAAGATCAGGGCGTGCATCGGTCCGGCAACCGGATCCCGGAAGATCTTCCGTTGCGCAATGCCGATTGCCAGCACGTTGCGCAAACGCGTCGCTGGATGATCGCTGCGATCTTCCGGCCGGCCGATCTGCATGTAGCGGACGAGCCGCTGCACGTTGAGCGCGAAGAATCCCGCGCCCAGCACGAGCACGAAGGCGAGCAGAACGCTCGACGTCGACATCAGTGCTTCGACTTCACGTCGCGGACCGCCGCGGTCAGCACCGGCACGACCTCCAGCACGTCGCCGACGATGCCGTAGTCCGCCACCTTGAAGATCGGCGCTTCCTTGTCGCGGTTGATGGCGACGATCGTCTTCGACGTTCGCATGCCGGCCAGATGCTGGATCGCGCCGGAGATGCCGGCGGCGATGTACAGCTGCGGACTCACCTGCCGGCCGGTCTGGCCGATTTGATCGCTGTGCGGCCGCCAACCGTCGTCGGTCACGGCGCGGGTGGCGCCGACCGCCGCGTTGCCAAAGGCGGCCGCGAGGTCTTCGAGAATTGTGAAGTTCTCCGCCGCCTTGAGCCCGCGGCCGCCGGCGACAACCACCGGCGCCTCGCCCAGATCGATCTTGTCGCGGCCGCCCTCGACGACTTCCTTCACGACGACTTTCGCCGCGGCCGGATCGACCGCCGGTGCCATCGTCTCCATCGCGGCAGTGTGCGCGTTCGGCGCGGCCGTGATCGCATTCGGGCGAACGGCGACGACGGCGAGCGGGCCGGTCACGCGCAGCGTGACGATCACCTTGTTCGCGTAGGCGGGGTGCTTGACGACGAGCGCATCACCCGACGCCTGGATCTCGGTGACGTCGGTGACGATCGGAGCATCGAGCTTGGCCGCGACGCGCGGGCCAAGATCACGGCCCTGCGCGGAAAAGCCGAGCACCACCGCGCGATACGAGCCCGATTTGGCGCGCGTCGCCAGCGTCGCCGCGACGACTTCGCGATTGAATGTGGCAAGTCCAGCGTGCTCCACGGCGATGACCGCGTCGGCGCCGTACTGGCCGAGCTGCTCCGCGGCGGCTTGTACGCCGCTCGGACCGGCGACGAGTGCGTGCACCTGCCCGCCGCCGGTTGCGTCGGCGAGTGCACGCGCGGCCGTCACCGCCTCGAGTGCCACCTTGCGGAGCGAGTTGTTCCGGGTTTCAGCGAATACGAGAACGTTGGCCATGCTGAGCGATCCTGTCGGTCGCGCGTGTTAGAGAACTTTGGCTTCCGTCTGCAGCAGACGGACGAGCTCCGGCACGGCCGCCGGGCCCTCGCCGATGATGCGGCCCGCGGGCCGATCGGGCGGCAACTCCATTTTCGTGACGGTGACACGCGTCTCGCCGAGTTGCGCCGGCTTCACCTCGAGCGGCTTCTTCTTCGCCGCCATGATCCCTTTCAGCGACGGATAGCGCGGACGCGCAATCCCTTCGTCGATCGTCACGGCGGCGGGCAGCGGAAATTCGACGACTTCCGCCGCGCCTTCCAGCTCGCGCCGAGCCGTACCGCGCCCATTGGCGATGTCGAGCTTCGTTGCCGCGGTGACGCACGGAATTCCGAGCAGCTCGGCCGTCGCCGTGCCGACGATGCCGGCCGACGTATCGAACGCGTGCTTGCCGAACAGCACGAGATCGTAGCCGCCGGTCGAGAGCTCGGCCGCGAGCGCCTTGGCAACCGCGAGTCCATCCGCCGGTTGCGTATCGGATTTGAGCTGCACCGCGCGCGTGACGCCCATGCTCATCGCCTTGCGCAGCGATTCCTGGACGACGTCGGGTCCGACTGCGTACACGACCGTGTCGCCACCGCCCGATTTTTCGTTCAGCTGCAGCGCGACTTCGACCGCGTAGCTCGCGAAATCGTCGATGTCGAACTTGAGTCCCGTTTCGTCGATGCCCGTGCCGGACGCAGCAATCCTGAAGCGCGACTCCGAATCCGGCGTGCGCTTGATGCAGACGGCAATCTTCACCGCCCTACCTCACTGTGGTTGAGTACCGCAGGAAAGGTAGCCGGGAAGGTGGAACGGTGGAACGGCGGAATGCTCTAGCGAACGCGATTGGCCATATGCGTTCCATGATTGGTCCTGTCATGGCTTCGCCGCGGAGAGTGCCAGCGACACGGCCTTCGCGTGTTCGTTCCACCGTGCCGCCTCGGCACGCAGCTCGCGCCGGCCGGCGGCCGTGAGGCGGTAGTATTTCGCCTCGCGTCCGGTTTCGCTCACGCCCCATTCCTCGTCCAACAGTCCCTTGCGCTGCAATCGGTGCAGCGCCGGATACAGCGCGCCTTCCTGCACCTGCAGCGCATCGTTGGTGGTCTGCCGAATCCAGCGGCCGACCGCATAGCCGTGCGTCGGACCCCAGCTCACGGCCTTGAGAATCAGCACGTCGAGCGTGCCGACGAAGAGATCGCTGCCTGCCATGGTCCGTTCGCTCGTGAAAGGTTGGTCAGCTCGCGCGAAACGCGCCGGCCGGATCGATGGCCGTCGCGCGGCGCGCCGGCACGAGGCAAGCGAGCATCGCGACAACCAGAAACACCGCGGCGACGCCGGCGTACGTGAGCGGATCGGTGCGCGGCACGCCGGTGAGCAGCTTCGACATTCCGGCGCCGAACGCGATCGACCCGCCGATGCCGATCGCGACGCCCACGACCACGAGCCACAGCCCCTGCGCCAGCACGAGCCGCAGAATGCTCGCGCGTTCCGCTCCGAGCGCCATGCGAATGCCGAACTCCGACGTTCGCTGGCCGACGGAGTACGCCATCACTCCGCCCAGTCCGGCCGCCGCGATCGCCAGCGCCAGCGCGGCGAAACCCGAGAGCAAGAGCGCCGTTTCGCGCGGCGAGGCGAGCACGTCGCGTCGCGCATCCGCGAGCGTCTCGACATCGATCACCGGCTGCTGCGGGTCGATCGAATGGACGATCTGGTCGATGAGTCGAGCGCCGAGCGCCCTTGGGTTCGATTCGCGAATCAGCACGCGCACGTCGTTCGTGCCGGTCGACGCGAACGGAGCGTACACCTGTTCCGGTACATCCACCGCCGGCCCGAACTGGCGAACGTCCCCCGACTCGCCGACGACGGTGTACCAGCTTTTTCCGTTGTTGAACGAGAGTTGCTTTCCGATCGGACTCTCGTTCGGGAAGTAGCGCCGCGCGGCGGACGCACTCACGATCAGCGCGACGTTGACCGTGTCGCGATCGGCGGCCGTGAACGCGCGACCGGCCACGATCGGCACGCCGACGGTGCGGAAGTAACCCGCCGATACGATGTTCACTTCGGCCTTCGGCTGATGCAGACTGTCCGGAGCGGGCCTGCCGCGAATCGAGAACAAGGAAAGATTCCGCGGCTGCGAGCTGCTGGCCGGAAACTCGTTTGCCACAGCCGCGGCCACGACGCCCGGCGCCCCCTGAAGGCGCTGCAGCAGCTGATCGCCGAGCGCGCGCATGTCGTGGCGCGTTTTGTATTTCGTGAAATTCAGCACCACCCGCGCCGTCACGACGTTCTGCGGATCGTACCCGGGCGCGGTCGACATGAGTCGCGCGAAGCTGCGGATCGCCAGCCCCGCGCCGACGAGCACGACGAACGCCAGCGCCACCTCGCCCACGACAAGCGCGCCGCGCAGTCGTACGCGCCCGGTGCCGGCGGTCGACGCGCCATCGCGCAGCCGCGACACCACGTCATGACGGTCCGCCGCGAGCGGAAGCACGCCGAAGACGAGACCGGCGACGATCGCGATGCCGAGCGCGAACAGCGTCACGCGCCAATCGAGCACGATCGCGTCGGCGCGAACGGTGAACTGCGATGCGAATTGGCTGAGCGCGCCCATCGCCACGCGCGCGACCACGAGGCCGAGGGCACCGCCAGCGATCGAGAGCAGCAGGCTCTCGGTCACGAGCTGTCGCAGCAGGCGTCGGCGGCCCGCGCCAAGCGCGATGCGAATCGCCAGCTCGCGCTGCCGGCGGAGCTGCCGCGCCAGCGTGAGGTGCGCGACGTTGATGCAGGCGACGAGCAGCACGAGACCAGCGATGCCGAGCAGCACCAGAAACGCGGGCCGCGCGCTGTCGGTCATCTGCGCGTGCACCGGCGTGGCGCTGATCGTCGCGTCCGTCACTCCCTTGTAGGCATCAGGATAGGCGGCGTGCAGCCGCGCTTCGACGAGCGACAGCCGTCGCTGCGCATCGGCCGGCGTCATGTCGTCGGGCAGGCGGGCGACCATCGACACCATCCGCGCCGTACGCGTCGACTTCACCTGCGGCGACGATCGGAAGGGACATGAGGAAATTGGCATCCACACGTCGTTCCGGTCCGGATACGGCGGCAGCGGCGGCAGCACGCCGATGACGACGTGCTGCCGGTCATTCATCGTGAACGACTGGCCGATGATCGATGAGTCGGCGCCGAGCTGGTCGACCCAGAACTGGTAGCTGAGCACGAGCACCGGCGCGGCGCCGTCCTTGTCTTCGCCGTCAGCGAACGTCCGGCCGAGCAGCGGACGCACGCCGAGCTCGCGGAAGAAATCGGCCGACACGACTCCGGTCTGGACGTGCCGCGGCTCGCCGTGGCCGAGCAGGTCGAACGACATCGAGTGATACTCGTCGATCGACGCGCGCGGCATACCGGCGCGGAAGTCCGCCACCTCGAGTGGCGAGAACCCGATATCGCCGATGCCGAGCGAGGCGACCGGCTGCTGCAGCACGATGAGATGCTCCGCGTTGGCGTACGGCAGGCGCCGCAGCAGCACCCCATTCACCATGCTGAAAATCGCGCTGTTCGCGCCGATGCCGAGGGCCAGCGTGAACAGCGCGGCGGCGGTGTAGCCGGGTGCGTGCGCCAGGGTGCGGACGGCGTATCGCACATCGCCCCCGACGGAAGCGATGCGCTCGCGCCAGGCGCGGCGGCGCACGTCCCGGCGTCGCTCGTCGCGGCAGGCCGCCTCGATCGCGCCGACATTGCCGAAGGCCGCCGTCGCTTCGGCGCGCGCCCGGTCGGGCGGCAGGCCGGCGGCGATCAGCTCGCGCGTGCGCATGTCGATGTAGAACGCGAGCTCGCTGGCGACGTCCCGGCGTACGCCGCGCTCGCCGATGCTGAGATGAAATCGACGCTTCATCGTTCGGTCCCCGGTCGGATCAGGGCTCGAACGTACGGCCGTATCCCTATTTCAGCAAGGGGTCAGGCATCAGTGGGCAAGGGGTCGGGGTGAAGCGGCGCCGGCATGGGCCGCTCCGCCGCTCCGCCGCTCCGCCGTCACTTGAACGCGTTCAACCCCGTGATCGCCTGCCCCAGCACCAGCGAGTGCACGTCGTGCGTCCCTTCGTACGTGTACACGCTCTCCAGATTCGCCATGTGCCGCATCGCCGCGTACTCGGCGAGAATGCCGTTCGCGCCGAGCAGCCGCCGCGCTTCGCGCGCGATGTCCGTCGCCATGCTCACGTTGTTGCGCTTGGCCAGCGACACCTGCTGCGGCGTCATCGTCCCAGCGTCCTTGAGCCGGCCGAGGTGCAGCGACACGAGTTGCGCCTTTACGATCTCCGTCAGCATGTCGGCCAGCCGCTCCTGCTGGATCTGGAAGCCGCCGATCGGCCGGTCGAACATCACACGATTCTTGGCGTAGCTCGACGCTTCCTCGAAGCAGGCCATCGCCGCGCCGATGGCGCCCCACGAGATGCCGTACCGCGCCTGCGTCAGGCACATGAGAGGACTCTTGAGTCCACCGGACTTGGGCAGGATCGCGTCGGCCGGCAATTGCACGTCCTGAAATACCAGTTCGCTCGTATCGCTCGCCCGCAGCGAGAGCTTGCCCTTCTGATCCTTTGCCGTGAAGCCCTTGCTGTTCGTCGGCACGACGAAGCCGCGGATCGACTTCTCGCTCGCGTCGCCGTTCGTCTTCGCCCACACCACCGCGATGTTCGCGGTAGAGCCGTTGGTGATCCACATCTTGGCGCCGTTGAGCAGCCACGTGCCGTCCTTCTGCTCCCGCGCCATCGTGATCATGCCGGACGGATTCGAGCCGTAATCCGGCTCGGTGAGCCCGAAGCAGCCGATCACCTCGCCGCTCGCCATGCGCGGCAGCCAGTGCGTCCGCTGCTCTTCGCTGCCGAACGCGTAGATCGGATACATCGCCAGTGCGCCCTGCACCGACGCGAACGACCGCAGCCCGGAGTCGCCGCGCTCCAGCTCCTGCATGATCAGCCCGTACGCGACGTTGTTGAGGCCCGCGCAGCCATACTGCTCCGGCAGGTTCGCGCCGAACACGCCCAGCTCGGCGAGCTCGGGGAGAATCTCCTTCGGGAATCGGCCCTCGACGTAGTACTTGCCGATGATCGGCAGCACGCGCTCGTCGACGAAGCGGCGCACGCTGTCGCGTACGGCACGCTCGTCCTCGGAGAGCACGGAATCGATATTGTAGAAGTCGAGCATTGCGGAGTTGGCGGGTGAGGTCCTTCGAATCTAAGTCAGTCGCGAGGCTCGGGCGTCGCGCGCGCTCCGGCTCGGCGCTCCTCGATGCGCACCGCGCGCTTGGCGGCGGCGGCGATGCCCACCTCGCGCGCCTTGGCGCGGAACGCGCGACCATGGTCGATCGGATTGCCCGTCTCGTCCTGCCACTGGTGCACCATCTCGTGGAGCAGCGTGTGCAGCGCCTCGTCCCAGCCATGCCGCCGCAGGTGCCGCCAACTGATCGCGATCTCGCCGCTCTCGCCCGCGGTCGCCGCGGTGTAGTGTCCGAGCCGGCTGCGCATGCGGCGCGACACACGCACCGGCACCGTTTTGAGCGTGCCGCCGAAGTGCTCGGCGTTGTAGCGCGCGTGCCAGACCATGCACTTCGCGGCGAGGTGTTCGTCTTCGGGACGCGTGCGCTCGGCGCGGCGCGACGGCCCCTGCGCCGGTGCGAACGTGGAGGTGTGACCGACGATCAGCGCGCGTGCGCGGCGCCGCTCGGTGCGCGTGCGGCCCTCGATGAACTGCACGATCGCCTGATGCACTTCGCGAGGCGCATCGAGATACCCGTGATGCACGCGCAACTCGTCGCCGCGAAAGCTCACCATCACGTTGCGGTTGCGCGTCAGCCGGCAGCGCGCGATGCGCGCCAGGCCGAGCGCCCGCAAGCGCGCGAGCAGCTCGTCCGCATCACGCGGCGCGGGCTCCAGCGCGAACGTGAGCTGCAGCGCGTCGCGCGAGCGGAAAACCGATGTCAGCGCGTGAAGCATTTCACCGGACCGGCAATGAAGTCGCGCTCCCGCGGCGTCCACACGAGCGTCGACACCTCGATCTGATCCTCGGCGATGCGGATGCTGTTCACCGACGACGGCCGCCCGCCGCGCGATCGGTTGCTGATCGTACCGGACGTCGAGATGATCGTGCCGCGCTTGGTGTGCTCGATGTAGTGCACGGCTTCCTGATGATCGTGACCGCACAGCACGAGATCCACGCCCATCTCGGCGAATGCGCCGAGAATGCGCTGCGTCCCCTTGAGTCCATGGCGCTGGGAGAGCTCGCCTTTGACGGGATTGTGATGCATGACGATGATGCGCGCGTCGCCGGCGCGGGAGTGCTCGAACTCGGCGCGCGCGTGCTCGACCTGATCGCGGGTGAGGTGACCGATGATCGAAATATCGCGCACGTTCCACGTCAATGTGTGACGATTTACGCCTTGCGACGTGTTGAGCCCGACAAACGTCGCGCCGGCGATGCGCAGCACCGGTTCGAGGTCCGCGCTGATGTACTGCCGGTACTTGGCGAACATCTTGTCCGGCGTGCCGAGCCCGAGCGGCGAGAACCACCACGCCACGTCGTGGTTGCCGGGCACGACGATCGTCTCACTCACCTGCTCCGCCTTGCGGATGAACTCGCGCGCGCGCTGGAACTCGCCGGCGCGCGCGCGCTGCGACACGTCGCCCGAGATCGCCACGACGTCGTACTTGCGGGTCTGAATCAGCGCTTCGATCGCCTCGTACTGCTCGGGCACCGCCGGGTGGCCGAAGTGGAGATCGGAGCAGTGAAACAGCGTCGTGACGGTCACAGCCGGGCGATCACTGCGTCGGTGAATTGGTCCGTCGTCGCGTTGCCCCCGAGGTCGCCGGTGATCGTGCGGCCTTCGCGGATCGTCGACTCCAGCGCCGTGCGCACGCGCGTCGCCCGCGCGTCGTCGCCGATGTGATCGAGCAGCATGCACGCGGCGAGCACGAGCGCGCTCGGATTCGCCACGCCCTTGCCGGCGATGTCCGGCGCCGTGCCGTGCACTGCCTCGAAGATTGCGCCGTTGATGCCGATGTTCGCGCCCGGCGCGAGGCCGAGGCCGCCCACCAGCCCCGAGATCTGATCGGAGAGAATGTCGCCGAACAGGTTCGTCGTCACGATCACGTCGAACCGCTCCGGGTGCAGCACGAGGTTCATCGCCATCGCGTCGACGATGCGCTCCTCGAGCGCGATGCGGCCGGCGTACTCGCGCGCGACCATGCGGCCCGTGTCGAGAAACAGGCCCTGTGAGAACTTCAGAATATTCGCCTTGTGAACGATCGTCACCTTCTTGCGATTGTGCTTCACCGCGTACTCGAAGGCGTAGCGAATGATGCGCTCGGATCCGGCGCGCGTGACGACCGCGATCGATTCCGCCGCAGCCTTCGGATCGTCACCGACGCGGATATAGTGTTCGATGCCGACGTAAAGGCCTTCGGTGTTCTCGCGCACGAGCACGAGATCGAGATCCTTGTAGCGGCCGTTGGGCAGGATTGTGTGCGCGGGACGGACGTTGGCGTAGAGATCGAACGTCTTTCGCAGCGCGACGTTGATCGAGCGGTAGCCCTCGCCGACGGGCGTCTCGAGCGGCCCCTTGAGCGCCAGCTTCGTGCGCTTGATGGAGTCGAGCGTCGCGTCGGGAATCGGGTCGCCGAAGCGCGCCACGCCAGCCATTCCGGCCACCTGTCGATCCCAGGCGATGTCGGCGCCCGCCGCGTCGAGAATGCGTACCGTGGCGTCGCTGATCGACGGACCGATACCGTCGCCGGGAATCAGAGTGACCGGAGTGGGCATGAAGTGCGGATGAACGGATGAACGGTGGAGCGGATGAACGGCGGAACGGTTGAACGGATCAACAACGGCGGTCAGCGGATCGCGACGACATTGGCCAGCCGCGAAGCCACGCTCGCACTGATTTCGGGGCCGAATGTCGGCACCGTGTCGCTGACGACGTCGCCCATCCAGGCGACGCTCGCCGCGCGGGCGTCGATCAGCACCAGATGCAGCACGCCGCGTCCCGCGTGCGCACCGACGGGCTCGAGCCGCAGCTCGAGCGGCGCGAGAACGAGACGCGCGTCATCGTGGAACGCGACCAGCGTGCGCAGCTGCGATGCGATGGGCTCCGGCAAACGAGCCTCGCGGCCGACCTTCGCGATCCGCAGCGGCTCTTCCGCGAGGCCGTACGGGTCCGTCGCGTACGTCGGATTGTGCTTGTACGTCTCGACCAGATCGGGGGGAAAGATCCACGCGCGCCGCAACCCGCGGTCATCGAACGCGGCGACGATGTCCGCGTCGAGCGTGCGCGCGACGGTCACCCGGTTGCCAACTGCGCCCGCTCCGGGAAACCCGGGATCGATGCTGACCGTGTACACCGGAAGCACCACGACGTGCTGCGCCGCCAGGCCGCTCAGCGCGTGCTCGAGCGGTTCCGGCGGCGCCGGCTGTACCGCCGGCTGCGCGGCGGGCTTGCTCGCACAGCCGATGGCACCCACGGCCAGCGCGGCCGCGAGCACGTGGCGTGGTCTCGCGAAACGTGACATGCAGGCAAAGTAATCGCCGCCTGGTATGGGAGCGAGACAGCGCACTGTTGACCAGCCGCGCGCGCGCGAACATCTTGGCGACCGAACGAGCTGTGCCGGACGCTGACCTGACAGGAGCTTCCTTCATGCGAAAAGTCGTTCGCGCAGGCATCTGGGCCCTCGTCGCCGTACTTGGCGCCGCCGCCTTCGCGCGGCTCGCGCTGTCGCGCGGAGAAACGGTGAGCGCCGCCTGGCTGCTGACGGCGGCGCTCTGCACGTACGCCGTCGCGTATCGGTTCTACAGCAAGCTGATCGCCGCGAAAGTGTTCGCGCTCGACGCGTCACGGCCCACGCCGGCGGTGCGCCTCGAGGACGGGCGCGATTTTGTGCCGACGAATCGCTGGATCGTGTTCGGCCATCACTTCGCCGCGATCGCCGGGCCGGGGCCGCTCGTCGGGCCGACGCTCGCCGCCCAATTCGGCTTTCTCCCCGGCGTGATCTGGCTCATCGTCGGCGTCGCGCTCGGCGGCGCGGTGCAGGATTTCGTGATTCTCGCCGCGTCCGTCCGGCGAAATGGGACGACGCTCGGCCAGATGGCGCGCGACGAGATCGGGCCCGTTGCCGGCATGAGCGCGCTCGTGGCGGTGTTCGGCATCATGATCGTGCTGCTCGCCGTGCTCGCGCTGGTCGTCGTGAATGCGCTCAAGGCGAGCCCGTGGGGCACCGTCACGATCGCGCTGACGATTCCGATCGCGCTGCTCATGGGCGTGTACCTGCGGTGGATTCGTCCCGGCCGTGTGCTCGAGGCGAGCGCGATGGGCATCGTGCTACTGATTGCCGCC
>JAICKA010000227.1 GCA_025928185.1 Gemmatimonadaceae bacterium
CGCCGCGCCATACGAGAGAGGGTCGTGGGCTGACACGCCAACGAGCAGCGAGGCAACGAGGCGCGACATGCCGGCGGCGATGAGCAGGCCGCCGGCGAGACCGAGCAGCGTCGTCGCCAATCCCTCACGCAGGACCAGCAGGAGAATCGCTCGCCGCGAGGCGCCGAGCGCCGAACGAATGCCGAACTCGCGCGTGCGGCCGACGACGCTGTAGGACATCACGCCGTAGACGCCGAGTCCCGCAAGCAGGAGCGCGAGCGCGGCGAAGGTGACGATGAGCGTCATGGCGACGGCCTGGCGGCGGACGAGGTCCGAGAGGACCTCGCGCATAGTGCGTCCGCCCTCGAAGGGCACGCGTGGATCGAGTGTGTGCGCGACTTGCTTGATCGAGGGGATGAGCGCCGCCGCGTCGCCGGCGGTACGAACGACGTACGAGCAGCAGTAGATCTGATTCTGCTCGTTCGAGACGTAGACCGTCGGATCGATCTCGCCCATGGCATCCTGCTTGGCGTCGTCCACGACGCCGACGATCTGGCGATACAGTGCCGTGTCGGCGCGGTTGCTGATAAAGTCGCCCAGGCGGATGCGTGTGCCGATGGGATTGGTGTTCGGCCAATAGCGATGCGCCATGCTCTCGCTGATGACGACGACCGGCGTAGTGCCGAGGCGATCGCCGGCATTGAAGCCACGGCCACTGCGGACTCGCATGCCGACGGCGGGGAAATATTCCGCCGAGGCAGTTGCCAGAACGACGGTGGGCGCATCCGAACCATCCTCCGGCCTGCCTTCGACGCGGAAGGGGACACCGCGCCACGAGCCGTTCCACGGCCCGGTGACGGAATAGCCAGCGGCGGTGACACCCGGCAGCGCGTGGACGCGCTTTAGGAAAGACTCAACGAAGGCACCCTGCGATGCGGGATCCTGATATCGGCCCTCGAGGCCGAGAAAGAAGGTCACCTGATGATCGGTGGTGGCATACCCGAGATCGGCGTGAACGAGCGTCTCGAAGGTGCGGATCAACAAGCCAGCGCCGACGACGAGGACGACTGCAAAGGCCACCTGCGCGGCGACGAGCAGCCGCGACGTGCGCGAGGCTGCCGACCCGCGCGAGACGGCGCGGCTGGTCGAATCGCCGAGTGCGTCGCGCACGTCGACGCGCGTGGCGGCGAACGCGGGCAGCACGCCGAACACGATGCCGGACAGGATGGACGCGGCAAACGCGAAGAGCAGGACGCCGCCGTCGATGCGCACGTCGCCGAGCTTCGGAAGCATCGGCGCGGCGATCTGCATCAATGCCGCCTTGAGCATGACGGCGAACGCGATGGCGATCAGGCCGCCGACGATACCATAGAGAAGGGTTTCGGCGAGCACCTGACGAATGAGCCGTCCACGCCCGGCGCCAAGTGCGGTGCGGACGCCCAGCTCGCGCCGCCGCGATGCGGCACGCGAGAGAAAGAGTCCGGCAATGTTGACGCAGGCGGCGAGCAGCACGACGAGCGCGCCGCCCATCACGAGTCGGAGTACCGGACCGGCACCGCCGACCACTGCTTCATGCAGCGGCTTGGGGATCACGACGCCGCCGTTCTTGATGGCGGGATACGCCGCCTGGATGCGCGGCCGCAGAACGGCAAGCTCGGAAAGAAACTGCTCGAGCGACACGTCGGATTTGAGTCGCACGACCGACCGATACGCGCGCGAACGTGCGTACTGGGGACTGAGCAGAATGCCGCGCAGGTTCAGCGGTATCAGCATGTCGGCGCTGAACGTCGGCCCGACGAAATGCTCGGGAAGCACGCCAATGACCGTGACCGGGCGGCCATTGAGCTGAATGCTCCGTCCGATGACACTCGGACTGCCGCCGAATACCCGCTGCCACACGTCGTAGGTGATCATCACCGTCGGCGACGCGCCCCTGACGAAGTCGTTGGCCCGGAAGGCGCGGCCTTGGACGGGGTGAATGCCGAGGACGTCGAAGAAATTCGAGTCGACGGAGACCGACTGCCATGGCTCGGCGGAATGGTCGTCCGTGTACGTGAAGCCCTGGTAGTTGCCGAACAGCGTGATGCCGGCGATCGACTTGCTCTGCGCCTCGAGCGCCGTCAGCTCGCCGGCGGAGAGCTTGTCGTAGTCGCCGTCCACCGCGGATGGCGCCGTGTACAGGCGATAGAGCTGTTCGGGCGCGCGGAACGGCAGCGGCGTGATGAGCACGCGGCGCACGACCGAGAAGACGGCCGTGTTGGCGCCAATGCCGAGTGCGAGCGTGAGGAGCACGACGGCGGCGAAGACCGGCGTACGCCGCATGCCGCGGAGCGCGATCATCAGGTCGGAGCGCAGGTCTTCGAGGAAATGCGAGCGTCGGACGTCGGATTCGATCTGCATGTCGAGCTCCTCGCAGTAGCGGCGGGTCGTTTCGAGATCCCCAAATTCGTTTGCTGCGCGGGCGCGGGCGGCGGCTTCGGGCAGCCCCCGTTCGACCAGGTCGCGCGCCCGCATGTCGATGTCGAAGCGAATCTCTTCGTCGACGTCGGCGTGGATGCGGCGCGCGGAACGCGGCAGTCGAAGAAAGCGTGGAATGCGCATGGGAGACCTCAGCGCCCGTCGAGCACTTGATACAGCGCGGTGACGTAGGCGCGCAGATCGGTGGATTGCGACTTGAGTGCGGCGCGGCCCGCGGCGGTGATCTCGTAGAACCTGGCGCGGCGCCTGGTCTCGCTGACGCCCCACCAGGCGCGCACGAGCTTGCGCTTCTCGAGGCGATGCAGCGCCTGATAGAGCGCCGCCCCTTCGAGCGCGATGGCGCCGTCGGTGCGCGTCTTCACGAACTGCCCGATCGCGTAGCCGTGCATCGGCTCCCAGGCGAGCGTGCGGAGCACGAGCAAGTCGACGGTGCCGTGGAGGAGGTC
>JAICKA010000276.1 GCA_025928185.1 Gemmatimonadaceae bacterium
CGCTTCCCGACCGCGCTCCAGTTCACCACGTTCCACCACGCGGTCACATAGTCCGGGCGGCGGTTCTGGTACTTGAGGTAGTACGCGTGCTCCCAGACGTCGATGCCGAGGAGGATGCTGTCGGGGGACTTGCCGTCCATCAGCGGGTTGTCCTGGTTCGGCGTGCTGGTGATCGAGAGCTTGCCGCCATCGTTGATGAGCCACGCCCAACCGGAGCCGAAGCGGCTGCCGGCGGCCGCGGCGAACTGCTCCTTGAACTTGTCGAAGCCGCCGAACGACGACTTGATCTTCTCGCCTAACGCTCCGGTCGGCTCGCCGCCGGCCTTCGGGGCCATGATCTGCCAGAAGAACGAGTGGTTCCAGTGCCCGCCGCCATTGTTGCGCACGGCGGTGCGCACCGACTCGGGCGCGCTGTTCACGTTCTTGAGCAGCTCCTCGAGCGACTTCCCCTGCAGCTCGGGCGCCTTCTCGATCGCCGCATTGAGGTTGTTGACGTACGCCTGGTGGTGCTTGTCGTGATGGATCTCCATCGTCTTCGCGTCGATGTGCGGCTCGAGCGCGGCGAAATCGTAAGGCAGCGGGGGTAGCGTGAAGGCGGCCATTATCTTGCTCCGTTGTTGGTGGTACGACGTTCGGCTATCAGCCCTTGGCCGTTAGCAGTGAGCGACGGCGCTGACCGCCGTCGCTTCCGACTAACGGCTGATGGCTAAGGGCCCTCTTACCGCGGAAGCTCCGGCGGCGCGGTGAGCTTTCTGCGCTCACGAAGCCAGCCGATGATCCCCGGCAGGATCGAGATGAAGATGACTACGAGGATCACCGACTCGATGTGCTTGTCGATGCCCGGGACCCAGCGGCCGAGGAAGTACCCGATGAACAGCATGCTCCATACCCACGCCAGCCCGCCGATCACGTTGAAGGCGAGAAATGTCCGGTAGTCCATGTCGGCCACGCCCGCGACGACCGGCGCGAAGGTCCGCACGATCGGCATGAAACGAGCAAGGATGATCGTCTTGCCACCGTGCTTTTCGTAGAACGCGTGAGCGCGCTCGAGATGTTTCCGGTTGAAGAGGAGCGAGTTCTCGCGGGTGAAGATGTGCGGGCCAGTGGCGCGGCCGATCGCGTAGCCGACGCTGTCGCCGACGACCGCGGCAATCGATAAGATGAGGCCGAGCAGATAGACGTTGAGTCCGAAGCCCGGCTGCGAGGCGAGCAGGCCAGCGGTAACCAGCAGCGAATCGCCGGGTAAAAAGAAGCCGACGAGCAGCCCGGTCTCGCTGAAGATGATCGCGGTGAGACCGACGTATCCGGCCCATTGGACGAGGCCGCGCAGGTCGCGCAGGCGATGCAACAGGTCGAGCAGGGAGTCCATGTGATGCGAATGAGGATGGTGCAGCAAGCGGCGAGACAGCCCCTGAACTTCGACGCGTGGCGCGCTCCGGTCAACGGGGATGACGCGCGCGCCGTCGGTCGGATCCGCGCGTCATCAGCTTGCAACGATCGAGCGTGACGGCAAACGACGCATCGCGGCAGGGTCCGCAGCATCCGCCGCAGACTCCACCGCACCAGACCGGCGCGATCGAAGCGGTCGAAGACGCTTTCGTGTGGGCGAGCCAGGCGATCCTGCACACCGCCGAGATCGCGTTCGCGCTCCCGGCGCCGGCGAAGAGCCGCTGGCATCGCGCCGGAATCGGCGCCCGCGGTGAGCGGATCTTCGACGTCGTCGCGGGAATCGTCATGATGCTCTTCGCCGTC
>JAICKA010000140.1 GCA_025928185.1 Gemmatimonadaceae bacterium
AGAGCCGCACGAGCTATCAGCGCTTGCTCGTGGCGCAGGAGAACTTCGACAAGACCATGGGCCGCGTGAACGACTGGATTCTCGAGGGCATCGAGAAGGGCGCCACGAGCTCGATCATCACGCTCGGCTGATTCCACCATGCCCGCCGGCCGGCTCATCGTCTTCGAGGGTCCGGAGGGAGCGGGCAAGAGCACGCAGCTCCGGCTGCTCGCCGAATCACTCGGCGCGCACGGGTGCGACGTCGTGGCCGTGCGGGAACCCGGCGGCACGCTGGTCGGCGACGAGATCCGGCGCATCCTGCTCGATCCGGCGTCGGACATTGCGCCGCGCACGGAGGCGTTGCTGTTCATGGCGTCGCGCGCGCAGCTCGTCGAGCGCGAGATTCGGCCGGCGCTGGCGAATGGCGCGACGGTGCTCGTCGACCGGTTCTTTCTCTCGACGTACGCCTACCAGGGCGTCGGCCGCGGGCTGCCGATCGACGAATTGCGCGTGGCGAACGAGATGGCGACGAATGGCCTCGTGCCGGATCTCACGCTGCTGCTGCGCATCGAGGCGGCCGACGGGCTGGCGCGCGCATCGCGCCGCGGCGCACGCGACCGGATGGAGCGCGCCGAGCTGGCGTTTCACGAACGCGTGAGCCGAGCCTTCACGGACTACGCGCAACCCGGATGGCAGGCGGCGCATCCGGAGTGCGGCCCGATCGTGCTGGTCGACGCTGGCGGAACGGAAGCAGAGGTGTTCGAACGCGTGCTGTCGATCGTGCGTTCGCGGTGGCCCGAAAATTTCCCAGCGGGGTAGCACGGATTGGCCGGCGTGAATCGGCCGTCACACGGACCAGGAGTGGAATGCGGTCACGGGCATTGTTCGCCGGCGTCGTCCTGAGCTGCGCGGTGGTGTCGGGCGGGTGGCTGGTGGAGCGCGGGCTGATCGGCGGCGTGCCGGACTCGGGCTCGCGCAGCGTGTTGTTCAATCAGGTGCTCGCCCACGTGGCGCACGACTATGTCGATACGCTTGCCGACTCGACGCTGTACCTCGACGCGGTGAACGGGCTGGTCGACGAGCTGCACGATCCGCACAGCGAGTATCTGTCGCCCAAGCTGCTGTCGCGCCTCTCCGAGAGCACGAGTGGGCGGTATGCCGGTGTCGGTGCGCAGATCGACGTGCGCGACGGGGCCATCATCGTCGCCCCGCTGCCCGGCGGACCGGCGGCCGCAGCCGGCATCGAAGTCGGAGACCGCATCACCGAGATCGACGGCAAGAGTACGCGCACCTTCGGCACCTCCGAAGCACAGAAGGCGCTTCGTGGTCCGCCGAATTCCGTGGTGCGGCTCACGATCGAACGCACGGGCGTTGAAGCGCCGATGAAATTCGCCGTCACGCGGCGCGAGATTCACGTGCACTCGGTGCAGCACGCGACGATGCTGCGCGACGGCATCGGCTTCGTCGCGCTCACGATCTTCAGCGACGAATCCGCGACCGAGCTGCAGCAGGCGATCGATTCGCTGCGCACCGCCGGCATGCACTCGCTCATTCTCGATCTGCGCGGCGATCCGGGTGGTCTGCTCGACGAAGGCGTCGGCGTCGCCGATCTGTTCCTCGACCGCGGACAGCGCATCGTCAACCTGCGCGGGCGCACGCCGGATGCGACGCGCGTCTACGCCGACGACGCCCCGCAGCGCTGGCCGTCGATGCCGCTCGCGCTGCTCGTCGACAGCAGCACCGCGAGCGCCGCGGAGATCGTGTCGGGGGCGCTTCAGGATCACGATCGCGCGGTGTTGCTCGGCACCGCGACGTACGGCAAAGGCAGCGCACAGAACGTGTTCGCCATGCCGAACGGCGGCGCGCTCAAACTGACGACGGCACTCTGGTACACGCCATCGGGACGGAGCATCAACCGGATCATGCCGGGCGACACGACGCCGCCCGACACCGGCGCGGCGCGGCCGCGCTACCGCACCGACGACGGACGTGTCGTGCTCGGCGGCGGCGGAATCACACCGGACGTGCTGTTGCCGGCGGTCAGCGTGCCGACGAGCGACACGGCGTTCGCGCGCGCGCTCGGCTCGCACATCCCGGCGTTTCGGGATGCGGTGACGGACTACGCGCTGTCACTCAAGGGATCGCCGAGCGTGCGGAGCCCGGACTTCGCCGTCACGCCCGAGATGCGCGCCGCGCTCGCGCGGCGTCTCGCAGCGCGTGGCGTGACGGTGGATTCGGCGACGTACGCCGCCGCCGCTCCGCTCATTGACCGGCTGCTCGGCTACGAGATCGCGCGGTATTCGTTCGGCGCCGAGGCGGAGTTCAGGCGGCAGATGCGGGACGATCCGGCGATCGCGAGCGCGCAAGCACTGATGGCGGGGGCGACGACCCAGGCGGAACTGCTGAAGCGGGCCGAGGCATCGCCCCGCGCGGCAAAGCGTGCGAAGCGGTGATGCGCAGGTCGCCGATCAGCCCTTGGTCTGATCGACGATGCGCGCGCCCTTTGGAATCGCGAATCGAAACGTGGCGCGATCGATCGGTGCGTTGAGCTTCACGCTGGTGAGGTGCACGGAGCGCGTCACTCCATTCGGCTCCGTCTCTTCGAACGCGCGAATGAGCGAATCATCATCATCCACCCAGACGGTCGCTCGCGTGAACGGGGCGGAGATCCCGGCTTTCGGAGCGAGCGTCACGCCGTGGGCGGCATGTCCGTCGATCGTCCGGGTGCCGGCGTCGGACGCGTCGTAGCGCGTGCGCGGCGAATCGAGAAACTGGCCCGTGAGATCGATCGGCGCAGAACCGCGTTCGGTCGCCCGGCGCTTGACGACCTGGCCCGGCGCCGAGCTCGGGAGATAGATCCACAGGTTCGTGCCGTCGGCGACGACCGCGTCCGAGGCGGGCGACGAGAAGCGGATGGCGAGATGATTTGGCCGCTGTTGCGCATACGTCCCGTGCGATGCCGCTGTACCGCCGGTGAGCGGATTGGCGACCGTCTGCTCGAACGTGCCCTGGATCGTGCGCACATCCGACCAGACCGACGCGGCGCGTTCGATGATCGCATCCGGCGATTGGGCGCGTGATGACGGAACCGCGCCGAGCGAGAGGGTGAGCGCGAGGAGCGAGCCGAGCCGAATCGAACGAAGTGTGTTTCTGGGCAATGAGGTCATTCCGGTGTTACGCCCGGGCCCCCGCGGCGGTTCCAGCGCCGGCGAATTCCGGCGCCGGCGCCACGTCGCGCCCGATCGCGCTCGAGATGGCGCGCAATTCCGTGACCAGCCGTGCGAACTGATCCGGAAACAGCGATTGTCCGCCGTCGGACAGGGCGTGATCGGGATCGGGATGCACCTCGACGATGACGCCGTCGGCACCGGCCGCGACGGCGGCGCGCGCCATCGGAATGACCTTGTCGCGGAGGCCCGTGCCGTGGCTCGGATCGCCGATGATCGGCAGATGCGAGAGCTTCTGCACGATCGGAATAGCCGTGAGATCGAACAGGTTGCGCGTCAGCGTGTCGAAGCTCCGAATGCCGCGCTCGCAGAGGATCACCTGCGTATTGCCTTCGGCGAGAATGTACTCGGCGCTCATCAGCAGATCGGTGATCGTCGCCGCCATGCCGCGCTTGAGCAAGACCGGCTTGTTGATGCGTCCGACGGCGCGCAGCAACGAGTAGTTCTGCATGTTGCGCGCGCCGATCTGGATGCAGTCGGCATATTCCGCGACGAGGTGGGCACCCTCCTCGTCGAGCGCTTCGGTGACGACGGGCAGTCCGGTCTCGCGGCGCGCGAGCGCCAGCATCTCGAGCCCCGGCTTGCCGAGTCCCTGAAACGAGTACGGCGAGCTGCGCGGCTTGAACGCGCCGCCGCGCAGCGCGCCTGCGCCGGCGGCCCGCACGACACGCGCGGCCTCGACGATCTGCTTTTCGGATTCGACGGAGCACGGTCCAGCGATGATCACGATGTCGGTGCCGCCGAACTCCACGCCCGGCGCCAGCGAGACGATCGTGTTCTTCTCCTTCCATTCGCGCGACACCTGCTTGTACGGCTTGCTCACGTGAATCACTTCGGCGACGCCGGGCAGCGATTCGACGCGCGAGCTGTCGACGCGGCCGTCGTTGCCGACGAGGCCCACCGTGGTGCGCGTTTCGCCCGGCATCGGCCGCGCGGAATAGCCCATCTCTTCTATGGTCTTCACGACGCGGTCGATCTGTTCGCGCGTCGCGTGGTTTTCCATCACGATCAGCATGCTTCGTCCTCGATCTCCAGAACCCAGCCGTCCGACGCCAGAGTGACGCGGCCGGTGTATCGCGCTTCGATGCGCTCGCGAATGTCGACCCACTCGACCGGCGGGTAGAAATGCGTCAACGCCAGGTGCTTCGGCGCGGCCGCCGCGGCGAGCTCGCCGCACTGCTCCGGTGTGAGGTGCTCGGGAATCGCCATCTCGGCCGGCAGCGAACACTCGCACAGCAGCACGTCGCAGCCGTGAGCCCACGCCGCGAGCGCCGGCGACGGCCCGGTATCGCCGGTATAGACGACGCGCCGCCCGCCGCGCTCGATGGAATATGCCACGCTCTCCGGCGTGTGCGGAACGGGATGGCAGGTCAGCCGGACGCCGATGTCGAGCGCGTCGTCCGGCGTGATTTCACGAATCGTCAACGGAAAGCCGGGCGCGGTGAGCCACTCGCCATACGCGGCGGCCAGCCGGTCGAAGAGCGCGCGGGTGCCGACGGGACCGATGATCTCGAGCGGCGCGCTGCGCGCCGGCAGCATGCCATACTTGAGCGCGAACACCAGCGTCGGCAGATCGCCGTGATGGTCGATGTGAAAATGCGTCAGCGCCACGTGGGTGATCGCCTGCCATTCCACGCCCAGCTCGGCGAGCCGGTGCGCCACACCGCTGCCACAATCGAGCAACAGCCGCACGCCGGGCGCCTCCACGAGATGTCCGGCGCACGTCCGCTGCGGCGACAGCGCGATGGTGCCCGTGCCGAGCGTGACGAGGCGCACGTTAGAGATTGCTGATGGGCGCGCGGGCGCTCACGCCGGCGCGGCCACCGGCGCGCCGGCCGGCTCCTCGACGAGCGCCTCATCGACCGCGGCCCCGCCGCGCATCCGGACGCTGACCAGCGACGAGACGCCGGGCTCCTGCATCGTCACACCGTACACCGCGTCGGCGGCTTCCGTCGTCGTGCGCGGGTTGTGCGTGATGACGATGAACTGCGTGCGCGCCTTGAACTGATTCAGCATGCGCACGAAGCGGCCGACGTTCGCGTCGTCCAGCGGGGCGTCGACTTCGTCGAGCAGACAGAACGGACTGGGCTTGGTGAGGAAGATGCCGAACAGCAGCGACAGCGCCACGAGCGCGCGCTCGCCGCTCGACAGCAGGTGGATGCGCTGCGTGCGCTTGCCGCGCGGCGACGCATGAATCTCGATGTCGCAGTCGAGCGGCGCATCCGGATTCTCGAGACGAATGTCGCATTCGCCGCCGCCGAACAGCGACATGAAGATCTGGCGGAAGTTCTCGCGCACCTGGGTGAACGTGGCGAGAAAGAGCTCGCGCGCCGTGCCGTCGATCTCGCGAATGGCCTGCTGCAGCGACTGCCGGGCTTCGGCCAGGTCGGCGCGCTGGCCGGTGAGAAAATCCTGACGCTTGAGAGTTTCCTCATGCTCCTCGATCGCCAGCACGTTCACGGGGCCGAGCCGCTCCAGCTCCTGCCGGAGATTCTCGGCTTCGGCGCGCAGGGAATCATCGTCGAGGTCGACCGGCTGGGCTTCGGCCAGCATCTCGTCCAGCGGACGGCGCCATTCGGCTTCGAGCCGCTCGCGGATCGCCGCGCGGCGGCCGCCGAGCTCCGTGTGCCGCAGCTCGGCGTGGTGCAGCTCGTCGCTGCGCGCCTGTGCGCGCCGGCGGTGCTCGTCCAGCGCGTGCTCGGCGGCTTCGAGCTGCTCATCGGCGGTGTGCACCGCCTGCTCGGCGCGCGCGAGCCGCGCTTCGCCGTCGGCGAGGGTGGCCGCGCGCGTTTCGAGGTCCATGCGCCATGCCTCCATCTGTTCGGCGAGCGCGGAGTCAGCCTGCGACAGATCCGACAGCTCCGAGCGAAGCGCCTCGCGGCGCGCCGCGGCCGAGCGATGTTCCTCGGCCAGTCGGCGCTCGCGATCGATCGCGACCTGCACGCGCGCCTGCGCTTGCGCTTCGGCCACCTGCGCAGCGGTACGAGCTTCGCGCGCTTCCTCGTGCGCCCGTTCCGCGACGGCCAGCGCGTCGCGCGCGGCACTCACCGCGTCGGCGCGCTCGGCGAGC
>JAICKA010000115.1 GCA_025928185.1 Gemmatimonadaceae bacterium
GGCCGAATCGAATGGCAGCCGATTCACGATTCGCCGATGAGCGTTCCCTGATGCATCCTCGCTCCGACGGACGGGATGGGCTCGAGATGCGCCTCCGCGCCTCGATTCGCGACATCCGCGATTACCCGAAGCCGGGCATCGAGTTCAAGGACATCACGCCGCTCCTCGCCGACGCCGCGTTGTTCAGTGCAGCGACCGAAGCGATGGCCGAGCCGTTCCGCGGACTGCGCATCACGCACGTCGTCGCGATCGAGAGTCGCGGCTTCATCCTCGGGGGTCCCGTCGCGCAGCGGCTCGGCGCGGGCTTCATCCCGGTGCGCAAGCCAGGGAAGCTGCCGGCACCCACGCGCCGCGAGGACTACGCGCTGGAATACGGCTCGGACGCGCTCGAAATCCACTCCGACGCGTGCGACCCGGCGGCTCGGGTGTTGATCGTCGACGACGTGCTGGCGACCGGCGGCACGGCTGCCGCGACGCAGCGCCTCGTCGAGTCCATCGGTGCCAGCGTGTGCGGGTTCTCGTTTCTGATCGCGTTGAGCTTTCTCCCCGGGCTCGAGCGGCTGGCCGCGGCGAACGTCCGCTCGCTGATCACATTCTGAGAATGCTCACGTCAGGCCGAGGCGCCGTTCCACCTCTTCGCGGCGCGACCGGCTGACTCGGAGCCGAGTTCCACCCGCGAGCTGCAACTCGTAGTCGCCGCCGGATCCGCGGAGCAGCGTGTCGACCCGGTCGAGCTGGACGATTGTCGAGCGATGAATCCGCATGAAACGGCGCGGATCGAGACGGTCGTCGAGCGATTGCATCGGCTCGCGAATCAAATAGCGCTTCGTGCCTGTGACCAGCTCGGCGTATGGACCGCTGGCCTGGATGTAGTCGACGTCGGCCGCATCGATGAACTGGACCTTGCCGCGGGACTCGACCGCGAAGCGCTCCAGATAGCCCTCGTGCTGTGGCTGTGGCTGTGGCTGTGGCTCTGACGGTGGCGCGGGTGACGAGCCGGTCTCGCCGCTGGGGGCTGGAAGCGTTCGGCCCGAGGATGCGTTCCCGCGGTCGGCAGCCTCGCCGGCGTTGAGCACCGTGAGCAAACGCTCATGGAGGCGGCGCGTCTCCTCCAGATCCATCGTCCGGCGCGCGCGCGCAAAGGCCTGCTCGAATCGCTCGTCGTCGAACGGCTTGACCAGATAGTCCACTGCGGCGAGATCGAACGCCTGAAGCGCGTGCTGGTCGAATGCGGTGACGAAGATGGTCGCCGGCATTCGGTCGGGACCGACTGTGCGAGCGACCTCGAGTCCCGTGAGCCCCGGCATCTGTACGTCGAGAAAGACGAGATCCGGCCGAAGCTGCGCAATGGCATCGACCGCGGCGATCCCATTGTCGGCGGTGCCCGCGATTTCGACGCTCCCCTCGTGCGCGAGCAGGTCGGCAATCCGCTGACGGGCCAGCGGCTCGTCGTCGACGATGAGCACGCGGATCGGGCGACTGGCCATCATCGCGGCGCTGCCACGTGAAACGGCAGCCGGATCTCGGCGATCGTGCCGCCATCCGGTGCGCGGCGCAATGCGAATTGCTGCCGCGAGCCGTACAGCTGCCGGAGGCGCGCCAGCGTGTTGCGCAAGCCGACGCCGTGTTCCGGCGAGCTCGCGGATGCGGCGGACGGGCCGGGTCCGTTGTCCTGCACCTGGAGGAGCAGGGAATCGCCCGAGCGCTGCGCAGTGACGCAGATGCGGCCGGGAGTCTCCATCGCGCTCACGCCGTGCTTGAGCGCATTTTCCGCCAGCGGCTGCATTATGAGATTTGGTACGAGCGCACCGCCAAGCTCCGCGGGCACGTCGATCGTGATCTGGAGCCGCCCCTGAAAGCGGATCTCCATGATCTCGAAGTAACGGCGCAGCAACTCCAGCTCGCGATCGAGGGTAATTTCCTGTTCTGCCGTCTGCTCGAGGGTGTGTCGAAGCAGCTCGCTGAGCCGGGCGATCATGCGGCGTACGCCGCGCGGATCGCGCTCGACCAGACTCGAGATCGCGTGCAGCGTATTGAACAGGAAGTGAGGGTTGAGCTGGGTGCGAAGCACGTTCAGCTGCGCCTCGGCGAGCTGTGCCTGAAGCTGTGCGGTTTCCGCCTGCAGCCGACGCGTTTCGTCCGCGCGAGCCTGGTCGCGGATGAAGTAGTTGCGCGCCAGCGCCGCGCCGAGCACGGCGAAGTACACCATGAGATCGTCGAGGAACTCGAACCGGATGATGTTCGAGAACAGTGGCGGCGCCGCTCGCGGCCGTGGAAACGGAAGCAGGTGCATCCGGATCCGGCCGAGCACGGTGTCGACGAGCACGGCAATGATCACCCCGATCACCACGAGCGCAGTGATCTGCATCGAACGGCTCAGCCCGGATCCGCTCATGCGACCGGTGATCCAGACGATCGGCAGCGTGAGCGAGGCCCAGATCGCGTACTCGATGAACGCCAGCGAGATCAGCGCCGCGCTCACCGCTGAACTCATGTTCGGGATGCGTGGATCCAGGATGCGGCCCGTGGCGGTGAGCGCGGCAAGGAAGGCCCAGAACACCAGCACGCCAAGCATCTCGCTCGGCCTGAGCCGCAACCGATCGTCCGCCTGCATTTCATGCTGCGGTGGATGCATCTCGGAACGCCGGAGTGCCGTTCGTGACAATTTCCCAACGAGCGTCGGCGGGTGACGTCCAATCACTCGGACACACACGACGAGGCTGCAATGAACACGATCAAGGCTACGGCGGCAACCGTTGGGCTGGCGATGCTGGCCGGCACCGCGTGGTTCTACCGCCGCGCCGACGGGAAGGAGCTGCCGCAGTTCCGCACAGCGCCCGTCGTGCGCACATCAATCAAATCGACCGTGTCGGCGACCGGCACGTTGAGCGCGGTACGCACCGTTCAGGTCGGTACACAGGCATCGGGGCAGATCTCGAAGATCTACGTCGACTTCAACGATAAAGTGAAGCAGGGCCAGCTGCTCGCGCGCATCGATCCCACGCTGCAGGAGCAGGCGGTGGAGGATGCGCAGGCGCAGCTCGAAAAGGCACAGGCGCAGCTCACGCAGGCGCAGGACGACTACACGCGCAACAAGCAGATGCTGGATGCGCGCGTGATCACGCCGCAGGAGTTCGAGACGGTACAGTCGACGTTCAGCGTGCAGCAGGCGACGGTCAAGTCGGCGCAGATCGCGCTCGACCGCGCACGGCAGAACCTGTCGTACACGAACATCTATGCGCCGATCGACGGTCAGATCGTCGAGCGTGACGTGGACGTTGGGCAGACCGTCGCCGCGAGTCTCTCGGCGCCGCAGCTCTTTCTGATTGCCAACGACATGTCCGAGATGCAGATCCTTGCCTCGGTCGACGAGAGCGACATCGGCCAGATCAAGGAAGGCCAGCCGGTGCAGTTCACGGTGCAATCGTACCCGGGGCAGACGTTCACGGGCACGGTGAAGCAGGTTCGCCTGCAGTCCACGACGACGGACAACGTCGTGAACTACACGGCAGTGATTGGCGTGAAGAATCCAGATGGCAAGTTGTTGCCCGGCATGACGGCGACGGTTCAGTTCCTCACCGCGGCGGCGAACAACGCGCTGACGGTGCCGAATGCCGCACTGCGGATCAAGCCGACGGCTGAGATGCTGGCCCAGGCTGGCATCAAGAGCCCGACGGCCGGTGCTTCCGGCAGCGCGACCACCGGTGCGAGGCCGGCTGGCGCGACGGCAAGCGCAACGGCCGGCACGGGCGGTGGTGCGCGAACCGGCTACACAAAGCGCGCGGGAACCGGTGCCGTCTCGAGCGTCGCCACCCTGTGGACCGTCGACAGCACGGGAACGTTGCATCCGGTGAGAGTCCACACCGGCCTCTCGGACGGAACGAAGACTGTCGTCACGGGGCAGGGGCTCACGGAGAACATGCAAGTGATCACGAGCATCATCACCGATCCGTCGGCCGCCCAGGCCGCACCTGCTGCGGCCGCGGCGAAGAGCCCGTTCCAGTCGCAGGGCGGCCGTGGTGGTCGCGGCGGCTTCTGATGGAGGACACGATCATGACAGAGCACAAACCGGTCATCGAGATCAGTAAGGTGAAAAAGGTCTACACCATGGGCACGACGAAGGTGTTCGCGCTCAGAGGTGTCGATCTCACCGTCGAACCGGGCGAGATGATCGCCATCATGGGCACCTCCGGTTCGGGCAAATCGACGCTCATGAACATTCTCGGATGCCTCGACGTGCCGAGTGACGGCAGCTACGTGCTGGACGGCACTCGGGTGGACGGCTTGAGCAAGAACGCGCTGGCCGACCTGCGCAATCAGAAGCTCGGCTTCGTGTTTCAGGGCTTCAATCTGCTGGCGCGCACGAGCGCGATCGACAACGTCGAGCTCCCGCTGCTGTACGACCGCACGGGCCGCAAGATGGACACGCGCGCCATGGCCGCCGATGCGCTGCGACGCGTGGGCCTGGGCGAGCGGCTCGATCACCAGCCGAGCGAGTTGTCGGGCGGCCAGCAGCAGCGCGTCGCGATTGCGCGCGCGCTCGTCACGCAGCCGACGCTGCTGCTCGCCGACGAACCCACCGGCAACCTCGACAGCCGCATGACCGTCGAGGTGATGGCGCTGTTCCAGGAGTTGAACGAGCAGGGCATCACGGTCGTGCTGGTGACGCACGAACCCGAAGTGGCGCAGTACGCCAAGCGCGTCGTCGAAGTACGGGACGGGCGCGTCGTTCGAGATCATTTCGTGGAAGGACGCCGCCGCGCGGCTGACGATCTGGCCGCGATGGAGATTGCATCACTGGATGAGCTGCCCGAGCTGCTCGAGGAGGCCGCATGAAACAATCGACGTTGTTCAAGGTTGCCAGCGCGAGCATTCTGAAAAACAAGATGCGTACGCTGCTCACGATGCTCGGCATCGTGATCGGCGTCGGCGCGGTGATCGTGATGGTCGCCGTCGGCAATGGCGCGCAGACGACGATCCAGTCGCAGATCAACGGGTTGGGCACGAACCTCATCATCGTCATGCCCGGTTACGGAACGCCCGGTGGCGTGAATCAGGGCGCTGGCTCGTTCAACAAGCTCAGCGTGGAAGATGCGGTGAAGCTCAAGCAGCAGGGTACGCTGATCGCCGCGGTGTCGCCCGTAATCTCGACCAAGGCGCAGGTGCTCGGCGGGTCGACCAACTGGCGCACGAGCATAAATGGCGTCTCGACAGACTATCCGGCGATCCGGAACTGGCAGCCGAGCTCCGGCGAGTTCTTCAGCGATGAAGACGTCTCGTCCGCGCGCAAGGTGGCATTGATCGGGTCGACCGTGGCCAACAATCTGTTCCCCGGAACTGATCCGGTGGGCGCGCAGACTCAGATCGGGAAGGTGCCGTTCACAGTGGTTGGCGTAATGGCGACCAAGGGGCAGAACGCTGGAGGGCAGGACCAGGATGACGTGGTGCTCGTGCCGTATACGACGGCACAGACCCGTTTGAGCGGCAACGTACGCATCGGTCAGATTCTGGTGAGCACGGCGACGGCGGAGGACATCCCGGCGGCGGAGGAGGAGGTCCAGGGTATCATGCGCGATGCACACCGCTTGAACGGCGCGCCCGATGACTTCACGGTCAAGAACCAGACGGAGATCGCCGAGGCGGCGACGAGCACCACCAAGGTGATGTCCGGACTGCTGGCGGCGATTGCATCGATCTCGCTACTGGTTGGTGGCATCGGCATCATGAACATCATGCTGGTGTCGGTCACCGAGCGCACGCGCGAGATCGGCGTCCGAATGGCGATTGGGGCGCGCGGATCCGACGTACTGACGCAGTTTCTCGTCGAGAGCGTCGTCATGAGTCTCCTTGGCGGGTTCGTCGGGCTCGCGTTTGGTTACGGCGGAGCCGCGTTGCTCGGCCACCTGACCGGGTGGGCGACGTCGACGCCCGCGTCGGCCGTAGCGATTGCGGTGGGCTTCTCGGCGGCGGTGGGTGTGTTCTTCGGATACTATCCGGCGCGGAAGGCTGCGGGTCTCAACCCAATTCAGGCGCTGCGCTACGAATAGTGGATCGGCGGTCGCGGCAGACCCGTCCTCATGATAGGTTTAGCGGTTGCGCATCGGAGCGTGTGTCCGGTGCGCAACCGAGCTCCATCCAGCGACATGATCTTGCCCCTGTAGCTCAGATGGATAGAGCAGCGGTTTCCTAAACCGTTGGCCGCGTGTTCGAGTCACGCCAGGGGCACTGAGCACTGGCTTCCTCCCAAACCTCCACATGACGAGTCCCCGTACGAAAGCTGATCCCGATCTCGCGGATCGCGCACAAACCCTTCTTGACTGGACCCGCGTCAACGCGACGGCGCTGACGGCCGGCGCCGTCGTCATCGTGATCGTCGCCGCGGGTTATTGGTTCGTCATGCGATCCCGGCAGATCCGGGAGACCAACGCCGACAAGGCGCTGACGACAGCAAAGCAGTCGCTCGTCGCGGGGAATCTGGCTCTCGCGCAGAGCGATCTCCAAAAGGTCTACTCCCAGTATGGCAACACGCTGCCGGGAGTCGAGGCGGCGGTGTCGCTTGCCGAGATCGACTACGACTCTGGCAAGATCCAGGACGGCATTTCGCTGCTCGAGAAGGTGGCTGGATCGGGCGCGGCGTCGCCGGTCGAGACGAGCGTCCGGAGCCTGATTGGCGACGGCTACATGCAGATGCACAAGCCGGCGGACGCGGCCAAGGCGTACGAGAGCGCCGCGGCGACGACGGCTTATGAGAACGAGAAGGCCTCGGAAACTGCCAAGGCGGCTCGTGCGTACCAGGCCGCCGGCGACACGGCGAAGGCGCGACAGATCTGGACCGCGCTGGCGAACGATCCGAAGGCGCAGGCTTTGGGCGCCGAGGCGCGCGTCCGGTTGGGCGAGCTGACGGCCCGCGTGGCGACGAAATAGCCGTCGCATAGACCGGGCAGCACGGACTCAGTGAGCCGAGGGAAGCCGGTCTGCGAGGCGACAGTGCAGATCGCAGATGGAGGCCAGCGAGGCGCCAGCGAGAGTTGGCGCCTTTCTGGCGCCGTATCCAAGTAGTTCGTATAAGATGTATTATGTAAACTACAGCCTGGGGAAAACTGTGGAGAACTCGGTTTTCCCCACCGCGGTCAATGTGTTGGCTGTTCCCCAAGTGCTTGCGAACTAGACGGTTTGATCACGCCTCCGCAAGTACTCCTTGATAGACGATGCGGCCTTCGCCGGCGAGACTCGGTTTCCACGTCGACCCGTCGCGCCGCAGGCGAACCCGAAGCGGCTTGCCGGACCGGGTCTCGAGCTGAACCGGGCCCTTGGCCTCGTTCCACGCCGTCAAGAGAATCGCCGTAGCGACGGCGCCGCTGCCACACGCCAGCGTTTCGCCCTCGACGCCGCGTTCATAGGTTCGCATCCGCCAGCCGTCGGAGCCGGCACCCACCCGCGAAACGAAGTTCACGTTGGCTCCATGCGCCAGCGACTCATGATGCCGCAATGGCCGACCGCGCCCCACGACGTCGACTGTGGATACGTCATCGCAGAGGATCGTGAGATGCGGCACGCCGGCCAGGGCGAAGCCGATTCGTCGTTCGCCGCGGATGGTGCCGATCGCCTCCACCACCGGTTGGACCTCACCGACCGGCTGCAGGTCGATCTCCGGGAGTGCCTCCGCGATTCGGGCCGCGATGACCCCAGCGTCCGTCTCGATCGTCAGACTGCCCTGCTTTGTGATTCCGAGCTCGGAGGCGAGTCTGGTCGTGCAAAGGGTGGCATTCCCGCAGAAATCGGCGCGCGATCCGTCGGCGTTCAAGTAGACGAGCCGAATGGTCGCAGCCGCGGAGGGCTCGAGAAACACGA
>JAICKA010000022.1 GCA_025928185.1 Gemmatimonadaceae bacterium
GCGAGAGCGCCACTCGCGCCAGGAGAGCTACTTCAAATCGATTCGGCCCAGCCGGCTGACGCCGCTTTCGGCAATCCAAAGGCGCGATCGCGTCGAGTCGATACTGACATTTCGAACCACGGAACCGGCGGTCGGAATGTGGACGATCGCGTCCATTTTCTCCGTGCGCGGATCGAACCGCACGATGTCCCCTTGCCGCACCTCGGCAAACCAGACGGCGCCGTCCGGCGCGATACCGATGCCGTATGGAGCGGAACGATCGCCTGGCGTCTTGAACTCCTTTGCCGTTTTCGTGTGCGGGTCGTACATGCCGAGGTAGCCGCGCGCGTAGTCCGTGTACCAGATGCGACCGTCGCGTGTGATCGTGAGTCGGCGCGGGCGCGCGCCGGAGTCGGGGAGCGTGATCTCGGTGAGCGCGCCGGTGTGCGGGTCGAGATGTCCGAGCTTGTTCGTGCCGAAGAGCGCGATCCAGAGCGTGCCATCCGGATGTCGCTGGATGCCGTACGGGAGTGCGCGCGGCGTCGGCACGCTCCACAGCGTGACTTTCCCCGTCGCCGGATCGAGCACGCCGTACTTGTCGGCGCGTTGCGCCGTGAACCAGAGTTTTCCGTCGACCCAGATCGCCGTATGCGGATCGCGCGCCCCGGGTGTTTCGAATTCTGTGATGTGTCCGGTCTTCGGATCGAGCTTGCCGATCCGCCCGGCGCCGTTCTCGGTGAACCAGACCATGCCGTCGGGCGCGACGATGACGCCGTGCGGACCGGATTTCGGCGTCGGCGTGGGGAATTCCTCGACCTTGCCGGTCTCGGGGTCGAGCCGCCCGATGTACGCACTCTGCTGATCCGTGAAGTACACGCGGCCGTCGCGTGCGACCGCCGGATCGTGCGAAAAGGCCGGCGGGTTGGTGTGCGGCAGCAGGTATTCGCGGTCCACGTACGACCGCGTGCGACTCGGGCGGGCGGCAGCGATGGCGAGCAAGGCGGCGACGCCGAGCATCGCCGGAACGACGATCGAGGTGCGGCGCATCGGACTCTCCTGACGGGGCGTGCGTTCACGATACGCGACAACATGGCAACTCGGCCAGAGCACAGGTGGTTGTGACAGAAACGATCGGAGCCGAAGTTGTCCGTGTGATGGCGCGTCGGTGCCATTCTGAACCTCAAGCCGCGAGTTGCCAATGTCTGTTCGCGTGCAGTTCTCAGTACTGGTTGTTGGAGCAGTCTGTTGCGGTTTTTTGCAGGCCGCGATCGTGAACGCGCAGGACGTCTCGCCAAGTCGCGCGGGCTGGCGAACGAACGTGGAGCTGGGGACGGTTTGGCACGCAGGAGGCGCCGTCGAGCCGGAGCAACCCGCGCACGACCTCGCACGAACTGGCTTTTCCGCTGGCTTGGGAATCGGGCGTTTTGCGGCGAACGGCGCGGGCCTTCGCCTGGCAGTCCGCGGTTTTGATGAACGGGACGCCGGCCCGAAAATGTGCACGGCGGCGTTCGCGCTGGTATCCGGGGGCGGGCCATTCACGTGCCCGCCATCGTTTCAGGAAAGCAACGGCTCATTCGCCGTTCTCGGCGTCTCGCTGGATCTTGCGACCGGACTTTCCCCGACTCGCATCCCGATCGGCATCGAGACCGGCCCCGATATTTTCCGCACGCTCGCGCGTCCGCATGCCAATCAGTTCGGCGTCCCAGCTGCCGCCACCCTCGCCGGCTGGCATACTACTGCGCTGATCGGCATTGGTCGCCATTCGCCGCTCGAGCTGACGGCTGGAGCGAATTGGCTGAGCGGGGGCATTGTCACCTGGACCTTTCCGGTCGGCCTGCGGTTCGCGTTCTGACGTTCCCCGGCCAGGCATGGCGCGCCGACCATTCGCGCGCCATGCTAGGGGACACTCGACCCAACTTCTCGACGCGTTCCCGAACGCATCCATCGAGCGTGTCCCCGTGCAGCAGTCATCGGACGTCTCCGCGCTGCTCGCCGCCGCCAATGCCGGCGACTCGGAGGCCATCGGCGAAATAGTCTCGCTGCTCTATGAGCAGTTGCGCCTGATCGCGCGTCATCGCCTCGCGCGCGAGCGCGGCGGACACACGCTCGAATCGGCGGCGCTCGTGAACGAGGCATTTCTCCGGCTGATCGGCGTCGATCGCATCACGTGGCGCGATCAGCAGCACGTCGTCGCCATGGCTGTCCGGATGATGCGCCGCGTCCTCGTGGATCACGCCATTCGTCGCCGCACGCTCAAGCGCGGCGGCGGCGAGGCGGTCGTCACGCTCGATTCGGCCATCTCCTCTGGCGGCGCCGTCGTGTTCTCCGAGCTCGAGGCGCGCGCCGACGAATTGCATGCGCTCGACGACGCGCTGCGGCGGCTCGAGGCGCTGAATCCACGGCAGAGCAGCGTGATCGAATGTCGCTTCTTCGGCGGTCTGAGCGTCGAGGAGACTGCCGACGCGCTGTCGCTCTCGCCGGCAACGGTCAAGCGCGATTGGGTGGCGGCGCGCGCGTGGCTCAATCGGGAGTTGGCCGAGTGACGAGCGGACCGGTGTCGCACGAGGACGCGGGCGCGCGGCTGGCACCAACCCCGTCATCGCCCACCGTACCCGAGGCGGCGGCGCGATGGGAGCGCGCGCAGACGCTGCTGCTCGACGCGCTCGCCCGTTCACCCGCGGATCGCGCCGCGTGGCTCGTGAGCGCGTGCCCCGATCCCGCGCTCCGGCACGAGGTGGAACAGCTCGTCGCGGCGCACGAGCGCTCCGGCCTGCTCGACGATCTTTCGACTTCGCTCATCACGCCGCTGCGCCACGTTCGCGCGCGCCCGCCGCTCCCGCCGCCGCCCTCCCTCGATCGCTATACCATCCTCGAGACCGTCGGCCGCGGCGGCATGGGCGTCGTCTACCGCGCGCGCGACATGCGGCTCGGGCGGGAGGTGGCGCTCAAGTTCCTGTCGCCGCACCTCCTGGCTGACGAAACGGCCAAGCACCGATTCATGGTCGAGGCGCGCGCCACCGCGGCGCTCGATCACCCGAACATCTGCACGATCCACGAGGTCGGCGAAACCGACGATGGCCAGCTCTACATCGTCATGGCGTACTACGACGGCGAGCCGCTCGATGCGATGATCGACCAGGGACCGCTGCCGCTCGAGCTGGCGCTCCGCATCGCGCGCGACGTGGCGCGCGGGCTGTCACGGGCGCACGCGCGCGGCATCGTGCACCGGGACATCAAGCCGCCGAACATCGTGCTCACCGGCGATGACGTCGTGAAGGTGCTCGACTTCGGCATCGCGAAACTCTCCGACGCGGCGCAGACGCTCACCGGCGGGCGGATCGGCACCGCGGCGTACATGAGCCCGGAGCAGGCCACGGGCGAGCCGCTCGATCAGCGCAGCGATCTCTGGTCGCTCGGCATCGTCCTGTTCGAGATGCTCGGCGGCACGCGGCCATTCGACGGCACGAATGAGCAATCGCTCATGCAAGCCATTCTGCACGCCGAGCCGCCGCGCCTGCGCTCCACTCGGGCGGATGCACCGCCCGAGCTCGAGTCGATGATTGCTCGCTTGCTGTCCAGGGAGCCGAGCGGCCGACACGCAAGCGCGCACGAGTTGCTGCGCGACATCGAACGGATCGAGGCACTGGTGCGCTCGCTGCCAGCGACCGGCGCGATGCGCCCCGAGCCGACCACGCCGCACGCGCTGGCCGACACGCCGCTCACCCGGTCAGGCGAGCGCCGTCAGGTCACGGTCGTCACGACGATCATTCACGAGTACGGCGAGCTCGTCGAGCACCTCGTGCCGGAGGTACTCGTGCGGCTCGAGCGCGCGCTGCGCGATGCCGCCGTGGAGACGGCGTCGCGCTTCGGCGGCATCGTCAATCAGTTCAGCGCCGACCGGGTGACGATGGTGTTCGGCGTCCCCGTCACGCACGAGGACGACCTGCTGCGCGCCGCGCGCGCCGCGCTCACGTTCCATGCGCTGGCGCGCGAGCTCCACGCGACGTACGCGGCACCCGCGGGCGCCGCGGTACGCCTGCGCTCGGGTGTGGACACGGGACTCGTCGTCGCGCAGCGACTCCGCTCGGGGGATCAGCGATTCCGCATCTCCGGTGCAGCCGCCGCCGGATCGCGCGGATTGGCAGAGCACGCGCCGGTGGACGCAATCCTGCTCGCGCCGGAGTGTGAGCGACTCGGCGCCTTCCTCGTGCAGCCGGGCGACGGCCCCCCGCTGGTGCTGGCCGAGGGCGCGGCGCCCGTATTGCCGCTCCGGCTCGTCGGTGACGGCGCGCTCGACATGAGCATTTTCGAATCGCGCCGCGAGCTGACGCCATACGCGGGGCGCGGGCGGGAGCTGGCGCTCGGGCGAGAGCAGCTCGCCACGGCCATGGCCGGTGCGGGACGCGTGCTGGCGATCATCGGAGAGGCCGGCACGGGCAAGAGCCGCCTGCTGTTCGAGCTGCGCCGCGATGCACACGACGCGGGCGCGTCGGTCGTGCTCGGACGCTGCGACGCGTTTGCCAGGAGCACGCCGTATCTGCCGTTCATTCAGGCGCTCCGCGCCGCACTTGGCGTGGGGGCGCGCGAGGACCTTCGCGAACGGCACGACGAGATCGTCGCGCGCATTCTCGATGTGGATCGCTCGCTGTCCGACTTCCTCCCGCTCTACCTCTCGCTGCTCGCCATTCCGAGTGTGGCGCACCCGGTGCCGCGACATCTTCAGGGTGAACACTTCCAGGCCGGGTTGCTCGACGCTCTCACGGCGATGTTCAGCATGCACGCGACGCGCACGCCGTCCATGCTCGCGCTCGAAGACTGGCACTGGGCGGACGAGGCCTCGCGCGAGCTGCTGCGACAGCTCACCCATCTGGCGCCGGCGTATCCGCTATTCGTCGTCGTCACCGCGCGACCGGAAGACGGCGCACGCTGGGACAGCGCCGAGCAGCAGACGCTGCTCCACCTCGGACCAATCACGCGTGCCGCCACATCGGAGATCGTCGGCGCAGTGCTCGGCGCCGATCGAATAACCGCGCCGCTCGTCGATCAGCTGCACGATCGTTCGGGTGGCAATCCGTTTTTTCTCGAGGAGATGTGCTACGCCCTCCGCGAGCAGGCGGCCGGTGACGCTCAGCGCGCGGGACCAACAGCCGATCCGCTCGCCGCGGTGCACTTGCCGGACACGGTACAGGCGGTGATCCGGTCGCGCATCGATCGACTCGAGCCGCGTGTGCGCGACGTGTTGCGCGTCGCCGCGGTGCTCGGCCGCGACTTTTCGCGCGGACTCATCGATCGAATGGCCGATCCTGGCGCCGATGTCGCACACGCGCTCGAACGCCTCAAGGAATCCGGGCTCGTACTCCAGACCAGCGTCGTGCCGGAGCAGGCATATCGCTTTCGGCACGTGCTGACCCAGGAAGTGGCGTACGACACGCTGCTCGAGCACCAGCGGCGCGCCCTGCACGCCGCCGCGGGTCACGCCATTGAAACGACGCACGACGGGCGGCTCGCGGAGCATCTCGACCAGTTGGCGCACCACTTCAGCCGCGCCGGCGACTGGCGTACCGCCATCCGCTACGGCATTGCCGCCGCAGATCGCGCGACGGAGCTCGGCCAGTTTGCCGACGCGTCGAGCATCGTCGATCGCTTGCAGGAGTGGCTGTCGCATCTTTCAGAGAATGCTGAACGACGCGATCTGCTGGTCGACGTGCTGCTGCGACAGGAACGGCTGTGCGAGACGCTCGGGTTGCGGGCGCGGCAGTTGCGTCTGATCGACGAGTTGATCGCACTCCTGGCGCCGGAGCGCACGTCGGCCAAGCTCGCGGAGGCGTACCTTCGGCAGGGCGACGTGTACACGCTCCTGCGCCGGTTCGACGCCGCCGGCCGCGCGCTCGGCACCGCGCTGCGAATCAGTCGCGAACGCGGCGACGAAACCGGAGAGCGCAACGCGCTGCGCAGCCTCGGATTGTTGCGCTGGCACGAGGGGCGCTCGGCCGAAGCGCTGGATGCCGTGCAGGGCGCGCTCACCATTGATCGCATGCGTGGCAACGAGCTCGGCGAGGCCGGCGATCTGGCCAACCTCGGCATCATTCTCCGCAGCCTCGGTCGGCACGACGAGGCACTCCGCGTGCTCGAGGACGCCCTGCAGCGGCCGGTGCTGGCGAACGATCCGATCAAGCGCTCGTACGCGTTGCAGAATCTCGCCGGTACGCTTCGCGATCTCGGCGAAACGGAGCACGCGCTGCGCTATCTCGAGCACGCCGCGGCGGACGCGGAGAAGCACCGGCTGCCGGTGCAGTCGTCGTTCCACCTCACGGCGATCGCGCACATGCTACTGCAGGACGGCCGCATCGACGACTCGCTGCGACACTATCGGCGCGCCGTGGAATTGAGTCGTCGATCGCGACACGCCGTCGGTCTCGCGCAGTCGCTGCGCATTCTCGGCGACGTGCAGCTCGGTCTGGGCCAACATGCCGAGTCGCTGCCCAACCTGCGCGAAGCCGCGGACCTCTTTGCGCAACTCGAGGATCACGCGACGGAAGCGGCCATGTGGAGCGGCGTGGCGACGGCGCACGAACACGTCGGCAGCTTTGCGGCGGCGCACGAGGCGTGGGAGCGCGCGCGCATGTTGTACCAGCAGGAACGCGACAGCCGCGGCGAGCTCGGCGCGTTGGACGGCGCCGCTCGGGCCCGGCGGCGACTCGGGCCCGTGTCGTCGGCGATTGCGGCGTACGACGAGGCGCTCTCGCTCGCCATGCGTGCCGGCGATCGAAGCCGCGAGATCGCGCTTCGCAACACGCTTGGCATCATGCACTGGGAAAGCGGCGCGTTCGACGCCGCGCTCGCGCAGTACGAAGCGGCGCTCCAGTTGGCGCGCGAATCGGACGACGGTGCGTCCGCCGGACTGCTCCTCGCGAGCCTGGGCGCCACGCTGGCAAAGTTGCAGCGGCATGAAGAAGCGCGCACCGCGCTCGAGGAGGCGTGTCGCATCACGGCTAGCAGCGGCCAGTCGACGTACGCCAGCCACGCTCAGGCGGCCTTGGCTGATACGTACGTCGCGCTCGGCCTGCTCCACGACGCGCGCCTCTGCTACGACAAAGCGCTCGCGCTGCGGCGCGAGCTCGGCGATCGCGCGGGCGAGGCGCGACTGCTCGAGCGTATTGCCAGGATCACAGCGGCGAGCGACGCCGCGACCGCGAACCCTTCACCCAGCCATTGACCAATGCCCCGTTACATCATCGAACGGACCGTCGGCAAGCTGACCGCGGACGAATTGCACGCCGCCGGCGTACGATCGAACGCCGTGATCGCCGAGATGCCCGGCATCGTGTGGATCAAGAGCTACGTGTCCGACGCCGAAGGCAAGATCTACTGCGAGTACGACGCGCCGGATGAGGAATCGGTGCGCGAGCACGCGCGGCGCGCCGGACTGCCCATCGATCGCATTTCTCTGGTCGCGCTCGAGGTCAGTCCGGCGATGTTCGCGTAGAGCGAGTCGACGCTCAGCCCCAGCGCGGCTGCTCGTCTGGGCTGATGCCGAGCCAGCTCTTGCCGACGATCTCGTGCGTGAGCATCGAGTTCGCCGGGTGAATGCGGCCCAGTCGCGCGTCGCGGAACAGGCGCTCGAGGCCCGATCGGCGGAAGATGCCGAATCCGCCCGCCAGCTCCAGTGCCGTGTCGATGATGCGCCACGACGTTTCGACGGCGTGATACTTCGCGGTGAAGATCTTGGCCGGCCACATCGCGCCGTGATTCACACCCGTCGACCAGTCGACGGCAATGCGCTCGAGCAGCGGCTCGATGGTTTCGATCGCGATGCCCATTTCGGCAATGCGATGCTGCACTTCGGGGTGATAGGCCATCGTCCGCGTGACGGCGATCGACTTCTTCTTCTTCACGCCCTCGACGGTGAGATCGAGCGCGCGCCGTGCCATACCATAGTAGATGTTGCCGAAGCCGAGCAGCGCCCAGGCGAACACGGCGCCGACGAAATGATCCATGCCCGCGGCGCCGGGAGCAATCACCCGAACGACGTACTTGTCGGGAACGAACGCACCGTCGAGGATCGTATCTTCGCTGCGCGTGGCGCGCATGCCCATCGTGTCCCACGTGTCCTTCACCACGTAGCCTTCCGTGGCCCGGGGCATGAACGCGTGTACGATTTTCGGCGCTTTGGGATTGCTCATGTCCATTCCGTGAAGACCGAGATAGGTCCACACCGGACTGAGGCTGCCGAAGGATTTGTGGCCGGTGAACCGATATCCGCCGTCTACACGTTCTGCGCGGGTCGTCGATAGCAGCACGGGAATGTCATTGCCGGATTCGGCGTGACCGGCGGCGAAGACGTGGCTGCGCGACGCTTCCTCGAGCAGCCACTCCATGGAGCGGTCGCCAGCGCGCCAGAGATCGGCCGCCACGCCGACCCAGTACAGGTGCATGTTGATGCCGAGCGCGGTGGGTGCGGCGTAATACGCGAGCTTGCGTTGCTCGCGCATCACTTCGGCCAAAGTCGCGCCAGCTCCGCCGAATTCCTGCGGCAACGGCAATTGCAGATAGCCGGCCTCGCGAAGTTCCTGAAAATCCTCGGTGAAGAAGGTGTTCTCTCGATCGTAGCGCGGCGCGCGCTCAGCACAGCGCTCGAGCAGTTCGTCGGTGAGTGCGGTCTGCGGGTTGGCGACGGCGGTCATCAGTCCTCCGAAATCGGTGTGGTGAGCGCGCCGGCGATGCGGTTGGCGGGCGGCCGAGCACGCGTTGTCTTCTGAGAGGCGCGAAACGGGATAGATTCGGCTCATGACTCCTGGCACTCCCGAATTCAGCCCGCCGCGGACGGCCGAGCGGGCACCGCTCGAGGCGCAGAGCCTCGGGGCTTCGCTGACGGTCAAGAATCTCCAGCACAGCCTGGATTGGTACACGAATGTGGTCGGCTTCGCAGTCGAGCGGCGCCACGAACGAGACGGGAAGCTCCTGGCCGTGTCCCTCCGAGCCGGCGACGTGCGCATCCTCATCAATCAGGATGATGGCGCGAAAGGCTGGGAACGTCCGAAAGGCGAAGGGTTCTCCCTGCAGATCACGACATCGAGCGACATCGATGCGATCGCCGCGCAGATCGAGCAGCGCGGCGGAACGCTGGCCGCGGGTCCGACGGACATGCCATGGGGGGCGCGCATGATCCGACTCAACGATCCCGACGGATTCAAGTTCGTGATCTCACGACCAGCAACCTGATCTCGACTGATGTCGGGATCGCTGCTCGCAGGCTTCTGGGGACTCGTTGCGGGGATCGCGCTTCTCATCGGTGCGCTGACCGGCTATCTCGCGCCGGTGCCGCGACGTGTCATCGCGTCGATCATGGGATTCGGCGGGGGCGTCCTGATTTCCGCACTCGCCTTCGACTTGATGAACGAGGCGTACGAGCAGGGTGGTTTCATTGCCACGGCGTGCGGATTTCTCGCCGGAGCGATCGTCTACACGGGCGCCAACGTCGTCCTTTCGCGACGCGGCGCAAAGCACCGCAAGCGCTCCGGCGGGCAGCAGCCGAGTGAAGCGCAGCAGCCCGGCAGCGGGCTGGCCATCGTGGTCGGCAGCCTGATCGACGGCATTCCGGAATCCGTCGCGATCGGCGTGAGTCTGATCAGCGGCGGGAGCGTGAGCTTTGCGGCAGTGATCGCGATCTTTTTGTCGAACCTGCCCGAAGGTCTCTCGGCCGCGGCCGGAATGAAGAAGGCTGGGCGCTCGCCACGATACGTGTTCGGCCTGCACACCGCCATCGTGCTGATCTCGGCGGTTGCGTCGCTCGTCGGCTACGCGGTCTTCAGCGGATTCTCGCCGAGCGTGATTGCGGCGACGACGGCCGTGGCTGCCGGCGGAATTCTCGCGATGCTCGCCGACACGATGATGCCCGAGGCATACGAGGAAGGCCACAGTATCATCGGACTGGTGACGGTGGTCGGCTTCCTTTGCGCGTTCGTTCTCACGAAACTCGGCTGACGCGACCCGCGAGTTGCGCCAGCCGCCCAGAGCGTACAAGGTTGGAGCATGCCAAGCGTCCAGGTCCGCTACATCGTTCGTGATGTCGACGCCGCAATCGACTTCTACATCACCCACCTCGGCTTCCGCCTCGACATGCATCCGGCGCCGCCGTTCGCGATGCTGTCGCGCGGCGAGCTGCGGCTCGTCCTCAGCGCGCCCAACCCCGCCGCGGGCGGCGGTCAGGCGATGAGCGACGGGACCGTGCAGCAGCCGGGAGGCTGGAACCGCTTCGCCGTGGAAGTCGGCGATCTCGCGGGCAAAGTCGAGACGCTCCGCGCCGCCGGCGTTCACTTCCGCGGCGACATCGTGACCGGCGTCGGCGGCAAGCAGATCATCGCCGATGATCCGTCGGGCAACCCCGTCGAGCTGTTCGAGCCGCTCCGTCCGGAAGCCCGGCTCGAGAAACGCTGAACGGCGCGGCTTTCGCCGCGCCGTTCACGTCTTCGATCGATCAGCGTTTGCTCATTACGGCGTGACGCTGACGTTGTGCTCCGTCGACTCGATGAAGTTGGCGATGTTCTGCTTGAGCTGCTTCGACGACGACTGGTTCAGGTACGCCATGTGCCCGGACTCGTAGTAGTCGAACTTCACGCGATCCTTGTAGGTCTGATCGAATCCGAGGTGCGTGAAATCGAGCTCCGCGTTGGCGAACGGCGTCGCCATGTCGTAGTAGCCGGCGCCGACGAGCACCTTGAGGGTTGGATTCTTGGCCATCGCTTCACGCAACGACTGAATCTCGTCCGGGAACCCGCCGCCGAAGCCCGACGCCGTGCCGGTGTAGTCCCACCGACCCGTGTGGCCGCCCATGTAGTACTGCAGGTCGTTCGTGTAATTCAGATCGTTGTGCAGGTACTGCATGAACATCGACATGAACGCGCCGCTCGGCGCGACATCCGACGGATCGTAGTCTTCGCGCGTGGCGTTCGCGTCGCCATTCAAGCCGATCATGCGGCTGTCGTAGCGCCCGACGGTCTCGCGCCGATCGCGCAGCAGCTCGGTGCGGTACGCGCCGGCCTCGATGCGCAGATTGGCGTTGAGCGCGTACTGCTTCGACACGCCGGTGAAGTTGGCGACCTTCTGCGCTTCGGCGTCCTTCTGCGCCGGCGTGAGCGAGTTGCCGGCGGTCAGCGAGGTGAGGTACTCGCCGAACGCGTAATCGCGAGCCTGCTGCACCACCTTGGCCAGCGGCTCGCTCTGCAGGTTAGGCGGCAGCTTCTTGTGATACCACGCGGTCGCGGTGTACGTCGGCAGGAAGGTCGCCCAGCCGATGTCGTTCGAGTTCTGCTGGGTGAGGTACTGCATGTCGAGCACCGTGCCAAGCAGCATGATGCCATTCAGCTCGATGCCTTCGTTGTCCTGGAGGTAGCTCGACAGGCCGGCCGAGCGGAACGTGCCGTAGCTCTCACCGAACAGATACTTGGGCGAAGCCCAGCGGTCGTACATGTCTAGGTAGTCGCGAATGAACTCGGCGAACGCCGCGATGTCGTTGCGGGCGCCGGTGAGCGTGGACGGATTGACGCCGTCGGCATTGCGCGAGTAGCCGGTCATCGGCGCATCGATCTCGACGAGGTCGGTGACGTCGAGCGGCGAATCCGAATTGTCGATCAGATGATACGGCGGCGAGGGCTGCGTGCCGTTCGGGCCCATCTCGGCGCGCTTGGGGCTCATGATGCCCATATGCAGCCAGAGCGACGCCGAACCCGGGCCGCCATTGAAGAAGAAGGTGACCGGCCGCGTCGCCTTGTTCTCGCCGTCGCGCGTATAAGAGATGTAGAAGATCGACGCGCGCGGCTTGCCTTCGGCGTCGTGCAGCGCCATGGTGCCGGCGCGAGCGGTGTAGGCGAACTGCTTGCCGCCGATGTTGGCGGTGTGCTGCGTCGTCGTGACCTTGTCGACGGCGGGCACGCCTTCGGTGGCGGAGCTCGAGCCGCGCCCACGTGGAGCGGCAGCGTTGGGGGTGGAGTCAGGCGCGCCGCCGCGACCACCGCGGCCGCCGCGGCCGCCGGGCTGCTGCGCCACGAGCGGTCCGGTGGAGAGCAGTGCAGTCGCAACTCCGAGCAGGAGTCGATTGTGCATGATGTGAAGCTCCGGACGAGAGAGGAGAGGGGAGATAGGAGAGAGGACAGGGCTTCGGGCGCCAAGCTTTCATGGGCGCATTGGGGCCAATCAGTCGAATTATAGCTTGCGGGCCGGGGGGCTGACGAGAGGGAACCTGGCGATGGGCTCCGGGCTGCGCGGGGCGAAGCCGGTGAACCGGCTCCGCCCCGCGCTTCAACCCGTTATTACGATTTTCTGATGCTCGCCGCGACGCGCTGTGCGTAGTCGACGATCGGTTGTCCCTCCGCCGTTGCAAGGCGTCCACTCCGGACAACGGCCTGCAATTCGTTGATGAACGCGCCGATCGTGTTCGCCGCAGGCGTCTTCGTTCCGGCGGCGAGCTGGCTGCTCGCGGACGTGAGCTTCGCGCGCAGTGATTCGAACTCGCCGGCGGTCAGCGCCTGTGCTGTCGGTGTGCTGGTGGTCGCCGCGGCCGCGAACAGGCCGCCGAGGGATCCGTCGGAGAGCGCGGCGAGTGCATCATCGAGGTTGGCGATGCCCTGCGCCGGCGACTGAACCATGACGACGGCTGATCCGCTCGCGCTAGCGCGGCCGTCGCTGACGGTCACGGTCGTGGTGAACGTGCCGGCGCTGGCGTATGCATGGTTCAGCGTGAAGCTCATATCGCTGATCTGGACGTTCTGCGTCGCCGTGCGATCACCGTAGTCCGCGGACGCAGTCCACGGATCACGATCGAGATCGCTGAACGTGCCGGACGCCGTGTAGGTCTCGCCGGCGAGAATGGTCGCGCCGGGGAACGCATTGAGGACCGGCGTGTGATTTTCCACCGCATCCTGAATCGCTTGTGGGAGCGCAGACAGGAAGTCGTAGCCGGTCGAGCGCTGGATGGCTTGTACGCTCGTGCGATACGCGGTCCAATCATCCGACAGACCCGCGGCGACGTTCGGCATGTTTACCGCGATGACGTCTATGTCACTCGGCGAATTGACGTCGGCCAAGCCCCCATTTGCCGGCATGAGCACGACGATCTTCCAGGTGGAATCCGGAATGAAGATCTTGCCTTCGCCTTTGAGCGATCCGAGTCCGACGTTGTTCGTGAACACGCCGCCGGCGATCACGTAGGCTTCGCGTCCCGCCTTCACCGAGTCGCGCACGGCAATCTCGAGATCCTCCCACGGCCCGGCGTTCAGCGCATGCTGCTGCGGCAGGAAGTTGGTGAGGAAGAACGTGCGTGCGTTCTCGCCATCGGTCTTCGTTTGATCGGCCGACGGTTCCATGTGGCCGCGGTCGTAGCCGCCGCCGGTATAGTCTGCAGTGTTGTACATGAACTGGCCGTAGCCGAGCCGCGCGAGCGCCGTGTCGGCCGAGTAGCAGTTGCAACGATCGCGGCTGCCGAGGTGCGTCGAGCTCAGGTCCCAGCTCACCCAGTTCGGGCCGCCGCGCTGCGGATTGTACGAGATCGTGTATTGCTCGCGCGCGATGATGACGTCGTTCGACCGGTCGTTGTCCGTCGGCGTTCCGAGCTCGGTGTTGTGGCCGGCACGCTCGTCAGTCCGGTAGAACGGCACTTCGGTGTTGAGCACGAACCATCCCGCGCTGCCGTCCGGAGCAGTTCCGATGAGCATCGCCGACCCGCTGTCCACCGCGGTGACGACACCGCGATTGTCGATTGTGAGAATGCTCGGGTCGGAGGATGTCCATGTGACCTCGGAGCTGGTCACTTGCAAACCGCCCTGATCGGTGCTGCCGCCGTTGACGAACATCTGCGTCTGATAACCGATGACGAGCGGGCTGGTGCCCGAACCAATCGTGACGTGGCCGAGGACTGGCGGCGTGACGAACAGCGTGAGGCTGCCCGACTTCGTCGTGCGATTCGAGGTGACGGCGACGCTGATCGTCGCACGCTGGCCAACCTTCTGGCCTCTGATCACAGCCGTATTGCCACTCGACGACACGAGCTCGATGACGGTCGGGTCATTGCTCGACCACGTATAGGTCGCGTCGGCATCTTCGACCGTGAGATCGCCCGCGTCTTTGAGCAACGCAGTGACCGTTACCGGTTCAGCGCTGACGCTCGTGGCGCCTGTGATCGCGATATGGTCCAACGCACCAACGACGCGAGTCGCTCCGCTGTTGCGCGGGTTTGGCGCGCCCGCCACAAAATCGACGCTGTTGTCGTCGGTGTCTTGCTTCCCGCCGTTTTTCCGAATTGCCGCCGTTGTCGTCGACAGGCCTGGAGCCGGCCCCCCTTCAGAGAAATTCGCGCTCCCGTAACCCACTAAATCCACAATGTGGGCGATGTCATCGGCGGAGCAGGGCTGGGCAGTACTTCCGTTACACAGGACCCCGGTGCTCTCGTCGACCAAGACAACTTTTCCAGAGGATCCAGACATGTTCACTGAGCCGCTTGCGTCGGGTTGCGGCAACGAGGCCCCATTGGAACCACCTGAGAGCGACACGAGATAATACTTGGCCGGCTGGATCGAACCGTTCAGCACGGTCACGGCATTGCTTCCAAAATTTCCAGTTCCCGTGGCACTTGCGTACTGAATTGACCAGCCGGCAACCGATACGGCGTCGCTCCCCGGGTTGTACAACTCGACGAAATCGTTCTTGTACGTCGCACCACTATTGCCGCCAGCTCCGTACACCTGACTAATCACGACGTGCGTCGCTGCCGGTGTTTCGTCCAGGTTCGCCGCGCCACGCAGGCTGCGCATCGAGGTCGGTGCGTCGGAACATGACGCGAGCGCCGCGCCGGCCGCGATGGCGAGCGCACTACGTGCGAAAGAGGTGGGTCGCATGTCCTGCTGTTGTGAGGGAGTGGGCGGCAGCGCCGAGACGCCAGCCAGAACGGGCGCTTCACCGCGCCGACCGAAGATAACAACCGGACGCGCGTTCGGCGTCGCGATCGCGCTTCCAGCCCGCCCACGGGTACCCGAAAACCCCCGCCCCTAGCCTCCAAACCAGAAACCCGACTATTTTTATCGGTTAGCTGGCCTCGCCCCGATTTCCGACGACGCCAGCAGCGGCCGCCCGCAACGTGGCGAGCCCGCAACCGATTCACTGAAAACGAGTTGCGCCGCGCCCTCATCGGAGCGCGACTGAGTAAACCGCCGACGTTCGTCGGCGTCGCGCGCGACTCCGTGGAGCAACGATGAGCAGCTCGATCGAAAGTCTGATCAGCCAGGAATACCAGCACGGCTTCGTCACCGACATCGAGTCGGACACGCTGCCCGCCGGACTCAGCGAGGACGTTGTCCGCGCGATCTCGGCGCGCAAGAACGAGCCGCCGTTCATGCTCGAGTGGCGCCTCAAGGCGTACCGGCGCTGGCTGTCGATGAAGGAGCCACACTGGCCGAACGTCACCTACGGTCCGATCGACTATCAGGCGGTCAGCTACTACTCCGCGCCGAAGACCAAGAAGCCGCTCGGCAGCCTCGACGAAGTCGATCCCGAGCTGCTCGCGACTTATGAGAAGCTCGGCATTCCGCTCACCGAGCAGAAAGTGCTGTCCGGCGTTGCCGTCGACGCGATCTTCGACTCGGTGTCCGTCGGCACGACGATGCGCACGGAGCTGGCCAAGCATGGCATCATCTTCTGCTCGCTCGGCGAAGCGATTCGCGAGCATGCGGATCTCGTCGAGAAGTACCTCGGCTCGGTCGTGCCGTACAGCGACAACTTCTTCGCCGCGCTCAACAGCGCCGTGTTCTCCGACGGCTCGTTCGTGTACGTGCCGAAGGGCGTGCGCTGCCCGGTCGAGCTGTCAACGTACTTCCGCATCAATTCGGCTGACACCGGGCAGTTCGAGCGGACGCTGATCATCGCCGACGAAGGCGCCTACGTCAGCTATCTCGAAGGCTGCACGGCGCCGAAGCGCAGCACGCACCAATTGCACGCCGCGGTGGTCGAGCTGGTCGCGCTCAAGGGCGCGACCGTCAAGTACTCGACCGTACAGAACTGGTATGCCGGTGACAAGGAAGGCAACGGCGGCATCTACAACTTCGTCACGAAGCGCGGCAAGGCCGCGGAGAATTCCAAGATCTCATGGACGCAGGTGGAGACGGGATCTGCGATCACGTGGAAGTATCCGAGCGTGATTCTCCAGGGCGACAACGCGGTCGGCGAGTTCTACAGCGTGGCGGTGGTGAACAACAAGCAGCAGGCCGACACCGGCACGAAGATGATCCACATCGGCCGCAACACGAAGTCGACGATCGTCTCCAAGGGCATCTCGGCTGGCGAGGGGAACAACTCGTACCGTGGCCGCGTGCAGGTGCTGCCCAAGGCCGAGGGCGCGCGGAACTACACGCAGTGCGACTCGATGCTCGTCGGCAACCGTTGCGGCGCGCACACGTTCCCGTACATCGAAGTCGGCAACAACAGCGCGATCGTCGAGCACGAGGCGTCGACGTCGAAGATCGGAGAAGACCAGATCTTCTATCTCAAGGCGCGCGGTCTGAGCGCCGAGCAGGCCGTGTCGATGATCGTCTCGGGCTTCTGCAAGGAAGTGTTCAAGGAATTGCCGATGGAGTTTGCGCTCGAGGCGCAGGCGCTGCTCGGTATCACGCTCGAGGGCAGCGTCGGCTGACCGCGCGCCCACTCATCATTCATGTCATTACTCGAAATCATGGGCCTGCGGGCCAACGTCGGCGATAAGGAAATTCTGAAGGGCCTGGATCTGACGGTCGACGCCGGCGAGATCCACGCCGTCATGGGCCCGAACGGCTCCGGCAAGAGCACGCTCGCGCAGGTGCTGGCCGGCAACCCGGCGTACCAGGTGACCGCGGGCACCGTGCGCTACGGCGGCAAGGACCTGTTCGACATGCAGCCGGAGGAGCGCGCCCAGTCCGGGATGTTTCTCGCGTTCCAGTATCCCGTCGAGATTCCCGGCGTCTCGAACGCGTACTTCCTGCGCGCCGCCTACAATGAGATGCGGAAAGCGCGCGGCGAGGACGAGGTCGATCCGCTCGAATTCGCGGACATCATGGAGCAGAAGCTCGCGCTGGTCGACATGGACCCGGCGATGCTGCAGCGCTCCGTGAACACCGGCTTCTCCGGCGGCGAAAAGAAGCGCAACGAGATTCTCCAGATGGCGGTGCTCGAGCCGAAGCTGGCGATTCTCGACGAGACCGACTCGGGGCTCGACATCGACGCGCTCCGCATCGTGGCCGACGGCGTGAACGCGCTCAAGCGGCCGGACAACGCGACGATCGTCGTGACGCACTATCAGCGTCTGCTCAACTACATCGTGCCCGACTACGTACACGTGCTGGCCAACGGACGGATCCTCAAGTCGGGCGGCAAGGACCTGGCGCTCGAGCTCGAGGAGAAGGGCTACGACTGGCTGACGGGCGGCAGCACGGCGGCGATGGGAGTGGGGGCGGCGTGACCATTCCGGTGGCGGCGGGCAGCGCCGCGGAATCGTATCTCGCGACCTTCGAACAGCTCGCGACGACCGACCGCGCGCCCGAGGCAGTGCAGGCGCAGCGTCGTGCCGCATTCGATCGCTTCGCCACGCTCGGGTTTCCAACCACGCGCAACGAAGACTGGCACTTCACGAGCGTCTCGCCGATCGTCGACGAAGACTTCGTGCTGCTGGCGTCGCGCAGCGGCGACGTGCGACGCAAGGAGCTGGACGCCTTCAAGTTCGGCACGACGGACTGGCACACGATCGTATTCGTCAACGGACGGTTCGAGCCGGGGCTGTCGGATCTGCGGGCACTGGAGTCGGGGCTGACGATTCACGATCTCCGAAGCACCTGGACCGAGGCGCCAGAGATCGCGGCGCGCATTGGAACGATCGTCGACTGGCAGAACCACAGCTTCACAGCGCTCAACAGTGCGCTGCGGTCGGACGGCTCCGTCGTCCGCATCGCGAGGAACGCCAAGATACAGCGACCGATCCATCTGCTGTTCGTGACGGACGCCAATGCCGCGAAAGGGATGATGCATCCGCGGAACCTCATCATCGTCGGCCGGAACGCGTCGGCCACGGTGGTCGAGAGCTACGTGTCGACGACGGACGCGATGTACCTCACGAACGCGGTGACCGAAGTCTCGATCGAGGACGGCGCGACGCTGAGGCATTACAAGATCCAGCGCGAGGGCCGCCGCGCATTTCACGTTGGAACGATCGAGGCGAAGCAGGCGCGGGATAGCCATTTCATTTCGTTCTCGTTCGCCGCCGGCGCGGCGCTGTCGCGCACGAACGTCTACACGACGCTTGGCGGCGAGGGCTGCGGCACGACGCTCAACGGGCTCTACCTGCTCGACGGAGAGCAGCACGGCGACCATCAAACGCAGGTGATCCACGCCGAGCCGAACTGCTTCAGCCGGGAGCTGTACAAGGGCATTCTCGACGGACGCTCGCACGGTGTGTTCAACGGCAAGGTCTACGTCCATCCGATCGCGCAGAAGACCGACGGCAAGCAGACGAACAACACACTGCTGCTGTCCGACACCGCGCACATCGACACCAAGCCGCAGCTCGAGATCTTCGCCGACGACGTGAAGTGCACGCACGGCGCCACCGTCGGCCAGATCGATCGCACGGCTCTGTTCTATCTCGAGAGCCGCGGCATCAATGCGGCGCAGGCGCGGCGTCTCCTGACCTACGCCTTCGCCGCGGACGTGCTGGAGACGATCGAAGTGGACGCCATTCGGACGGGGCTGGAGGCGATGACGTTGGAGAGATTTGTGTGAATCAGGCGCCAGATACTGGCGCCTGGAGACTAGTGGGTTGCTCGGTGCGGGCAGCTAGCCGACCCAGCAACCAGCACCAAGTCACCCACTAGCACCCAGTACCAAGCACCTAGTCCCTAGTCCCCAGCGTCCAGATGAACGACTCCCTTTACCAGGAGATCATCCTCGAGCACAACCGGAAGCCGCGCAACTTCCGGGAAATGCCGGATGCCGACCGGATGGTGGAAGGACGGAATCCAACATGCGGCGACTCGCTCACGCTCTGGGTTCGGCTGGCCGACGATCGCGTCGTGGACGTGAGCTTCAAGGGACAGGGATGCGCGATCTCGAAAGCCTCTGCGTCGCTCATGACCTCGGCCGTGAAGGGGAAGACGCGCGCGGAAGCCGAGGATCTGTTCGGCCGATTCCATCGGCTCGTCACGGGCACGCTGCCCGAGGCCGAGCAACAGTCGCTCGGCTCACTGCGGGCGCTTGGCGGCGTGTCCCGCTTTCCGTTGCGCGTGAAGTGCGCGAGCCTCGCCTGGCACGCGCTCCATTCGGCGCTCGCATCCGAAGCACACGAGGTATCGACGGAGGACGTCGGCGGCGAGCTGTCGTCCGGCGAAGGCGCGTGAACGGCTACGAACATCTCGCCGACGTGAGCGACCTCCGCGACGGCACGCTGCTCGGCGTCGAACGCGCCGACGGCGACGAGGTGTGTCTGTTCAACTATCGCGGTACGATCGGCGCGGTGAGCAACATCTGTACGCATGCGGAATTTCTGATCTCCGACGGCACGCTGCGAAACGACGGTACGCTCGAGTGCGCGTGGCATGGCGCGCAGTTCGACTGCCGCACCGGACAGGTGTGCCGGGGACCGGCAGAGGATCCGCTGCCGGTGTATCCCGTCGAGATCGACGGCACGCGCGTGCTCGTCGGCCCGCGGCCATGATCGTCGACCGCGCCGATTTTCCGCTGCTCGCGTCGAACCCCGAGCTCCATTATCTCGATTCGGCGGCTACGTCGCAGAAGCCGCGCGTCGTGCTCGACGCGGTGCTGCAGTACTACGAGCACGACAATGCGAATCCGCATCGCGGCGCGTACGCGCTCTCGGCGCGGGCGACGCAACGCTACCACGACGCCCGCGAGCGGATCGCGCGATTCGTCGGCGTTCGCGACGCGGCACGGCTGATCTTCACCCGCGGCACGACCGAGTCGCTCAACCTCGTCGCGACGGCGTGGGGACGCGCGAATGTCTCGCGCGGCGACCAGATCGTCGTAACGGGGCTCGAGCATCACGCCAACTTCGTCCCGTGGCAACAGCTCGCGCTGGACGTTGGCGCAACGCTCGCGATCGCGAAGCTCACGGACGATGGCCGAGTCGACGTCGATCACTTCGCGTCGTTGATGACGGCGCGCACGCGCGTGGTGGCCTTCAACCATGTGTCGAATGCGCTGGGTACGATCAATCCCGTGGCCGAGTTGAGCGCCATCGCACGGCGTGTGGGTGCGGTAGTGGTGTGCGACGGAGCCCAGGCGGCGCCGCATCTGCCGCTCGCGATCGACGACATGGATGTCGACTTCTACGCCTTCAGCGGCCACAAGATGCTCGGGCCGATGGGCTGCGGCGTGTTGATCGGCCGGCGCGAGCTGCTCGAGCGCATGCCGCCGTATCAGACGGGCGGCGACATGATCGAATTCGTGAGCGACGAGCGCAGCACCTGGAACGTGCTGCCGCACAAGTTCGAGGCGGGAACGCCGAACGTGGCCGATGCCGTCGGACTGGCTGCGGCATGCGAGTACCTGGATCGCGTCGGCATGCGTACGATCCGCGACCACGAGCAGACGCTCACGGCGCTGGCGACGCGGAAGCTCTGTGCCATTCCGGATGTGCGCGTCTACGGGCCTGCACCGGCATTGCGCAGCGGCGTCGTGAGCTTCACCGTCGGCGACATCCACCCACACGATCTCTCGACCATTCTCGACGAGAGTGGCGTGTGCATCCGCGCCGGTCATCACTGCGCGCAGCCGCTGATGCGTCGCCTGAATCTCCCGGCCACCGCCCGAGCGTCGTTCTACATCTATAACAACGGTGCGGACGTCGACGCGCTGGTCGACGGAGTGGATCGAGCCAGGGAGATCTTCGGCGCCTGAGTCTCGCGCCGGAATATCGCGGTCGTCACATCACCGCGCTCCCGCCAGCGCCGCGACGATCAGCGCCGCCCACTGCGGACCGAGATACGAGTTCGGCGTCTCGACATACGACTCGCCGAGTGAATGCGCACCGCGCTCCTCGCCGCCGCCGCCAATGCGAATGCCGGGAATGCCGAGGCTGATCGGAATGTTCGCATCGGTGCTCGACGCGCCCGTCCGCGTCGTGAAGCCGAGGGTGTGCGCCGCGGCGAGTGCCGTCTGGACGATCGGCGCCTTGTCGGATTGCGCGCCCGTCGGCCGGATGCCGATCGTGTCGATCGTCATGGTGAGCTTCGCCGCCGCCGCTCGCGGGCCGGTCCACCGCGCATTCTCCGCCTGGAGCGCCTGATGGAGAATGCGGATGATCTTGTCGTTGACGGTCGCGAGCGACTTCGCATCAGGCGAGCGCATGTCGATATCCATCGACGCGCTGCCGCTGATCGAGTTCACCGATGTGCCGCCCTGGATCATGCCGACGTTGAAAGTCGTCTTGGGCGACGTCGGCACCTGGATATCGGCGATGCCGGCGATCGCGCGGCCGAGTGCATGGATCGGATTCGGAATGCCGAACGCGCCATAGCTGTGGCCGCCCGGTCCCTTGTAGGTCACGTGATAGCGATTGCTGCCGACAGCGCCGCTGGCGATGCCGAGTCCCGCGTCGTCCACGGAGATGAAGTAGTCGATCTTCCCTTTCATCTCCTTGCCGAACAGGTAGCGCATGCCGCGCAGGTTGCCGGCGCCTTCCTCTCCGACATCGCCGATGAAGTACACGGTGCCCGTGGTCTTCACGCCGCTCTTTTGAAACGCACGCGCCACGGCGAGCACCACGGCGAGCCCGCGATCGTCGTCGCCGATGCCCGGTGCGCTGATCGTGCTTCCATTCCGATGCACCGTCACGTTCGTGCCCTGCGGAAATACCGTATCGAGATGGCCGGCAAGCACCACCGTCGGTCCGTTGCCCGTGCCCGGGCGCTCGGCAATCACGTTGCCGACCGAGTCGATGTGCACGTTGCGCAGTCCGAGCGCGGCGAGTCGACGCTGATATTCCGCAGCGCGCGTCGTTTCCTTGAACGGCGGCGAGGGAATTTGCGTCAGCTCGATCTGCTGCTGCAGCGTCCACGCATTGTCGGCTTTCAGCACATCCAGCGCGGCACGTACGCTCGGAACGTTCGACGGAACGGCGATCTGCGCGCGCACCGAAGGCGCGGCGACGGCAGACGCAATGAATACGGCGGGTAGGAAGTAGGTTTTCATGCGCCCGAACGTATCACGCGCGACGCCGTTGGTGAAGTCCTCGCGCGAACACGGTGGAACGGTGGAGCGGTGGAACGGTCCCTCAGCAGAGGTGCACCGCGGTCGCCTTGAAGCCGGCGACGACGTCGCTGCCGACCGCGAGCTGCAGCTCGCGCACCGATCGCGCCGTCACCGCGGCGACGATCGGAGTGCCGCTCACGTCGACGGTGACGCGACTCAATGCGCCATTCGGAACGATCTCGATGATGCGGCCGCGAAACTGGTTCTGCACCGAGGAGTGCGACGGTTCGGCGGACAGTGAAATCTCCTCGGCGCGAATCACTGCATGCGTCGGCCCCGGCACGACATCGCCGAGCGCGTAGAACGTCAGCGCGCCGGTGGTGAAGGCGACGGCGTGTTCCATGAACCCATCGGGATCACCTTCGACCCAATCGGGCTCCTCGGCCCGAATCGGCCGCGCGGAACCGGCGAACACGTTCTCGGCGCCGAGAAAGTCAGCGATGTACGGCGACTTCGGGCGGCGAAACACGTCTTCCGGATCGCCGGTCTGCACGACGCGCCCGCGATCCAGCACGATGGCGACGTCGCCGAGCAGCCCCGCCTCGCCGAAGTCGTGCGTCACCTGCAGCGCGGTGAAGCGCTGCTCGTAGTACACGGTGCGCACGAGACGGCGCACGATGTTCCGCGTGCGCGGATCGAGCGCGCTGAACGGCTCGTCGAGCAGCAGCACGCGCGGACGTCGGGAGAGCGCCCGCGCGATGGCGACGAGCTGGCGTTCGCCGCCGCTGAGCGAATCCACCGAGCGGCCGGCCAGCGCATCGACTCCGAAGCGCGTGCTCATATCGTCAGCGAGATCGCGGCTGGCCGCGCCGTAATCGACGTTTTGCCGAACCGTGAGATGAGGAAACAGAAACGCGTGTTGGTACACCATCCCGATGTGTCTCGCTTCGGGCGGTGCATGCGTGACGTCGTTTCCACAGAGCACGATGCGTCCGGACGTGGCGCGCACGACGCCGGCGATCGTCTCGAGCAGTGTCGTCTTGCCGGCGCCTGCCGGACCGACGACGATGCCGTAGCCGCCCGCCGGTACTTCGAACGAGACGTCGGCGAGGGCGAACGCGCCGGCGCGTGCCGAGATGTTGGCGAGTCGAATCACGTGTGGCTCAACGGCCGCGGCGCTCGTCCACGCGCAGTGCGCGCAATGCAACGAGTGGCAGGAGCGCGAACAACACCAGCACGGCCGCGGCTGGAACCGCGCCGCTCAAGCCGGTGCTGGTGAATCGATCGTAGCTCAATACGCTCGCGACTTTCGGGTTGTACGTGAGGATCACGATTGCACCGAACTCGCTGATCGCACGGCCCCACATGACGATCGCCGCGGCAGTCAGTCCGCGGCCGGCGAGCGGCAGCGTCACACGCCGGAAGGCACGCCACGCATCATCGCCGAGCGTGCGTGCCACCGATTCGTACCGCGAGTCGATGCGCGCGAACGCCTCGCGTGCCGCGCTCACGTAGAGCGGCGCCGACACGAAGAGCATTGCGCACACGATGCCGGTGATCGATCCGGTCACGCGCAGGCCCGCCGCGTAGAGCGCGGCGCCGAACGGCGTGGCCCGTCCGAGTACGAGCAGCAGCGCGATGCCCGCCACTGGATGCGGAATGACGAGCGGCAGGTCGATGATCGCCGCAATGAGCGCGCGGCCGCGAAACGCGCGACGGGCCAGCAGATACGCGACCGGCGTTCCTCCAATCACGCCGAGCACGGTCGCGACCGTGGCCGTGAACGCGGTGAGCACGAGCGATTCGCGCAGCTCGCGATCGGCGCCAAGTCCGGCGAGACCGCGCCAACCGCCGGACGCCACGAGTCCCGCCACCGGCGCAACGATGAACAACAGAAACACCGACGCCGCCAGCGCAACGACGATTGCGCCCGCGCCTCGCGCCGCGGCGCTGGACGCGGGCGTGCCTGGCGCCCGCTCAGCCGCCAGTGGCATCGCGGAGCTCGGCCGGCGGATTGCTTCCGGCGACGATCGGATGGTCGAGCATGTCGACGTGCTCTGCGCGCAGCTCGCGCACTGCCGCGGGCGACAGGAGATCGATCATCAGGCGCCGGCCCGCCGCGGCGTGCGGCGCCAATTCAGGAATGCTCAAGGCATACGTGATCGGTTGCCCGGCGATTGCGACCGTCGTGTCCGAACCCGGCCGTCGCACGCGCACCTGGGCCGTCGCGTATTCACTGGCGAGCGACGGATCGCCCAGATCGATCTCGCGGGGCAGCGCGACGAATTGAAAGCCGTTCGACTCGGCCACCGATTGATAATCGTAGATGTAATCCAGCTCGCCCGCCGCGAGCAGCGCCGCGGTCTGCGAGGCGTCAGGACGCACGTTGCGCTCGGGCGCGTTCGCGCGCAGCGAGTCCGCCAGTCCGGGGCGATGGTAGAAGCGTTGCGCCAACTGGAACATGATGAGTGTGCGGTAGCCGACCGGCGCGATGTCCGGATCCGTACGGCCCACCTGTACATCGGGTCGCCGCAAGACATCCATCCAGTTCGCCGGCGCGATTTCGGCGGCGTACCGCGAATTCGCGGTGTACGCCACGACCATTCGGTTGCGTGCGAACTGCGCGTACCAGGTGATGTCGTGCGGCATGAGCAGCTCGGGAAACACTTCCGGATCGGCGAGCAGGATCAGATCCGGAATTCGATGAAGCTCGGTGATGCGCCGCGCCAGCACGACGGACGCAGCACTCTCCGTCTGAATGACGGCATGCGTCCTCGCGGAGTACGCTGCAAAGACTGGCTGCAGTGGCTTGGCGAGACTCGCCGCCACGAACACGACGACGGTGTCGCGCGCCGCTGCGCCGGATGGCGACGGCCGGGAGCACGCGTGAACCGCCGCGACAGCGGCCGCGACCGCAACGCCGACGGTGATCGGCGCGAGCTTCGAGCGCACGTATGCTGATCGGGACATCGGAAGGGATGGGAGAGCGGATCGCGGACGAGTCGAATATCGACCCGCCCGCCGAGTCGAACAAGCGCGACGCCAGTCGAAACTTCGTCGAGCCGTTCCGCGTCTTGATAGCGACGGCTTGCGCCATGACGCGCTCCGACCCACATCTTCAACGAACTGGCGCCCGCAAGCCGCTCTCCCCTCCCCGCCCTTCTCCCACAACATGTCCGACTTCGCGATCGACATTCGTAATGTCGTGAAGCGGTACGAGGAGCACGTCGCGGTCCGCGACCTCTCGCTCCAGGTGCCGCGCGGTTCGGTCTACGGACTGCTCGGCCCCAACGGCGCCGGCAAGACGACGACCATCCGCATGATTCTCGACATCATCGCGCCCGATGCGGGCACGATCTCACTGTTCGGCCAACCGCACACCACTCTCGGCGTGCTGGACAAGGTCGGCTACCTGCCGGAAGAGCGCGGCCTCTACAAGAAGATGCAGGTCCGACGCGTGCTGCTGTTCCTCGCCGAGCTGAAAGGCATGAAGCCGGCGATTGCGGGGCCGCGCATCGACGAATGGCTCGAGCGATTCGGCCTGGTGACCCCGGAAAAGAATTGGGGCGAAGCACGCGTGGACGAATTGTCGCGCGGCATGCAGCAGAAGGTGCAGTTCATCGCCACGCTGCTGCACGATCCCGAACTGGTGATTCTCGACGAGCCGTTCAGCGGACTCGACCCGATCAACGCGCAGGCCCTCAAAGATGCGGTGCTCGAGCTCAAGCGGCTCGGCAAGACGGTCATCTTCAGCACGCACGTGATGGACAACGCCGAGCGGATGTGCGACTCGGTGTGCATCATCGCGCGCGGCGAAAAGGTGCTGGACGGCGCGATCAGCGACGTGCGGCGACAGTCGGGCACTCGCAACGTGGCGCTGGCGCTCGCGGGTGGCGCGCACAACGGCGTCGGCGGCGTGCTTCGCGACCCGACGCTCGTTCGCAAGATGGACGACAACAACAACTACTTCGAGCTGGAGCTCGCGCCGGCGGCCGATCCGCAGGTGCTGCTGCGCCGACTCATCGAGGCGGGCGCCAACGTCGAGCGCTTCGAGCTGGTGCAGCCATCGCTGCATCAGATCTTCCTGCAACGTGTCGGCGCCGCTGGCGTCGAAGAGGGGCTGACCGGACATGGATAACAAGCTGATGGCGGTGGCGAAGCGCGAATACATGGAACGTGTCCGCTCGCGCTGGTTCATCCTGGGAACGCTCGCCGTCCCCGCGCTCGCCGTCGCCGCACTGGCCATTCCGATGTACATGGCATCGCGCGGCGCATCGAGCAGCCTGCGGCACATCACGGTGATCGACGCCACCGGCACGGGCATGGGCGATCGAGTGGCCAAGGCGCTGATGGCCGACAGCTCGCTCGGATCCGCGAAGACCGACAGCGTGGCCACGCGGGTGATCAATGTCGACGCGGCGCAGCTCCCGGCGCAGGAACGTGCGGCGACCGCCGAGGTCGAGCTGCCGAAGCACATCGTCGGTTACCTCGTGCTGACGGACAGCACGCTCACCGGCAAGTCTGCGCGCTACGCGGGGCGGAACGCGTCGAGCATCGCCGACATGGAGAAGCTCGAGTCGGTCGTGCGACAGGCGTCGATGATCGTGCGGCTCGAGCGCCAGGGCGTGCGCAGCGATCTCGTGAACGATCTCGCATCGTCGCACCTCAAGGTGAACTCGGAGCGATTGAGCGAACATGGCCGCTCGGGCTCGGGTGAAGCAGGGCTGATCGCCGGCATCGCCGTGGGGCTGCTGCTGTTCATGTCGATCATCATTCACGGCAACAACGTCCTGCGCGGAGTGCTCGAGGAAAAATCGACGCGCGTCGCGGAGGTCGTGCTGTCGAGCGTCAAACCGGAGACGCTGCTCGCCGGCAAGGTGCTCGGCGTAGGCGCTGTGGGACTCACGCAGCAGATCGCGTGGCTCGGCATCGGCGCATATCTGATGGGATTCGTCGCGCCGATCATGATGAAGAACGCCGGCGGCGGTGCCGGCGCAGCGGCATCGTCGGGCACGATGAGCGGCATGTTCGCCAGCCTGTCGCCGGAAGTATTGATTGTGGCGCTGGTGTATTTCGTGATCGGTTTCGTGTTCTACGCCACGTTGTACGCGGCGGCCGGCTCGATGGTGAACAGCGAGCAGGAAGCGCAGCAGGCCGCGGTGCCGGTGATGATTTTGCTCATGAGCACCTGGTTGATGGTCAATCCGGTGATGATCAATCCGAACAGCACGCTGGCGGTGGTGTTGTCGTGGCTGCCGTGGTCGTCGCCGATCATCATGCCGATGCGCATGGGGCTGACGGCCGTGTCGCCGATGGCGATCGCCGGTTCAATCGTCGTCGCCATCCTCGGCTGCATCGTGGCGATCTGGCTGTCGGCGCGGATCTATCGCGTCGGCATGTTGATGTATGGCAAGAAGCCGAGTCTTGCGGAAGTTGCAAAGTGGATTAGATACGCCTGATCCAACTTTCCGGGTGAGGCGAGCGATGCCGGATCAGGCGTTCGGAGTAGTCACGACGTGTCGCGCATGTGGAAATCAGGTCCTCGCCGCGGCGGAGATCTGCCCCACGTGCGGCGTACGACAGCACGGCATCGCGCCGACATTCGACCCATCTCTGGGCATCATGCCGGTGAGCGAACGCCGGATCGTTCCGGCGGCGCTCCTCTGTTTCTTCCTCGGAGTGTTCGGCGCGCACCGCTTCTATGTCGGGCGGACTGGCTCGGCGATCGTGCAATTGCTGACGCTCGGCGGCCTCGGTCTCTGGATGCTTGCGGATCTGATCATGATTCTCACGGAATCGTTCCGCGACGCGGAGGGCCGGCGGCTCACCGTCTGGACGTGAGCGGCGGGGCGCCGTATCGTCTCGGCATACCTCGATGGGAGGATCGATGCGCACCGCTCTCCTGACAGTGCTTCCGGTCTGTGCCACGCTGGCCGCGTGCGCCAGCAGCTCCGCGATCAGCCGTCCGGACGTGAGTCAGACCATGCGCGTCGCTGGTGCGGGTCCCGGCGACATTGCGCTCAGCGCGGCGCCCACGGTGAACGCGAGCAGCGCGACCGTCGCCTATCCGCTGGCGACTGTGTGGCGCGCGCTTCCGTGGGTCTTCGACTCGCTGTCGATTCCGATCGGCACCGTCGATCCCACGCAGCACGTGATCGGCAACTCGGCTCTCAAGCTTCGGCATCGCCTCGGCAACACGCGGCTGAGCCGATACATCGACTGCGGGACCGCGCAGGCCAGTCCGAGCGCTGATACGTACGATGTGCAGCTCTCCGTGCTCACGCAGGTGCAGCCGGCGGATAGTGGCAGCACCGTGTCGACGACAGTCGACGCCGTCGCCCGACCGGCGGACCTGCGCGGCGACTACATCCATTGCTCATCGAATGGCGTGCTCGAGCCGCTCATCGTCAAGACGCTGAGCGCCCGGTTGCGTCGATGAGCGTGCTCTAACCGATCGATGGCACTCCGCGTGGGTTCGGCCGAAGCCGTGCGCGGCACGGCCGTGTCGGGATTCATCGACGTGCCGGCGGCGGCGGACCCGGGTACGCGCATTCCGGTAAGCCTCGTGACCGGCGTGCGCGACGGACCCGTGCTGGCGCTGATCGCCGGCACGCATGGCTCGGAGCCGTCGCCGATCCTCGCGCTGCAACGCGTGCGGGCCGAACTGAATCCGGCGGAGCTGGCCGGGAGCGTGATCATCGTGCACGTCGCGAACGTGCCGTCGTTCGTGCATCGCACGATCTACCGCGGGCCGTGGGATCAGAAGAATCTCAATCGCGTCTACCCGGGAAGCGCCGCCGGCACCGCCTCCGAGCGCATAGCGCACGCGATCACCACCCAGGTGATCGACCAGTGCGACTACCTTGTCGACATGCACTCGGGTGACGGCAATGAAGCGCTGCGGCCGTACTCCTACTGGAACTGCCTGGGACTCGACCAACGGGTCGATCGCGTCGCGCGAGAGATGGCGCTGGCGTTTGGTCTCGATCACATCGTGATCGACACCGGCCGGCCGCGGGATCTCGCGGCGTCGGTGTTCACGTCGAACACGGCGCACTTGCGCGGCAAGCCGGCCGTGACGACGGAAGCGGGCGCCGTCGGCATTCCCACCGAGGAAATGGTGCAGATCAACGCCGACGGTGCGTTCCGCGTGCTGCGC
>JAICKA010000137.1 GCA_025928185.1 Gemmatimonadaceae bacterium
CCCGAAATACGAAGCGGGGCGCGGCCCCCGGGGGGGGGGCGGGGGGGGTTGGGGGGGGGGGGGACCGACCGAGAGAAAAATGGGGGGGGGGGGGGGGGGCCCCCCGCACCCAAGAGGGGAAACGCAAATTGAGGGAGGGGCGCCGGGCCCCCCCCCAGCCCCGATTTTCTGGCCGGTCCCCCCCCCCACCCCTACCCCCCCCGCCCCGCCCCCGCGGGCCCCCCCCCCCTCACCCACTTAGTCGTCCGCGGGGTCGCGCACCACCTCAATCCTACGGGCCCCCCCCCCGGGGGCGCGCCGCGCTTCGTATTTCGGGTCAATGCCGCTATTCGAATGAGCGTTCTCGAACGTCAGCCGGTCACACGATCGACGAGCGTTTCACCGATGTCCTTGATCGCGTCGACGCCTTCGGCGACCGCCGACGTCGCCTGTCCTGCCACCTCGAGCGCCACGCGCTTCACGCGTGCGATCGGAGACTTGCGCGTGCGCTTCGGTGTTGCCGCCTTGCTGCGCGACTGACTGCGCTTGGCGCCGGCCGAGCGCTTCTTCACGGCTGGACGCTTCTTTTTCGCCGCCGACTTCGTCGAGCTCCGACGCTTGACGGCTGGACCGCGCTTTGCCGCACGCCCGGACTTGCCGGCGGCCTTCGAACCACGACGCTTCGATGCACCGCGTCTGGCGCTTGTCTTACGGCCAGACTTCCCGCGAGACTTCTTGGCTCTTGCCGCCATACCCTTCTCCTCGGAGTCGGTGTGAAAGTGAGCACAGACGATAGCAAGAACCGGACGCCACGGTAAGTACGTGAACATTGCCGGCGTCGGTGGCGGCGCGTACAATCCAGCGCACGCTCAATCGATGGCTGGACGCCTTTCTCTCCGATGCCTCCTCTCGTCATTCCCCACCTCTCGGCCGGCGAACGCGTGACCGGCGAGCTGCTGGTCTTCGACCGCGCCGACAAGAAGACCAACGCGGGTGATCCGTACGTCATTTTGACGCTCGGCAACTCGAGCGGCCGGATCGAAACTTCGCCGATCTGGTCCGACAAGCTCGATTGGGCCGAGGGCGTGCGGACTGGCAAGGTCGTTCAGGCGATCGGGGACGTGACCGTGTATGCGAAGGGAGGTCCGGCCAAGCGGCAGCTCTCGCTCGCCGGTCCGGTGCGCATCCTTCCTGACGAGATGTTTCGGGCGGAGGAATTTCTCCCGTCCATCGACGGTGATGCGAACAAGCTGTGGGCATGGATCGATCGCGTCCGGGCCGAGCTGGATTCGGCGATCCTGCGCCGTGTGCTCGATCTGTTCTTCGCCGATGACGAGTTTCGCGTTCGTTTCGAGCGCACGCCGGCATCCACCGCTGGTCACCACGCGAAGCTCGGGGGTCTGCTGCTGCACGTCTTCGAGGTCACGAACATCGCAAAGCAGACTGCTCGCACCATGCACGCGAACACCGACCTGGTGATCGCCGGCGCGCTTCTGCACGACATCGGCAAGGTCGAGGCGTACGAGATTGGTCCAGCGGGATTCTCCTATACTTCGTGCGGTTTGCTGCTCGGCCACGTGGTGCTCGGCAGTCTGATGCTGGAACGGCGGATCGCGGCGATTGGCGCGCCACTCTGCAGCGATGGGCAGCTCACTGAGCTGCATCACATGATTCTCTCGCACCACGGGAGTCTGGAGTTCGGAAGCCCCGTTCAGCCAATGACGACCGAAGCCGAAATCGTGCATTGGGCCGACGAAGCATCGGCGAAGTCGACGGACATGATGGAGCTGCTGGCGGATCCAGATCAGTTCAGCGGCGGTCGCGAATACTCGGATCGCCCGCACTGGCGACTAGGGCGCCGAATCTGGCGCCGTCCTCACGGCTGGGACTGATCGGTCGCTGGCCAGGGGGTCTTCCTCGAGTACGGATGGCCGAACACGGCCTCCAGCGCTGCCGTGGCGTCCACGGCACGCACGACAGCATCCACGCGATTGGGGAGCAGTACCAGCTTCGAGAAATCGCGATAGCGGCCGTACCCATGGCAGAAGCACAGCGGGCCTGGTCTCGTGAGATCGCCGAGCCAGATGTCGGGTAATCCGATCCACGTGAGCGCGTAGAACAGGTTGAGCTTTCGCCAAGTCGGCAGATCGCTCTCGATGATTCCGTGCGGAAGCGACCCGTGCTTGCCCCATTGCACGTCGATCGCGACCTGGCCGTGCCCCTTCCAGTTGGTGTGGAGCACCGAGCCGTGCCAGTAGGTCCAGATGTCCGTCGGCGCGTGGGTCGGGCTGTATCCGACCCACACGACCTCCTCGTCCGTGGGCACGGTGAATGGAACCCAGGATCCGTGCACATCGTCGCGCCAGAGCAAATGGTACGCGATGATCGGACGCAGAGGGTTGACCACGGCGACAACGCGCTCCAAGGGGAACCATTCGTCACGCTGGACGTACAACAGAGGCGCGAGCTCGCGAGCGAGCACGGCATCGCTATCCGTAGCGGCCAACGCGCCCGGAATCTGGATTGGGCGAGGCGGGATGTGCGCGCGCGGACCGCAGCCAGCCAGACCGGCAAAAGCGAGCACGGCCGCTGCGCAACGTTCTGGTGACAAAATCGTCTCCAGCTTGGGTTTAGAGAATTAGCAGGTTATTATTCGTATACAGCCCACACAGGTCTGTATCGGGGCTGCATTGTTGTTGAGGAGGGCATATGCGGAAGCCGAGACCGGTTACTTTCAACCCGGCGCAAGCACTGAATCTGATTTCCAACGACCGAACGGGTTCGCCGCTGAGTTGTCCGTCGTGCTCCGGCGCGATTGACCGTACGCCGGACATCGTTCCTCCCCCACCCCACTCGCATGTCACGCTGCGCTGCCGCAAATGCGGACGCGTGGCGCACTACGTCGCCGGAGCGGCCTGACGGGCGAAACGAGCGGTTTGCGGACGAGTCCAGAGACCGCCGCCCGCTCTTCCTTTTGAGTTGCACAAAACTTGCCTCGACCGCCTTGCAAGCGGCCTCGCCACTGCATTGGGATGGGCGAGCGTTGCGAGGCGGAAGCAGGATCACGCCCTCGGCGTCGCGGCGCGCCGTCGGGGTGCTGGATCGCGGATCACAGTTTCTTGCACGAGGTACGGTTCAATGGCTCGTCTTACCGGTACCGTGAAGTGGTTCAACGACGCCAAAGGGTATGGCTTCATTTCCCGTGAGGGAGGACCCGATGTGTTCGTCCACTTCAGCGCCATCCAGGGGAACGGCTTCAAGTCCCTGGCCGAGGGCGATCGCGTGGAGTTCGAAATCGTTCAAGGTCAGAAAGGCCCGCAGGCGGCTGATGTCACCAAGGTGTGATCCTGCGCGCGACGGTCACGAGAAGACGCCCCGGTAGCCACCGGGGCGTTTTCGTATCCGTCATCGAGGCGGCCGCGGCCTGTTCCGTGCGTCAGTGTGCGAGCGGCAGGCGTACGTGGGGATTGCGCGCTTGAGCCGGGCACCACAAGTTGGCGCAATCGTGTTCCAAGGAACGCGGAGCAGGCGAGGGGATGAAGCATGGAGCCAACGTTCGACAGCGGACCACGCGTCGCACCGGTGTACCGCCGCGATTTGCCCGGTGGAGGCTACGTGGCGATCGACGTGGAACGCGAACGTGAACTGACGCGCACCCGTGTCTCGGTAGAGCGCCGTTCCAAGGATGAGCGGCGAGATGGACACCGGCCGATCGTCATCGCAGAAGCCGAGGGTGACGAGCGCTCCGCCGGATTCGCCGATCTCTATCGCATGGCGGCGGACAACGCCGCGATCGCGCGGGCGCTTCTCCAGGTGGACGGTCCGGCGCGAGGAGACTGAGCGCTCCAGTGTTCAGGTCAGCAAGTCGAATCGAACGGATCGTCGCGAGCGGCGGCGTCTGGGCGCGGCGTAGCGAAAGAGCTGCGCCGGGCGGCCGCGGCCTTCGCTCCGCCATTCATCGATCGCTTCCACCAGAGACGACGCGTGCAGCGACCGCCGAAAGCTTGCCTTGTGCAGGCGTCGTCCCAGCAGGAGCTCGTACATGGCCTGCAGCTCGCTGAGCGTGAACGTCGCCGGGAGCAGCCGGAAGGCGATCGGTTGCTGGTCGAGACGGGCGCGCATCGCGGCCCGCGCATGTTCGAGCGCATCGCGGTGCCGCGCGGCGAGTGCCGGCAGCTCGGACATGGTGGTCCAGGCCATGTCGGCGCGAATCGACGCGGCTGATTCGGCGACGAGCGCCAGGTAGACTACCGTAACCTGCTCGGATTCGGCGGACCGCCGAGCACCGCCGAGCGTCACGATCTGCTCGAGAAACGGCGGCGCTCCTCCGAGGGCATCGCGGGCGACGCGTGTCGCGGCGTCGTCGAGCGACTCATCGGTTCGCAAGGCATCGGTGGGAACGGCCCACCGCTCGCGCCCGCGCGACGCGGACTGTCGCACGAGCGCAACGGCCAGCTCTCCGTTGCGCGGCGTGAACGCGAGCACGTCGACGGAAACGGAGAGCTGGCGAACGATTCCGCGCGCGAGCGTCGACCGACCGGGCATCGCACGCGAATTAGTATCTATTCGCTAATAAGTCAACCCCGATTCCGCCAATTCACCGCCGCTCCGGCTTCGGCGGCGCGGCCGGTCGAGCCGCGCGTTGTTCGCCGGCGCCGAAGCGCAACAATGGCGGGATGCTGATCGGCAGCCGGCCGGTGATCGGCGCGGCGCCAAGAAGGGCACGCGCGGCGGCCGTTTGCGAAACGGGAAAACCGCCCCAAGCGACGAGATAGCTCGAGACGGACGGGACTTGCTGAAGCAGGTACGGATTGCCGAACGCTACGAGCACGGTCCGTGGATGCCGCGCCACGATATCGTCGATGAAACGCGCGATCGGCTGCGGCGCGCTCGCATTGGACACCGTCGTCCCGGTCGCCAGGTACGAGCTGACGATCGTGAGGTCGGATGAGTCGGCGAGCGCGAGCAGGCGGTCGAAATCGGGCGACGGATTCTCAGGGTTCACCAACTCGCTGCGGACCGACGGCAGGCCAGATCGCAGTTGTGCATCGAACGTCTGACCCGCGGGAAAATCCGTTCTCGTCGCGATCGTAATCGAGAGCACACGCGGCGCGAGAGCTCCATCGTGCACCACCGGCACGAGCCCGAGCGAATCCTTTGCCAACGTGATCGAGCGCTCGGCCGTTTGTGCCGCCGCCGCCAGATGCGCCGCGCTGCCAACAATTGCGCGCACGCTGTCGAGATCAACCAGCGGTTGACGATCGAGCCCGAGACGATGCTTGATCTCCAGCACGCGTCGCACGGACGAGTCGACGCGCGCCTGCGTGAAGCGACCCTCGCGCACGCCGGCGACGACGGCATCGATTGCCGCCGGCACATCGCTCGGCATGAGGAGGATGTCCGCGCCGGCGGCGATCGCGAGCTTGCACGCCTCGGCGATGCCGATGCTGTTGCGCACCGTTCCATACGAGCCGCTTGTCGTTGTCGCCGCTTGTGACGTGGCGGTCACGCGCGACAGCACACCGTTCATGTCCATGGCGTCGGTGATGACCAGCCCCTTGAATCCGAGCTCCTTGCGGAGCAGGCCGGTCATGATCGTTGGCGAGAGCGTGGCGGGAACCGGCGTGGTGTCGAGCGCCGGCACCAGGCCATGAAACGTCATGATCCCCTGAATGCCGGACGCGATTGCTCTCCGAAACGGCACCAGCTCGACCGAATCGAGCTCGGCGCGACTCGCGTGCACGGTCGTGATCGTGAGGTGCGAGTTCTCGTCGGTGTCGCCATGCCCGGGAAAATGTTTTCCCGTCGCCATCATCCCGTTCTCCTGCAGGCCGTGGATGATCGCCTGCCCCATATCGGCCACGAGGTGCGGGTCTTCACCAAACGAACGAACGCCAATCACCGGATTCGCCGGATTGTTGTTGACGTCGAGCACGGGCGCAAAAGCGATCTGCACGCCGAGCGCGCGCCCTTCGATCGCCGTGATGCGTCCCTGTTGGTAGGCGAGCGCCGTGTCGCGGGTGGCCCCGAGTCCCATCTGTGGCGGAAACATCGTTCCACCGCCGAGATAGATGTCATTCGGAAGGAAATACCCGCCACGCTGCCGGAACGCGACGCCGCTTTCGTAGTCGGCACCGAACACCAGCGGCAATGCGCTGAGGCGCTGCATGGCGTTGATCTTGTCGGCAGTCTCGATCGGCGACCCGATCGACATGATGAAGCCGCCGACGTGCTGCGTGGCAATCTGCTCCTGCACGCGCATCCAGCTCGCGCTCGTCGTCGGCGTGAAGTCGCCGAACAGTTGCGGCCAGACGAGTTGCGCCGCCTTGTCGCGCGGCGAAAGCGTGCCAAGAACGGAGTCGGTCCAATGAGAGGAGAGAGAGGAGACGGGAGACGGGGCAGAATTCAGG
>JAICKA010000091.1 GCA_025928185.1 Gemmatimonadaceae bacterium
AACGCGCCGCGGCTGCGTGCGTCGCGCTCGACCTGCGCGATCAACGCGCGTGCGACCCCGCGGCCGCGAACACGCTCGTCGACGAACAGATCCTGCAGGTAGCAGACGTCGGGCTGCCAGACGTGCCCGTGGAAGAGATAATGAACGATGCCCACGAGGCGCGCGTCGCAGTAGGCGCCGAGGGCGTGGATGTCCTTCGCGGCGCGGAGTCGCGACCACACGCGGTCGTACGCGTCGGCCGGGAACTGCTCCTCGTAGAAGGCGTGGTATCCCCGCGCCAGTCGCTCCCAGTCCGCGCGATCCTCCGGCCGCAGCGGCATCACGGTGAACGTCGTGCTCGACATGATTCAGAATTCCGTGACGAAGAACAGACGGAGTCGGCCGGTGCGGCCGTCCGTCATGCGCTGGAGATCGGCGCCGACGACCGCGCCGGGAATGCTCACGCGAACCTCGGGGCCGAGGGCGACGCTCGTGCGCGCGCGTTGCGCAGCGGCGAGATCCATCGACAGACCAGCCTCGATCGCATGCATCGTCGGAACTGTCAGCGACATGGGGCTCAGGGCGAACTGTGTCGCACCGTCGCCGCTGAGCGGGATATCCCATTCCGCCGTCGCGCGCAGCGATGCGAGACCGACGCGCAGGGTCGGCACGTAGTACAGCTGCGCATACCAGGCCTCCGACGCGTGCGCGACACCGGCGGCGATCGAATGCGATGGTTGTCCACCGAACGCAAAGGTGCGGCCGACGGCGCCGACCAGCTCCGTCCAGCCCGATCGCGGGTTCTGGAGCGTGCCGATCATCGCGAACGAGTGGCCATAGCCGTAGAGCGCATAGATGAAGTCGGAGGTGCGCGTGTCGTAGCGCGCGCTGAAGAGTCCCCAGGCAGGCTCCGCTTGCTGCGCATGCGCGGTCGTCACGCAGCCAACCGACAAGGCCGCACAGCCGATTGCCAGCCGACCACGGCGTACCCAACCCTGCACCTTGAGCATGGCTGCACGATGTTCACGTGGTTGCCATGTCTCCAGAGCCAATTCGTCGTTCTGGACCTGACCACTTTGTCGCGCACGATTCCAACAGTCGCTATCAGAGGCCGCGAATTCAGTTGACGGGAACCGCGCGCGGGCCTCCTTCCCTTGACAAAACGAAAGGAGCGGCGACATCATGATGCGCAGGAGGCGCATCATGGCCGACAGCCGCGGCGGTGAGGTCATCAAGGGCACCCTCGAGATGGTCGTTCTCGAGGTGTTGCAGCACGAACCCATGCACGGGTGGGGCATCACCGAGCGCATCGAGCGACGCTCGAACGGACTGCTGAGCGTCAACCAGGGCTCGCTCTACCCTGCCCTCTACCGTCTCGTCGCGCGCGGCTGGGTGTCGTCCGAATGGCGCACCACGGAGAACAATCGCACCGCGCGCTACTACAGTCTCACGCGACTCGGCCGCAAGGAGCTCGCGGCCGAACGCGCCCAGTGGGAGAAGCTGTCGCGCGGCGTCAACCTCATTCTCGGCGGGGTGGAAGCATGAGTCTTCGTGCCTGGTGGTCGCGCATTCGAGGCACGCTGCGCCGCGACGACGCGCTCGAACGCGAGATGCATCGCGAGATGAGCTTTCACCTCGAGATGGCGGCGAAACGGAACGTCGAACGCGGCATGACGCCGGATGCCGCGGCCCGCGCGGCCCGGCTGCGATTCGGCAGCGTCGAGGCGGCGCGGGAGGACGCGCGCGACGCACAGCGTGCCCGCGTGCTCGAGAACATCTCGGCCGACGTGCGCTTCGCGCTCAGAGCGCTGCGCCGCGCACCGTCGTTCGCCATCGCCACGCTCCTCACCATGGCGCTCGGCATCGGCGCGAGCACGGCGATCTTCAGCGTCGTCGATTCGGTCATGCTCCGGCCGCTGCCCATTCCACAGCCGGCAGACTTCACCTACGTGGGCTGGCAGTGGAGGCCGGGCGACGACATTCCGGCGTTGACGACTCTGCAATACGAATTCGTGCGCGAGCACAGTCGTGCGTTCGCGGCCATCTCCGCGTACAACACCGACGACGCGCAGCTCGGGACCACGGACAAGGCGACGCCCGTGCGCGGCCTGAGCGTGAACGGCGACTTCTTCCGCACGATCGGCTTTACCCCGCAGCTCGGGCGGGCGTTCGACTCGACGGAGCTGGCCGAAGGCGACGCGCCGGTCATCATCCTCGGCGACGCGACCTGGCGCGCGCGCTTCGCCGCCGACCGGAACATCATCGGCCGGCATATCCTGCTCGACGGCAACCCGCGCACCGTAGTCGGCGTGATGCCGCCGACCTTCCGCTTCCCGCCTTCGCCGGAGTCTGACGGATTCCTGATTCCCTTCGGAATCCAGGTCGACGCCACCGACGAAGGGCACAACACGCAAGTGATCGCCCGCGTGCGCCATGGCATCACCGACGCGGCGCGCGACGCCGATCTCGCGTCGCTCACCCAGACATTCCACGCGACGTATCCAGCGCTGGCGTCGCCAAAGGAAGCGTTCAAGCTGTACACGCATCGCGACGTCTACGCGCGCGACCAGCAGCGCACGCTGCTGGTGCTGTTCGGCGCGGTATCGCTGCTGCTCCTCATCGCCTGCGCGAACACGGCGACGCTGCTGCTCGTGCGCGCGTCGACGCGCCAGCGCGAGATCGCCGTCCGCGCGTCGATCGGCGCCGGTCCGGCGCGCATCGTCCAGCAGCTGCTCACGGAAGGATTCGTCCTCGCGCTCGCGTCCGCGGCGCTTGGGCTCGCGCTCGGCATGGTCGCCGTGCGGAGCTTTCTCGCGGTCGCGCCGTCGGTGCTGCCGGATGGCATGGCGCCCGCACTGGACGGCCGCGTCGTGGCGTTCGCCCTCGCCATCTCGGTGTTCACAGGACTCGTATTCGGACTTGCCGCGGCGATCCCGTCGTTCCGGCTGCGGCTCCAGTCGGGCATCCTCAGCTCGGCGAGGAGCACGACGGGCGGAGGCACTCGCACCCGCGAGACGCTGGTATTTCTCGAGACCGCGTCGGCGGTCGTGCTGCTCGCCGGCGCAACGCTGCTCACGGCGAGCTTCGCGCGCCTGATGCACGTCGATCCCGGCTTCGACGCGGACAGTGTCACCGCGGTCAAGCTCGGACGCCTGCCGGCGACCCAGGACACTGCCGGGAGCGTCCAACTTGTGGACCGTCTGCTCGAGCGCATCCGCCGGGTGCCTGGCGTCGAGCACGCGGCGGTCGCCCCAAACGTTCCGCTCGAGCGCGGCCTGAACGTCGTCGCCGACACGCGCGAGCATCCCGAGCTCGGCGTCAACATCGAGATGCGCTCCGTCTCTCCCGATTACTTCGCGACGCTGGGGCTTCCGCTGCAGGGCCGCGATTTCGGATCGGGCGACGTCGCCGGCGCGCAGCGCGTCGCCATCGTCAACGAGACGTTCGCCCGCCGCTTCTGGGGCCACGATTCGCCGATCGGCCGCACGATCCAGATCGGCCACTTCAAGGGTCGCTGGATGACGCGGCAAAAGGATCTTCAGGTGCAAACCGTCGTCGTCGGTGTTTCGGGCGACATGCACGAGCTCGGGCTCGGCCGCGCGGCACGCCCGACGGTCGTGGTGCCGAGAACGCAGCACCCCGGCAATGACACTCCAGTGCTGCTCGTGCGCGGCAACCCGTCGCGCGTCGCCAGCGCATTGCGCAACGCCGTGCTGACGGAGGAATCGCAGCTCACACCGGAGATCGAGCCGCTGAGCGCGACGGTGAGCCGCAGCGTCGCCGCGCCGCGCTTTCGAACTTTGCTCATCGGTACGTTCGCCCTGTCGGCGCTGCTGCTGGCGGCGATCGGCATCTACGGCGTAATCGCGGCGGTGGTGCAGCAGCGCACGCGCGAGATCGGAATCCGCCTCTCGCTCGGCGCGCCGCGGGCGTCGGTGGCGATCGGCGTCGTGCAGCGGTGCTTCGTGTCGGTCGCCGTGGGAACGGTGGTCGGGCTCGCGGCGTTCTGGGTGCTGCGTCGCAGTCTGACGGCGATGCTGTACGACACGTCGACCGGAGATCCGCGAATGCTGGCGATCGCGGTCGTCGTGCTGGCGATCGTGGCGATGCTGGCCGCGTGGATTCCGGCGCGACGGGCGTCGCTCGTCGATCCGGTGATTGCGCTCAGGCTGGATTGAGGACTTCTCGATCCGGTCCTGAGCGGCCGACGTGCTCCGAACTAGCGCTGCGGAGAAAGTTCGCGCGGTGACCCGAGCCGAACCCCATTCCACGCCGGGGGATCGCTCGCGGGAAAGCTGTCGCGCGATGCCTCGTCCACTTCGTCGCTGCCCTGCTCCTCGACCTGAGGTCTTGCGGCCGGCGCCGACTTGAAGCGCTTGCCCGGCTGTACGGCGTCATCGCGTGACATGCTCAGCACTCCCGTGCATCATGAATTCACCTGGCGCTTCATCGTGACCCCCCGTGCCCGAGTCGGTGGCCAGCGTGACACAGGATCGATAGCACTGAACCGCTGGCTTCTCAATGAAGCGTTTGTACTACGCCCGCATATGTCAGTCCCGGCCGGGGCGCGGCACGAGCTCGCCGACCCGCCTTCTGGCGTACCTTATGAGGGGCAGGAACACCGGGGATTGAATGCTCGAAATGGAATTGTTCGCGCTGCTCGAGCAGACGGCGGACGCGGCGTACACCGTGACCGTCGACGGCGAGATCTGCTCGTGGAACGCCGCCGCGGAGCGATTGTTCGGCTATGCGGCGGCGGACGTGCTCGGGCGCAACATCGACGACGTGCTCGACGCGCGCGATGCGCTCGGCACGAAGGCGCTCGCCGGCGGACTCGAGGCGTCCACGCGCCATTGGCCGGCCGATACCGGCATTCCGAACTTCGACCTGGAAGTCTCGTCGCGAGCGGGCGCGCGCATCTGGATCAACGTGTCGACGATCGTGTTCGACAATTCGCGCACCAGCCGGCGATTGTTCGTCAGGCTGGCGCGCGACATGACCGAGCATCGGCGGCAGCAGGCGCTCCTCACGCAAATGTCCGGGTTGGCTCGGCAGATCGTCGCGCTCACCGACAGCGCGTCGGACCACGCGCCCACCGAGGCGCTGTCCGAGCAGGAGCGTCGCATCCTGTCGCTGTTCGCCCACGGCAGCACCGCGGCAAGCATTGCGAGAAAGCTGAAAATCTCGCCGCAGACGCTGCGGAATCACCTGCATCACATCAATCGCAAGCTGCGGACGCACAACCGGCTCGCCGCCGTGACGCACGCGCAGCGTCGCGGCCTGATCGACTGACGCGAGCCGCACAGTCGGACGATCAGATTTCCTCTTCCGCCCGGCGCACGTACGCCGCGAGCGGATGCGACTGCGCGAGCAGCGTGATGGCGATCGCGATCGAGATGAGGCTGCCGCAGAAGATGCCGACATAGCCGATGCTGCCGACCGACGACTGCACGACGATGGTCGTGACCATCGTGATCCCGCCCTCGAGAATGATGCCGCCGAAGATCACGCCCATCATCAAGCTGGGCGCGTGCTCGGCGCCGTGAATAGCCGACACGAGCGCCACGCCGTACGTGATGTTCAGCAAATAGTGAATGACGGTGAAGAGGACGATGCCGCCGAGTGCCTCGAACGTATGAAACGGCCGGCCGGAGATGGCATCGACGAGCGCGACCCAGACCCAGGTCGCCGTTGCCAGGATGAGTCCGAGGCGCACGCCTTCGCGCACCGAGTTGTGCTGGGCGCTCTGCCGCAACGCCAATATATGTGAGGCATTCATGTTCTCGAGTCCTGTTCACGACGTGATGCACGATCGTTCGTGCTCGTGCCTCGAGAAGATGCCGCCGGTATCAGCGTTTACAAATGATCCGGCTGTACCACGCTGCCGGACGTCCGTACCATCGGCTCAGGCCAGTGGAACAGCTTCGCGCGTTCGCAACCGCCGCGGCGAGCCGGCCGCATCTCCCGCGCCGGACATCAGCGGCAGCCACAGCATGAACGTCGAGCCACTTCCGGGCTCGCTGCTCACGGTGATCTGTCCGCCGAGTGCCTGGGCGATCAGCCGGCTGATGGCGAGCCCGAGGCCGGCACCTGCCTGGTCGCTGTCGCCGACTCTGCCGAACTCCTCGAAAATGAACTCGAGCTTGTCCGACGGAATGCCGCGGCCGGTGTCGGCGACCTCGATGCACACCCAGTCGCCATCGGTGCCTGACGGGCCGACCGGCCGGTGCGCCGCGCTCACCGACACGGAGCCCTGCTCGGTGTATTTGATGGCATTCGACAGCAGGTTGGCGAGAATCTGGCGCACGCGCGTCCGGCTGGTTCGAATGAGCGGCGAATCGTCGCAGACGTCGACGGTCAGCGTCAGCCGGCGCGAGCGCGCCTTGGCCTGATATTCCTCGCCGACGTCGCGCAGCAGATCGGCGACATCGACCATCTCCGCCGAGAGCGCGAGGTGCCCCGTTTCGGCGCGGGCGAGCTCGTGCAGATCGTCGATCAAGCCGAGCGCGTCGTGAATGCACCGGCGCAGGCGGGCAATGCTCTCGTGCTGCGCCGCATTCAATTCTCCGTATACGCCGCCGCCGAGCAGCTCGGCATATCCGTCGGCGGCCCCGATCGGATTCTTGACGTCGTGGCTGAATCCACGCATCAGCCGTGATCGGCTGCTGCTGACTCGTTCCAGCCGCTGGCGTCCTCGGATTTCCTGGTCGAACAGTCTCACCTTCTCGTACGCCAGCGCGGCGAGATGACCGAGGATCGCGGCCCGAGCGACGTCCTCCGACCGAAAGGAGTCGTGTGCGCTCAGGATGAACAACGCTCCGACCATGGCGCCCGCGGAACCGAGCGGCACCACGATCGCCGCCGTGGGCCCGGCGGTGAACGTGCTGCGCGCGCCTGACTCGTCGAGTCCGAAGTTCGCGATCAATTCCGGATTCCCGCCGCGCATCGCGCGCTCGGCATGGGAGCCGGCGAATTCGCACGAGCTGGCCAACGGCGGCACGCCCGTTCCCGCGACCGCCCTTACGCTGAGTTGCTCGGCGACACCGGCATCCCTCGTGACCCATTCGATGAACGCCCCGCGCGCGTCGACGACGTCGAGCGCCGCGCGCGCGATGCGTTGCGTGACGTCGTCCGCCGTGAAAACGCCGGCGAGCGCTTCGGCCGATTCTCGCAACGCCACTTCGCGACGGGCGCGCGCGGATTCCTCGTCGACGCGCGTCCGCAGCAATGCGGCGAGCCGCCGCTCGCGCGCCGACAGGACGATCACCGAAGCCAGCGCGCCGAATGCCGCGAGCACGAGGGCGATGTTCGACATCAGGCTGAATCGCTCCAGCGAGCGAACGCGATCGGCTCGAGCCGACGCTTCGTTGCCAAAGTCGGCGGACAGCTCGGCGATCGCGACCAGGCAGTCGTCATAGTGCAACTGCGCGGTTTCGACGGCGGCCGCGACCGCGGCGCGGCTCGCATTCCTGGCGATGGGTGAGCCGCTCGCTCGCCGCCACGTGTCGATGCGCTGGCGAATCGTCGCCACGTGCGCCGACGACGTCGCCGACAGTTCGGCGGCGAGCGTCTCGAGCTCGGCGACGAGCGCATCGTCGCGGCGGGCCATCACCCGGTAGCGCGTGAGATCGGCCGTGTCGCCGAACAGTGCATAGCGCTGCAACGCGCCGATCTCCTGGGCCAGTCCCGACTGGAGCTCGGCCTGATGCAAGCGCGCGGGACCGAGGACTTGAGTGGTCTTGCGCAGCAATCCGGTGATGAGCCAGGTCTGCCGTGCGGGAACTGCCACGGATCCGATCAGCGCAACGACCACGAGGACCAACGGAATGAGGCCCGATGCACGACGGTCGTGTGCGGATTCATCCTGCTCGCTACCGACCACGCAGTCTCCCGCTTGCGGTATTCAGATCCGTAACTACGCCAGCTGAATGGTATTACGTCACGACACGGCCTTCGTCAATCGGGGATTGAGGTAGCCAGAGTGTGAACGTCGCGCCGCGCCCCACCTCGCTGGCGACCGTCAACTCGCCACCAAGCATGCGCGCGAGACGCCGGCTGATCGCCAGTCCCACTCCCGCGCCTCGTTTGGCATCTGATTCGAGACGTGTGAACTCCTCGAAAACCCACTTCTGCTTTTCGGGTGGAATGCCCGGGCCTTTGTCGCTCACGCGCACCGCAATCCATTCTCCGCGCCGCGGTGCGTCGTCGGGGTGCCCGCCATCCAGCGCGGATACGGTGACAGGAGCGCCAGGGGCGTACTTGACCGCATTCGAGAGGAGATTCGCAAGCACCTGAGCAACGCGCGCTTCGTCCGTCGACGTAGGCAGCGATTCGGGCGTGTGGATCTCGAGCGTCTGTCCCGACGACTCGGCTTGCGCACGAAAGTCCTCCGCGACCTCGCGCACGATCGCTGCGACATCAGTCGGCGCGTGCGTGATCTCGATCTGCCCCGCCTCCGCCCGCGCCACGTCGAGCAGGTCCCCGATGAGCTTGAGAGAAGTCTGAATCGAGCGCCGGATGCTTCCGACGCTCTCACACTGCCGGGCCGAGAGCTCGCCGAGCACCCCTTCCTGGAGCAGCGCCGCGTGGCCGTCGGCGGCGCCGAGCGGATTCTTCACGTCGTGCGAGAAGCCGCGCATCAGCCGGGTGCGGCTCTCGGACACCCGCTCCAGCTCTTCCCGCCGCCGTTCGGCTTCCTCCGCGAGGCGCCGATACCCGCGACCGAAGCGCGCGACCAGCAGCGCCGCGACGGCGGCGACGAGCACCAGGAACACGGTGAGAGCGGCGCTCACGCGCTCGAGCGTTCGTATCTGGGCGGAGCGGCTCGCGGCGACACGGCTGATCTCCCCGTCCAGGCTCACGACCGCCGCCGTCGCCGCCTCGAGACGCGATTGAGCCTCATCGAGGTGGTCGACATATGCCTGACGCGACTGCGGCGATGCGAAGAGCGTATCGAGCCTGGCATCCTGCGCGTCGAGCTGAGCGTTCAGACTCTCGACCCGTGCTTGTACGGCTGGCCCGAGGCGCGGCACGAGTGGCTGAAGCCGAGCGATCGCGCGAGCTCGCGTCGCGCGCGCCGACCGGTGAGCGGCGTCGTAGCGCTCGTCACCCGTCAACAGGAACGCGCGCACGCCCGCGACTTCCTGCGTCAAGGCGAGTTGGAGCTGCGTAGCGAGTGCCCGCGCCGGATCCTCGACTTCCGAGATTTCACGAAGCCGCGCGCTTGCGGCGCGCTCGACGACCACGGGTAGCACCGCCAGCACCAGAAGCGACACGAGGAGGAGCGTCAGCGCGGCCGGTCCACGCCTCTTCATGAGCACCTCACGACATCGCGACCGACTGCGTATCGCTCGCATACTCCAGAAGCGCAAACTATGTCAGCGGGGTTGCCGGATCGAACGCCGACCTGGATCGACGCCGCTTGGCCGAGCACGCGTTGAAGCTGTCCGTCGACCGATCGGCGTACGTTCTCGAGGGCAGCGTCGATGCTATCGGCGGTGAGCTGCAGGTCGAAATCCGGCGAGACGACCGGAATGGGCGGGACCGCCGTGAGGATCCGCCACGAAGCGCCCGTGCCGGCCAGCCACGCGCCGGCGCGGATCGCGCCGTCCGACTGCTCGCGTCCGTCGGTCGCGACGAGAACACTCGACGGGAGCGACATGCTGGCGAACGGCGCCGTGGACGTCAGCCGGCTCGCAGGCCAACGACGCGGTTCTCCGGGTCGCGCACTTCCCTGTGACTCGCATCGTCGTTCGCGTGCGCTCTGGCATCCTCGTGGTGACCTTCAGTCATTACCGGAGGGGAAGACTGTAAAGTTCGCTTGCCGATCCACTGGAAGCCTGCAACCGACGCGCCATCGCGCTGGTGAGATAGTCGCCCCGCGAAAAACTCTGGATTACTGGCGATCATGAGGTGAGGGAGGCAGATATCGGCTGGATGTTCAACAGCCAGCTCAACCTGATGATGTCCGATTTCAAGGATCACTTCTCACAAATCGCCGCCTCGTACGCCGCCTTTCGGCCGATGCAACCGCCGGCAGTCATCTCGTGGGCCGCGTCGCTGCCGCCGCGGCACGACGTGGCGTGGGATTGCGGCACCGGCAACGGCCAGGCAGCGCGCGGACTCGCCGAATATTTCACCACAGTAATCGCCACCGACGCGAGCGCGACGCAGATCGCGCACGCAACTCCGCACTCCAACGTGCAGTACCGCGTCGCACCGGCAGAGGCGAGCGGCCTGGATGCGCACACGGTGGATCTCGTCACCGTCGCCCAGGCGCTGCACTGGTTCGACGTCGAGCGCTTCTATAAGGAAGTGAAGCGTGTAGTCGTGCCAGGCGGCGCGATTGCGGTGTGGGCCTACGGCGACGCTCGAGCG
>JAICKA010000034.1 GCA_025928185.1 Gemmatimonadaceae bacterium
CGTCGTGCATTGCGACGAGTTGCCGCGGCTTTGCGGCAGGAATGCCGCCGGGATCGACGTGCTCGCCGGGAAGAAACGGCGTGACGTCGGGCACGAGTCCGACCAGTCCGGGCATCATCGGCATGCCGGGCGGCATCGGGATCGGCATCGGCGCGGACATGCCGGGCATTCCCTTCATTCCAGCCGGCGGCTTCGCGCCCGCCGCGCGCTTCGGCGTCACGCGAGGCTTCTTCATTCCGGGCATGCCTGCCATCGCGCCCGGACACGGGCGCGGTTTCGTCGGCGGCTTCTGCTGCGCGGCGCTCACCGTCGAGAGCAGCGCAACGAGCACGAGCGAATGACACGCGGCCGGCATGCGCCAGCCGATGCGACGACGCATCACCCGGTGATGCCCCTGAACAGCGGGTGCGAGAGCAGCGATTGCATCCACCCGCTCGGCGACGTGCCGTGAAGCACCGTCGGGCCGGCGTGTGTCGGCGGAGTTGGCGACGCTTCAGCGGTGATGACGAGCAGGAACTTGTTCAGCTCCACGGGCCCGACGAGGTTCTCGCCGTTGGTGATGGTGCCGAGTCGGATCCACGTTTTCAGATCCGTGGTGACCGCCCACGCTACGTACGTCGTGTACGCGCCGAGCGTGGCGGGCGATGGCAGGCCACTCACGCTGACGCGCACGTCGTAGCGCGAGTGGCCGTCCGCCGAGAGAGAGACGCCGAACGGCGACGGGGCGAACACGAGGCGCGCACTGCCTCGCGCCGACGCCGTGGCCGGTACGGTGAACAACGCGACGTCGTACGGACCGGCGCCCGTGACCGCGCGCGCAGTTGCGGCGCCAGCCAGCTGTGCGCGCGCCGGAACGGCCGCGCCGAACGCGAGGGCCGCCGACGCGAGCACGCCAAGTGCGCTCATTCGATCCAGCCGCACGACGTGCATCAGCAAATGCTCACGGGCGCGTATCGTCGGGCACCACGGCTTTCGCGGCGGCAACCGGCCCACGGTCGAAGTCCTGCACGCTCGAGACACCCGTGTAGCCGTTGAAGCCGTCCATCTTGAACAGCCACAGTCCCGTGCGCATGTCGGACAGCACGATGAGACCGTCGTAGTTGCGGACGTCGACGCCGAACGCGCCCTGCTCGACGCTGTTGGTCGCCTGCCAGCCATTGTCCGGCGTGCCGCCGAAGCCGTGCTCGTGCTCGCACTCGCAGGTGTAGTAGTAACCGTCCGTCTTCGGGTGCTTCGGATCGGTGAGGTCGAACACCTGCAAGCCGTCCTCGTACGCGGAGACGAACACGTACGGCCAGCGCACCTCGTGATTGTGCGAGAGGTCGCGCCAGTCAGCGGTCCATGCGCTGATCGGAATGTCGACGTTCTTCATCTTGCCCGCCTGCGCGTCCGTCAGATCCCAGACGCGAAGCGGCGTGTACTGATATTCCGTCTCCGTGACGGCGATGTTGCCGTCCGGCGACGGTGTGATCGTATGCGCGATGTCGAGCCCGAGTCCGGTGATCGTGAAGAGCTGCTTGGGCGCATCGATGTGCGTGATGTCCCACACCGAGTAGCCGCCGAGCCCCGCGCCGTAGAACACGTCGCGCTGGCGGCCGGGATCCCAGGCGATATAGAAATCGTGATAGCTGCCGGCGAAGCCCTTGAACGGCGTCGGGTTCGGCACGGTGCCGACGAGCCAGGTGGCCGGGTCCCCGCCCTTCACGACTTTGGCGAGATCGTAGACGAGCGCCTGCTGCTGGTTCACGGTCGCGAAGTACAGCGTGCGGCCATCGGAGTGCTTGTAGACGAAACTGTTGTGGAAGCCGCCGGGTGCCTGCGGATACCGGATGCGCGCGACGACTTTCACGGTCGCCGGATCGGGCAGGCCGGTGACGTCGAAGATCACGGCGCCGAGATCCTGGTCGGGGCTGCCCTGCATGAACTGATATGACTGCGCGTAGTAGTAGCGATCGCCGATCTTGAAGTACTTGCCGTCCATGGCGCCGATGCCGCGGTGCAGCTCGGGATTCTCGATCGTCCAGTCGAAGATCTTCTTCGGGTTCGACACGTCGCGGATGTCGTAGATCTGCGCGTCGAAGTTCGTGAAGCCGGAGACGTACACGTACGGCCGGTTGCGATCCTGCTCGATCTCGATGTCGGCCGCCTTCCACGCGCCGGGATGCGTCACGACGTGATGCACGAGGTGCATCTTCTCGCTGCCGCCGCGCTTCTGATCGAAGTGTGGAACGGCGACGCCGGGATCCTGCGCCGGTGCAACGCCAGCGATGCTCAGCACGGCCGCGACGACGAACAGAGCGCGCATACGTTCTCCTCGGTGTGTGAAATGGACGGCGCCGGCGGAGCGCGCGCCGGACTCGAAAATGGGCTCAGCGCGCCGCCGGAGCAAGCTTGGCGACGCAGTCATTCGACCACGACGGTGGGCGACTCCGGTGCATCGGGGCGATCCTCGTCCTCGCTCGTCGCCCTCTCCACGTCGGGCACGGCGGCCGATGTGATCCAGCCGTGCTCCGCCGCGTGGCGGGCCGCCGCCGCGGTGTCATCGGCGAGCAGCAGCGAAGAGCCGGCGGCAAGCACTTCTTCGGCCAGCACCTGGATCGCCGCAGACCGCTCCGGGTGTGCCTTCACGTTGCGAATGTAGATGGCGAGAATGCGCGAGCCGTAGCGGCGGGCGATGTCGGCGTAGATCTCCGGATCCTGCTGGCTCGTGTCGCCGATGAGAATGAACGGCAGCGTTGGATACGTGTCGAGAATTTCGGTGATGAGCGGCTCCTTGTGCCGGTGCAGCCGCCCGGGCGCGAGAGCGTCGACGCTGATGTCCCAATCGCGCAGGCAGATCGGACCGGCGGGAATGCGCTGCAGCTCGAGGAACTCGACGATCACATCGTAGATGTTCCACGGGCTGCTCGAGACGTAGAAGATCGGGTTCTCGCGCGCGCCATCGCCGCCGCGGGCGAGCGCACGATAGAACGCGGCGACGCCCGGGAAGGGCAGCCGCGTCCGCGCGTTGCCGAGCGAGATCGTGCGCACCGCCTGGAGAAAGTTCGCGATGCGCGACTGAATCACCGTGTCGTCCAGATCGCTGATGACCGCGAAGCTCGCGCTGGCCGAGGGGCGGCGGACGCTGTACGTCGCGTGCACGTCCGGCTGATCGGCGCGAAGTGGCGCGAGCAGTTGCAGCGCGCCCTGCTCCCAGCCCTTCGCGGTTGGCGGCGCCTTGCGTTCGATCCATTCGCGGAAGAAGCCCTCGTTGTCGGCGACGATCTCGTGCTCGTCGTTGCCGAGTCGCACGCGCACGTGCGCGTGCGGCAGCGGATCGCGCTCGATGCGCCGGTACGTGTTGAGCAGATTCCGCCAGTAGCTGTCGTCCGGCGACGACGCGCTGATGTCGCGCTCCTCGACGGCGCGACCCTGCACGAGCACTCGCCGATCGTTGCCGTAGCCGATGTACGGCACCAACTCGTGCAGTCGCGGCCCCGTTCCGTTGAGTGCCCACTTGCCGGCGAGCTCGCCGCCGGCAATCAGACCGTCGGCGAGCTTGCGCAGACGATCTCCCCAATCCGGAGGCGTCATGTGGAATCACCGAGCACGAAGCGACCGTCTGGCGTTCGCGTCAACACGCCGGCGAACGGCCCGAGATACCGCCGGCGCCACCATGCGCCGGTCGCGCGCTTCGTTGCGAGATCGGTGAACCAGTACTGCCAGAGCACGGTGCGCACCTGCGGTGGTGGATGGCCGGCGAACGGGTCGTCGCGAAAGAGCGCGAGCACGCTCGGGCTGCCCTCGATCAATCGCTCCTGTGCGAGCACGACCCACTGCGACGTCTGCCAGGGCGCGAGGGAGGCGAACCACAAATTCCAGTCGAAGCGCGGCTGATACGGTGCGTAGATGCCCGGGCGCTCGTTCACGTCCTGAGGCTTGTAGCGGAACGGATAGGCGATCCAGGTCTTGCCGCCGTCGCGGCTTCCCTGAAACTCGATCTCATAGCGGGCGGTGGTCATCGTGGCGAAGAGACCATACGGATTGGCGATGCGGAAGGGTTCGAGCGCCCGCGCCGGCGCGGCAAGCAACCCCGCGCTCGGCGCCACAAATATGATCACGGTGGCGTAGAGCACCCAGCCGAGCAGGGCGGTTTCGATGCAGCGCCACCACTGAACGCGCGAGCCGGGCGGCTCCGTCGTTGGCACCGGCACGGGGATGTGCAGCCACGCGACAGCGCGATCGTCGACGAGCAGAAATCCGAGCACGAGCACGAGATAATTCAAGAACGCATAGTTCGCCGTGAGGATGATGCCGATCTGAAGCAGCGTCGTGACGACGAAGCAGACGAGCCGCGCCGGCCGCGGCGCGAACACGAGCCAGACGATGAGGAGCTCGACGAGCAGCGTGATCGCGACCGTGGCCGCGTGATACCAGTGCGGAAAGTGCTGCACGTACCAGCCCACCCAGGTCGGCAGCGGCCCATTCTGATAGTACTCGTCCATCGCCGTGAAATTCCGCCAGTGCGGATCGCCGCTGGCGAGCTTGGCGACGCCCGACTCGAAATAGATCCGGAACCATTCCCAGCGCAGCATGAACAGGCTGAAGCGCGACGGCGGATCGCTGACGCCGAGTCCGGGCCAGCGGCCGCGCGGCGCGAACCAGAAGGCGATGAAGCCCGCCTCCATGAGCATGCCGTCGGACTGGTACGACGAGAAGTCCTGGAGCGTGGCGACGCACGACAGGAAGAGAATCGTCGCGAGCGCGATCGTGAGCCGCGGCCAGACGTTGGCGACGATGAGGAGCGAGCAGACGATGCCCGCCGCCACCACGATGGTCAGCGCCCGGTCGCCTGAGCCGAGCCAGAGTACGCTCGGCGCGTACCAGTATTCCGTCAGCCGCGGCACCGCGGACGCGATCGCCTGGAGGTACGCGCCGGCGGGCAGGATGCCGCGCTCGCCGATCAGTCCGTGGATCTGAAAGGCGAGCGAGTAGAACGCAGAAAAGAAGATGAGGCCGAGCGCGCGGAGAACGAACCAGCGCGCCCAGAGATAGCTATCGCCCTGCTTGCCGCTCGCGAAGAGAGACGTGTGCCGAGCTCCCGTGCCATAGGAGATCACTCATAGCGCAGCGCCTCCATCGGATCGATCTTCGCCGCGCGCATCGCCGGAATGTATCCCGCCGCGAGCGCGACGACAGCGAGCAGCACCGCCGCCACGGCGAGCACCACCGGATCGTGGCCGTCGATGCCGAACAGGAGTGACTGGGCACCGCGGCCGAGCGCGACCGCGGCGGCGATGCCGATCACGCCGCCGATCAGCGTCATGACGCCGACCTGCTTGAGGACCATCCGCCGGACGTCGCCACCCTGAGCGCCGAGCGCCATGCGCACGCCGATCTCGCGCGTGCGCTGTGCCACCGAGTACGCGAGCACGCCATACAGGCCGATCGCCGCGAGGAGCGTGGCGAGCGCGGCGAACGCCGCCGAGAGAATGCTGATCATCCGGTCGAGAAAGACGTTCTCCTTCACTTGCTGCGGAAGCGTACGGATGCTCTCGACCGGCAGGTTGTGGTCGATCTTCGCCATGAGGCGCGGCACCGCGCGGATGAGCTGGACCGGGTCGCCGGCCGTGCGCACGTACAGTTGTATCGAGCCGACGGTGGAATCCTGCCGATACGGAATCACGAACACGGGCGGCACGTCCTGCTTCACCTCGCTGTAGCTCGAGTTCTTGACGAGGCCGACGATCTGCATGTCGAGCGAGTCGCGCATGCCCATGTACTTGCCGATCGGGTTGTTCCCGAGGTGGAATTTCTTGGCGAACGCCTCGTTGACGACGGCGACTTTCGGCGCGCCCTGGCCATCCGCCGTCGTGAACTCGCGGCCGGCGAGGAGCGGCACGCCCATCGCGTGGAAGTAGCCCGAGCTCACCTCGTTGAACCGCGAGTTGTCGTCGGTGTCGGGAGTCTTCTTGAAGCCCTGCACGACGACGCTGTTGCCCCAGTTGCTGCCGGAGAGGATCGGCACGAGCGACAGCGCGACGTCGGTGACTCCGGGCTGCGCCGCGAGCTCGTCGCGCACCTGCTGAAAGAGCTGCGCCGAACGCGCCGCCGTGTAGCCGTTGAGCTCCGGCGACAGACCGAACGTCACGACATGGTCGATGTCCATGCCGAGCTTGACTCGGCTCACGTTCATGAGACTTTTCACAAACAGGCCGGCGGCGACGAGCAGCGCCATGGACAGCGCGATCTGCGCGGTGACGAGCGACGAGCGAAAGCGCGCCGCGCCGCGATCGCCGGCGAGCTTGCCGGAGCCGGAGCGCAGCGAGGTCACCAGATCGGGCCGCGTGCTCTGAAACGCGGGCACGATGCCGAACAGGAACCCCGTGCCGATCGAGAGGATCGCGGCGAACGCGACCACCGGCCACTGAAGCGTGAAGGTGAGCACCTGGCTCGATTCCACCGGCAGCAGTGCCACGAACATTCCGAGCGTCAGGCGCGCCACGACGAGACTGGCCAATCCGCCGAGCGCGGCGAGCACGAAGGATTCGGTGAGCAGCTGCGTCATCAACTGCCGGCGCGTGCCGCCGAGCGACAGGCGCACGGCCATCTCGGTCGAACGATTTGCCGAGCGGGCGAGGAGCAGGTTGGCGATGTTCGCGCAGGCGATGAGCAGCACGATCGCGGTGATGCCGAACAGGATGATCATAGGCGTGCGCACCTGGCCGTGGATCTGACTCTGGCCGCGGCGGCCGTCCTCGAGCACGACCTTCTTCGCCTTGAACTTCGCAAGCGTCGCCTTGCTCATGCCTTCCTGCAGCGGCGCCTCGATGTCGGTAATGACCGGGTGGTACGCGGCGTTGATCGCCGACGCCGCCTGGTCGATCGTGACGCCGGGCTTGAGTCGCGCGAACAGGTACACCCAGTAGTTCCTTCGCTCCTTGAGATTGCCGAGCTTCGGCGTGACGGCATTCTTCATCGTGATCGGCACGTACACGTTCGGCCGATTGCCGAGTGTCGTGCCGTCAAAGCCGCGCGGCGCGACGCCGATGATCGTCAGCGACTGTCCGTCGACGACGATCGGCTGATTGATCACGCTCGGATCGCTGCCGAGGTGCGTTTGCCAGAAAGCGTAGCCGAGGACCGCGACCGGGCTGCCGCCGATCGTCCGATCTTCCGCGGGCGTGATCAGGCGGCCGAGTGCGGGCGCGAGCCCGAGGGTCGGGAAGTACGAGCCCGACACGTACATGCCGTCGCCGTTGAGCGGCGTCTGCTTGCGAAACGCAACGTTCGCGGCGAACAGCCGGTGCGCCGCGATCGCGGTGAAATCAGTGCGCGCGGACTGGAGGTCGCGGAACATCGGATAGCTGAAGACCGCGGTGCAGTCGCCGGCGTCGTTGCACGAGTTCGATCCCTGCGAGGGACCGGGCGCCGAGAGGTTCACCAGGCGCTCGGGGTGCGCGACCGGGAGCGGCCGCAGGAGCATCTGGTTGAACAGCGAATAGATCGCGGCGTTGGCGCCGATACCGAGCGCGAGCGAGAGGACCGCGATGACGGTGACGAACGGCGTGCGGAAGAGCGTCCGGAACGCCAGCTTCAGATTCAGCATGCGCATGTCTGGTGAGATACTCGGCCACTACGGGCCCGAGCGCCCGAAGTTTCCGCCGACGGATTGGACCATGCGATGACCAAAATGGTTCGCGGCGCCGTGCACGGATGCACGACGCCGCGAACCACCCATCTCTCGAACCGCTGCCGAATCAGAACACGACCGGCTTGTTCACCGAGACCGGGTCGAGCCCGACGCGCTTCAGCTGCGCGTTGAACGCCGGAAGGTCCGTGGCGAGAACATGCTGCAGCTCCGTCGTCTCGCCGGCGAGCTCCTTGACCAGATCGTTGAAGATCGGCTCCGCCGCGGCGATCGGCGGTCCGTCGCCGCTCGTGACGACGCGCAGCAGCGAGGCGAGCCGGTTGTTGGTCTTGATCGGGAAGTTGAGCGGGTCCTCGCCCGCGGCATTGCGAACCTGGTACACCTGCTTCTCGACGCCGCCGGCGTCCGTCTTCAGCTTGTCGCCCGTCGTGTGCACCTGTGCGTCGGGCGTCTTGCCGAGCCGGTCGTCGACCTGCTTTTTGAGATCTCTAATCTGGATCACCGCGTCGTTCGCCTCCGTGACCTTGTCGCGGATGCGGATGGCGAGCGCGTACTGCGCGGCGAGGTCCGCGTCGGTCGCTTCGTGCAGCGGATGCCGCACGACCGTGATCGGCTGCGACACCGTCTTGCCGTCGGCGGTGAGTCGAACGGAGTAGCGGCCCGGCGGCACGAGTGGACCGTTCGTCGTTGCGCCCCAGAGAATCATGCCGGGGAAGGTGCGCGCGCCCTCGGCGCGGCCGTCCCACATGAACGTGTCCAGTCCCGCGTTCTTCGACGGCGGCCGAGCGAAGCCGCGTCCGCGTCCGCCGCCCTGCTGCGCGACGTTGGCCTGCGCGCTGTCGCCACCGGCGGCACCGCGGCCACCACGACCGCCGCGCGCGAGCGTCGTCGTGCTCGTGTCGACGAAGCTCCGTACCACCTGGCCGCGCGCGTCGAGAATGTCGATGCGCACGTCCTTCGCCGGCTGCTTGAGCCAGTACTGGATCGCGGCCGGCGGGCCGTCATGAATCGCCGTCGCGGGCTTGAACAGCACCGGGCCGGCGTCGGCTTCCATCTGCGGGCGGTACTGCCGCAGCGGGTTGATGTTGTCGAGGATGTAGAAGCCGCGCCCGTGGGTCGCGATCGCCAGATCGTGATCGAGCACCTCGAGGTCGGCCACGGGAATGTCGGGCAGGTTGAGCGACAGCGATTCCCAATGATCGCCGTCGTCGTACGAGATGTACGCGCCGTGCTGCGTGCCGGCGTAGAGCAGTCCCTTGCGCGTCGGATCCTCGCGCACGGTGTGCACGTAGTCGCCGGGCGCGATGCCTGCGACGATCTTCGTCCACGTGCGGCCGAAGTCGTGCGTGCGGAAGATGTACGGCGCGCGATCGTCGAGCAGCGGACGCTTCACGGCGACGTACGCGCTCGCCGAATCGAACGCGGACGCGTCGATCATGCTCACGCGGCCGAAGTCGGGCATGTCCTTTGGCGTGACGTTCTTCCACGTCTTGCCGCCGTCCTTCGTCACCTCGATGTAGCCGTCGTCCGAACCGGTCCAGATGACGTTCTTCGTGCGCTTGGACGGACCGATCGAGAAGATGACCGCGTACACTTCCGGTCCGTTCATGTCGTGCGTGATCGGGCCGCCCGAGGGGCCCATCGTCTTCGGGTCGTGGCGCGTGAGATCGGGGCTGATCCGGGTCCAGCTCTGGCCGCCGTTGGTCGTCTTCCAGAGGTGTTGCGAACCCGTATATAGAGTTTGTGAATCGACCGGCGAGAAGATGATCGGGTACGTCCACTGCCAGCGTTCCTTGAGGATCGCCGATTCCTCACCCGAGAACTCCCGCGGGTACGGATTCACCTCGCGCTCCTCGCCCGTACGGCGATTGAGCCGCGTGAGGAACGAGCCGTTGTTGCCGCCGGAGTAGAAGATGTCCGGATTCTTCGGGTCGGTGGCGACGTAGCCGTCCTCCGAGCCGCCGGCGCTGTACGTCTCCGGCGCACCGCCGCCACGTCCGCCGCGGCCACCGCGCCCCCCGGCCGCTTCGCTGTGCACGCAGATCGTGCCGTCGTCCTGCTGCGCGCCGCACAGATCGTACGGCACGTGCGCCGTGGCGGCGACGTGATAGAGCTGCGCGGTCGAATACGTTTCCGGCGACCAGCTCTTGCCGCCGTTCGTCGACACCGCGCCGCCGCCGTCGTTGCCGAGCACGAGATGCTCGCTGTCGTTCGGATCGATCCAGAGATCGTGGTTGTCGCTGTGCGAGCCGCGCACCGGTGTGATCGTCTTGCCGCCGTCGGTCGACTTGTACGCCGTGACGTCGAGCATGTAGACGACGTCGGCGTTCTTCGGATCGGCCGCAATATGAGTGAAGTAGAATGCGCGCTGGCGAATCTCGTCGCTCGTGTTGATCAGCGCCCAGCTCTCGCCGCCGTCCTCAGAGCGATAGAGGCCGCCGCCGGGCTCGTTCTCAATCAACGCGTAGACGCGATTTGGGTTCGCGGCCGAGAGCGCGATGCCGATCTTGCCGTCGATGCCGGAGGGCAGACCCTTGGCGTGCGTGATGTCGCTCCAATGCTCGCCGCCGTCGGTGGACTTGAACAAGCCGCTGCCCGGACCGCCGCTCGACATCGAGTACTCGTTGCGGTACGCCTCCCACATCGCTGCGTAGAGCACGTTGGGATTGCTCTGATCGATCTCGATGTCCACGGCGCCCGTCTTCGGGCCGCGCTCGAGCACGCGCCGCCACGTCGCGCCGCCGTCCGTGCTCTTGTACACGCCGCGCTCCCCGCTCGGAACGCTGTACTTGCCGAAGTCGGCGACGTACACCGTGTTCGGATCGGTGGGACTGACGCGGATCTTGGAGATCGCATCAGAGTTCTGGAAACCGATGTGCGACCAGGTCTTGCCGGCGTCGGTCGACTTGTACACGCCGTCGCCCGGCATGATGTTGCCGCGGATGTCCGACTCGCCGGTGCCGATGTAGACGACATCGGGATTCGACGCCGAGACCGCGACGGCGCCGACCGAGGCGCTCGTGATCTGGTGATCGGTCACCGGCGTCCACGATTCGCCGGCGTTGGTCGTCTTCCACAAGCCGCCGCCGACGGCACCGAAGTACGCGTCCTTTGGATGGCCCACGAGGCCGCTCACGGCGATCGACCGGCCCCCGCGCTCGGGGCCGACGTTCCGCCATTTGTACGTCTTCCAGATCGTGGAATCGACGGGCGGCGCCGCGCGCACCGACGAGTGCGGCGCGCCACCCTCTGTGGCGCTCGAGGCGCCGACGATCAATCCGGTCGCCGCGAGGGCGACGGACAATGAGATGCCTGCACGAGCGAACACACGGAACATGGACTCGGTCTCCTGGAGAATCGAACGACTCACCGCCAGATCATGGAAATAGGCGGTTTGGAGCGGAGTCGTGCAACCCGGGCGACGAGCCCTCTTCGCAACGAACGTCGGCCACTCGATGAGGGCCGGCGTTCGCTGTCGATCGTTCTACTCGACTGCTGCCACTTCCGCGGGTGCTTGCGACGGCGGGGTGGCAGCCGCTTCGGGAGCGGCGGGCCGTCGGCCCCACGCCGCGCGCGGAGCGGGCGGTCTGGCGCGATCGGCCAGCAGCTGCTCGTAATAGGCGACAATCCGCGGCCGCACCGAGCGCTGAGTGTCGCTCGGCTTGCTCACGAACGCGGCGTAGCGGTTCGAGTCGCCGGCGACATTGACCCACCACCAGAGTGTGTCCGGCGTCGCAGCCGACGAGCCGCGGTCGCAGGTGAACGTGCGTCCGCCTTCACTGAACTGGAACTGACTCATGTACCGCCCCTGGAGGTGAGATTCGTAATCTAGCCGCCGGACCGCGTTATCGCACTCTAGATTATCGGGTTCACCCTCAAACGGAGGCCGGCGTGTTCGACGCGACCTACTTTCGCACTGCGCTCCAGTTCGATGTGAGCGCCGCCGGCCGCGAGCCGATCGTCGACGTGCATCTGCTCAACGGCCACGCGCATCGAGTGCGGTCGGTGGTCGACGCGAAGGACAATTACGTCGTGCTGGAGACCTATCAGCCGCGGCTCGACGGCACGCGCGGCCGCCAGCAGTGGGGCGCCGAGCACACGGATGCTGCGGAAGTGATGCGCGCCGTGGTGTCGTACGAGAGCGTCGCCGAGGTGGTGATCACGCCGGTGCGCGACACGGACCGGCCGCGGATTGGATTCGGCGGGTAGGCGCATGATCATCGGTGATGGCTGCTGTGACGGCGGACACATTTGGTAGTGCACCCGTGACGCGCTTGAGCGGGAAGGTCGCGCTCGTCACCGGCGCGGCGCGCGGCATTGGTGCGGCAATCGCCCGCGCGTTCGTCGCGGAAGGAGCGCGTGTGTATGTCACCGATCTGCTCGATGACCAGGGCCGCAATGTCGCGTCGGAGCTGGGGGCGATGGCGCAGTACCGTCACCTCGACGTGCGACGCGATGACGATTGGACCTCCGCGATCGACGCCGTCCTCGCGAGTCACTGCAAGCTCGACGTGCTGGTGAACAACGCCGGCGTCACCGGCTTCGAGAACGGTCCGGTGGCGCACGATCCCGAGCACGTGACGCTCGACGCATGGCACGATGTGCTCGCGACGAATCTCGACGGCGTCTTCCTCGGCTGCCGGCACGCGATCCGGGCGATGCGGCCCGCGGGCCGCGGCTCGATCATCAATATCTCATCGCGCTCGGGACTCGTCGGCATTCCGCTCGCCGCGGCGTACGCGGCCAGCAAGGCGGCGGTGCGCAATCACAGCAAGTCGGTGGCGCTGTATTGCGCGCAGCAGGGACTCGCGATCCGCTGCAACTCGGTTCATCCCGCCGCGATCATGACGCCGATGTGGGAAGCGATGCTCGGCGACGGCCCGGAACGAAGCGAGCGCGAAGCGGCACTCGTTCGTGATACGCCGCTCAAGCGATTCGGCACGCCCGAGGAAGTCGCGGCCGCGGTGGTGTATCTGGCGTCCGACGAGTCGGCGTACACCACGGGGGCCGAGCTGGTGCTCGACGGTGGGCTGCTCGCCGGCAGTGCCGCGGTGCCGGGACAGTAATTCACAACTCTCTGATCGATCAGCCGGTCGCGAGTCGCCGGCCAGTCGTCGCGTCGAAGCGGTGAATCGCTTTCGGCGGAGCGTGAAGGCCAATGTTGTCGCCGATCGCAATGCGCCGGTCCGCCGACGCGACGATCACGAAATCCTCAATGTTGCCGGCGGTTGCGTGGACGATCTGCTCGCTGCCGAGCAGCTCGACGAGCCAGACGGTGCCGCTCCACGATCTGCCGGACTCCGCCCGTTCGGTTGGCGACACGATCGATACGTCCTGCGGGCGCACACCGAGCACGATGCTGCGGCTCGGCTCGCGGATCAGGTTCATGCCCGGGCTGCCGATGAATCCCGCGACGAAGAGATTCGCCGGCTGCCGGTACAGCTCCATCGGCGGCGCCACCTGCTGCAGCACGCCTTCGTGCATCACCGCGACGCGCGTGCCGAGCGTCATCGCTTCCACCTGATCGTGCGTCACGTACACCATCGTCGCGCCCAGACGCTGGTGCAGTCGCGCCAGCTCGGCGCGCGTCTCCACGCGGAGCCGGGCATCGAGATTCGACAGCGGCTCGTCGAACAAAAACGCGAGCGGCTCGCGCACGATTGCGCGACCGAGCGCCACTCGCGGCTTCTGGCCGCCGGAGAGCTGTGCCGGTTTCCGCTCGAGCAAACTCGAAAGTCCGAGCGACTCGGCCGCGGCCGCAACGCGCTCTTCGATCATCGCGCGCGGCTGCTTTCGCACCGTGAGCCCGAACGCAAGGTTCTCGCGAACGGTCATGTGCGGATAGAGCGCGTAGCTCTGGAAGACCATCGCCACGTCGCGCTCCTGCGGCGGCAGCGCCGTGACGTCGCGATCGCCGATGAGAATCCGGCCGCCGGTGACGGACTCCAGCCCGGCGATCATGCGCAGCGCCGTCGACTTGCCGCTGCCCGACGGGCCGACGAGCACGAGCAGCTCGCCGTCGGCGATGTCGAGCGAGAGATCGCGCGTTGCGACGAAGCCGTTCGGGTAGCGCTTGTCGACGTGCTCGAGGAGGATGCGCGCCATGCGTCAGCCCTTCACCGCGCCGGCGGTGAGCCCCTGCACGATGCGCCGCTGGAACGCGAGGACGATGAGCGCGACCGGCGCGGTGGCGACGATCGCCGCGGCGAGAATCTCGCCCCACGGGATCTGGTATTGCCCGCGGAACAGCGCGATCGCCACCGGTACGGTCTGGCGCTCGGGGCCGAGCGTGAACGACAGCGCGAACAGGAACTCGTTCCAGCAATAGATGAATGTGAGGATCGCCGTGGTCGCGAGGCCCGGCGCGCTGAGCGGCAGCACGACTCGCCACATCGTTTGCCAGCGTGTTGCGCCGTCGACCATCGCCTGCTCCTCGAGATCGCGCGGCAGCTGGCGAAAGAATCCGACGAGCAGCCAGATCGTGAGCGGCATCGCGAACGTGACGTAGGGCAGCACGAGTCCCGGATAGGTGTCGATGAGATGCACGGCGCGCAGCAGCAGATAGAGCGGGCTGACGATGGCGATCTGTGGAAACATCGTCACGGCGAGCACGGCGGCGAGAATCGCGCGCTTGCCGCGCATGTCGAGCCGCGCCAGCGCGTAGGCGGCGAATGCGCCGAGCGAGACGCAGAGAATCGTGGTGGCGCCGGCGACGACGAGCGAGTTGCGGATCGGCAGCCAGAATGCGCGCACGGCGAACAGCGCGCGATAGTTGGCGAACGTCGGATGCGACGGCAGCAACGCCGGCGCGCCGCCGAGCAAGTCGCCTGGGGTCAACGAAGCGATTACCGCCCAGACGAACGGCACGACGGCGAACAGCACGAGTGCCGTGAGCACGATGCGACGCCAGGCGCGGCTCATCGTTCGGCCTCCGCCACCGGCGTGACGCCGCCGAGCCATTTCACGTACAAGAGCGCCAGGGCGAACGTGATGGCGAAGATCACGACCGACAAGGCCGCGCCGTAGCCGAACTCCAGGTTCTGGAGCAGCGTGTCGAACGTATACAGCGAGATGGGTTCGGTGGACGTGCCCGGTCCGCCGCCGGTGAGCACGTAGACGAGATCGAACACGCGGAATGCATCGAGGGTGCGGAACACCAGCGCCACGACGATGGCCGGCGTGAGCAGCGGCAGCGTGATGCGCCGCAGTTGCCACCACGCGCTCGCGCCGTCGATCGCCGCGGCCTCGTACAGCTCGCGATCGATGTTCTGCAATCCGGCGAGCAGCAACAGCGCGACGAACGGCGTCGTCTTCCAGACGTCGGCGAGAATGAGCGGCACCCACGCGCTGTGCGCGCCGGCGAGCCAGACCACGGGCGCGTGCGTGACATGCAATCGCACGAGCAGCGTGTCGATCACGCCCCACGGCGACTCGAACATGAAGCGCGCGAGCAGCGCCGCAACGACCGTCGGAATCGCCCATGGCAGAAGCACCGCCGCGCGCACGACGCCGCGTCCGCGGAACGTGCGGTTCATCGCCAGCGCGAGCGCGAGGCCGAGCGTCAGCTCGAGCGCGATCGTCACGACGGCAAAGAAGACCGTGTGCCCGAGCGCGCCCCAGAAGCGCGCGTCGTGCACGATCGCGACGTAGTTGGCGGCGCCGACGAACGGATGGCCGAGCCACGGCATGCGCAGATCGTGCTGGTGCAGCGACTCCCACGCCGTCCAGCCGAGCGGAAAGAGCGCGACGGCGCATATGAGGGCGAGCGCGGGCGCGACGAGCGTCCAGGCGAAGCGGCGTTCCTTCACGCCGCGCTGTCCGCTCGGCCGGCGATCAGCTCGCGCACGTGCGTGCGTTCGACGAGCGCGTTCATCGCGCGGGCGGCGTCGTGCAGCGCGTCGGCGGGCGACACCTGGCCGGTGAGCGCGCGATGCAACTGGATCTGCAGCAGCCCGGAGAGCTGCGAGTAGATGGGCGTCACGGGCCTCGGCGTCGCGCGCTCCAGCACGGCGCGTGCGCTGGCGCTGGGAATCGCCAGCGCGGAGTCGAGGGCCGGCGTGTCGTACAGCGAGCGGCGCGGCGGGAATGTGCCGGCCACGCGCGCACGCTCGAGCATCTGCGCCGGCGCGGTGAGATAGGCGATCAGCCGATAGGCGGCGTCGGGATGCGCCGTCCGCGCGTTGATCGCGAGCTGCTGCCCGCCGAGCGAGGCGGTTGGCGCGCCACCCGGACCGGCGGGCATCGCCGCGACGGCGAAGCGACCGGCAATGCGGGACGTGCTCGAGTCGTTCATGAGAGTATATGCATACGGCCAGTTGCGCATCATCACGGCGTCGCCGTGCTGAAAGGCGAGCCGCGCCTCCTCCTCGTGCCAGGTCATCGCGTCGCGCGGCACGAGCCCGGCGCGTACGAGATTGCTCATGAACCCGAGCGCGGCGATCGCCGCCGGCGCGTCGACGACGACGTTGCCCGAATCGTCCATGATGCGGCCGCCGAACGCGCCGAGGAATTCGCTGAACACCGTCACGAGTCCCTCGTAGCGCGCACCCTGCCAGACTAGTCCATCGCGCGGCGCGCCCGCGGTGCCGCGCACGCGGCGCAGATCGGCCGCCAGCTCGTTCATCGATGCGGGCGCGCGCGGCAGCAGGTCGGTGCGCCAGTACAGCATGCCGACATCCGTCCACCAGGGCAATGCGTAGAGCGCGCCGGCCCAGCGATCGGCCGCGATCACGCCGGGAAAGAAATCAGAGACGTCGGGACGCCAGCGGGTGAGCGGACGGATCCAGCCCGCGGCGGCGAACTCCGGCGTCCAGATGACGTCGAGCTGCAACACGTCGGGCTGCCCGGCGTGCGCGTTGAGCCACTGCACGAACAACTGATGCCGTTGATCGCCGTCGTCGGGCGTGCGCTGGATGACGACGTGCACCGCCGGCACGAGCCGCTCGAACCGCGCAACCTGCGTCGCGAGGACCTCGCCCTCCGCCCCGACCGCGCTTCCCGCAATCGTGATCGTCGTCCGCCCACTCGGCTGCGACGCGCACGCGCACGCGGCGAGTGTGGCGATCGCGATGATGGAGCGGGGGAGGGGAGGCATGGTGGAAACTAGTCCGTGGTCTTGGTCCATGGTCTATGGCCCATGGTGTCGCGCGGGGTGAGTGTGGCGCGCCGAATCGGGTTGGACTGAATTGGGGACGCGGATTTTGCGAAAACTGGCCAACGAGGCGCGGATCTGTTCCGCGTGGCGCGCCGAGTCTCTCGCGCCACGCCTCAAAAGCATTTGGATTTTATCGGTTCGATCCGTGTCGTCCGTGTTTCAAAATGTTGGGACTGGGTCAGCATCATTGCCTGGGAGAGAGTCGCGAAGCTGCGGAGAACTGCGGAGAACTGCGGAGAACGGCGAAGAGGACTTCAAGCGCTTGTTCACCATTCATCAACACCTCCAGCAACGCCCCTCCGCGCCTTTCCGCAGTTCTCCGCAGTTCTCCGCAGCCCCTTTCCTGTCCCTGCGAGGATGCCGGCCGCGCGACGCCATGGACCATGGACCATGGACCATGGACCAAAGCCCATGGACCATGGACCGTGGACTATTTTCCTTTCATGTGCGGCCGCGCAACGATCATCGATCCGGACGGCGTCGAGCGCATCGGCATCGAGTTCTCTCGCAAGTTCGTGCCGAGCGACTGGAGACGGCCGCGGTACAACATCCGGCCGACGCAGGAGCTGCCCGCGGTGCGCGTCGGCGAGGACGGAGAGCTCGAGCTGACGTTGCTGCGCTGGGGACTCATACCGTCGTGGGCGAAGGAGCCGTCGCTCAAGTTTCCGACGTTCAACGCGCGGGCCGAGTCGGTCGCCGACAAGCCGACATTCCGCGGACCGTTCAGGAATCGCCGCTGCGCGATCGTGATCGACGGATTCTATGAATGGCCGAAGAAGCCGAACAAGGATCGCCGGCCGCGCCACGTCCGGTTCGTCGATCGCCGGCCGTTCACGCTCGCCGGTCTGTGGGACCGGTGGACCGATCCGGTGACGGGTGTCGTCGTCGAGACGTGCACGATCGTGACGACCGAAGCGAACGCGCTGCTCGCGTCGGTGCCGCACGATCGCATGCCGGTCATACTCGACGATGACGCGCGCGCGGTGTGGCTCCGCTCCGGCGCGGTGCCGCGCGACGAGCTCGAGGCCGTGCTCGTGCCGCGCCACGCGGACGACATGGAGCTCGTGATCGCGAGCGAACAGTTCGTGAATTATGGCGCGGATGATCCGCGCTGCGTCGAGCCGGTGGAGTGACGCGGCGGCCACTTCGGCCGGCGTCACTCCACGACGTCGTCAGGCCTTGTGGCTCAGCGAGTAGACGTACGCCGCCACCGACTGGATCTGCTGCGGCGTGAGCTGCGCGCCGCCCATCGGGAGCATCGGGCTCGTGTACGGCGGCGTCGGCTTCGGCATGCCGGTCTTCACGCGTTCCTGAATGAACGAGTAGGTGCCGTCGCCAGTCAGCCACGTGGCGTCGGTGAGATTCGGCGCGAGCGGCGTTCCGGTGGCGTCGGGACCGTGGCAGGTCTGACAGAGACCGCCCGCCTTGAGGCCGTGGAAGATGCTATCGCCTTCGGCAACCATCGCCGTCGTCGCGCCACTCGGCGGCGTGCCGGGCTGCGGATCGGGAAGCGCGGCGGCGCCTCCGGCTGCCGTCGACGTCGAACCAGGCGCAGCGCTGGTGGCCGGTGCGGCGGTGCCCGTCGTGTCTGACGCGGCCTGATTGCCGCTGCTGCCGCTGCACGCGGTGAGCGCGACCATGGCTCCCACGACGAGCGCGGCGACTGATGGACGAATGGTTCCTGCGGCGGAACGATGACTGGCGCTGCGGCTTGGAGTGCTCACGAGATCCTCATCCTCTGACGCGTGACGTGACTGGTGAGGCGCGAGGGGTCGCACGCGCGAGCATGCGTCTCGACGCCGCGAAAGGCGGACTGCACGATCCAGACCTTGCATTCGGGCCTCGCACGACTTCCGGCGCGTGGTGACGAGCGTCATTGCTGAACCCGCCAGAGAAACACAATTTTCGGGCGTCGCAGTGGAGCAGCGCTGACACCCACCACCTCGTGAGACGACTCTGAAGCTCTGGCGCGCGTTTCCCATCGTCGCCGCGCTGGCGACCCTCCCCCCCACACGCTCGCCCGCGCAGACGGTGGGTGGACGACTGATGGAGTCGGAATCCGGCCGAGTGATCATCGCCGGCCGCGTGGCGCTGATCGACTCGGGGCTCGTGCTGGTCGACAGCACGTTGTCCGATTCGACCGGCGCGTTCTATCTCACCGCGCCGCACCCAGGCATCTACGCGCTGCTCGTGCGACTGGACGGCATCGATCCGCAACTGTCGTCGCCGTTTCACCTGGTCGACGGAGAGTTTCGTCAGCAGACGTTGAGCATTCGTGTGGTGGACACGGCGCAGGTGGTGCAGCCCGAGGAACCGGCTCGACCGCTGCCGAACAATCCGGGGCCGCGCTATCCGCCGGAGCTGCTGACCGCACACGTCGGCGGCCACGTGATGGTCGACATGGTGATCGACACGATGGGCAAAGCGGACGAATCGACGCTTCACGTCCGCTCGTCGAGCGATCCGGCGTTCACGGAAGCGGTGCGTGAGGTGATACCGCGAATGAAGTTCAGCCCCGCGCGCGTGCACGGGCGTGCGGTGATGCAGCGGGTGGTGATGCCGTTCGATTTCGCGGTGGTGATGGGGGCGCCGACGACGACGTGGGGGCCGACGCCGAGGCCGCCGGCGGGGCGGTGAGCGCGGGTAGGGTAGGGGCTCTGTTGGTGGTGATTGGTGTTGCTCGGGGAATTAGCAGGTTATGAAGCACGTGCGCGCTGCATAAAATTCCGAGAGTCGTGGAAGCATCGCAGAATGTCTTGCCGTATTAGAACTTGCGACACCGGTTCACGATCGATGCGGGATTATAGTGCGAAGCGGGGCAGTCATTGCCGCTCGACTGACGGACAAAATGGCTGTTGAATTGGCGTTAAACGCCAACGAGAGCATCTCGCTACTTCCGTCCCATGTTCGTTCTCGTTCTCGATACAAATCATATATCCGATCTCGCGCGTTTTTCATCGACATCCGAGTCGGCCGCTGTTATCGGCCGACTTCAGCGCGGCGATGCAGCGCTCGCTATCTCGATTTTCTATTTGGTCGAGCTATCCAACTCAGCGTTTGCCAGCATCGCCGACGCGCGTGCTCTGTTGAATGATGTACCGCACGTTCTCGCCAATCCCTACGAGAACATCGAGGATGAGGAGATGGCATCGGCGTGCGCGCAGGCCACAGGTCGCATTAGACGCTCACCGAGGGTTTGGGCACGCGACACAAGTGAATGGGGTTACCATCCCGGCCCGGCGGGCGGTTCCGCACTCGAGATGCTCGATGCGTTTGCGGCTATGGATACCCAACGCGACGAGCTGCTGAACCTCGCCGACTACGGTGCTCGCGCATCGATGATGAAAGCCAACGCGACTCTCGTCAAAGACCCCATGATTCCACTTACCCTCGCGCTGCAGCACCATATCGACGGCAGGCGCGGCAGATTTCCGTCGTATGCGGATGGGCTCAACGCATCCGAGATTCTCCAGTCCGTTGGCGGAAAGTCCGCATTCCCCGGATATCAGATGCAGGAAGCGCTGGTTGACCAGCGGATGCGAGATCCCGGTCAGAAGTCGAGTGCAAATGACATTTTCGACGAGTACATCGCGTTCTACGCTCCTTATGCGGCGGTCACCGCCGTCGATCGTCGGACTTTGCATCGTGCCAAGATGGCGAATGTACCCGCGCTACCACGCATGACACGCTATCTGGGCGAGGTCGTGCCGATTCTTGATAGAGTAGTGTCCGGCGAGTTGAAGCCGGTAACTTCGGCCTTCTAGTGTTCAAGACTGTCGTCTAACGAACGCTGCGACTGACAGCCGATTTGCTGAATCGCGCTAGGCTTCGCCCAACGCTTCTATATGGCTCGGCTGCAGCTGAGCTCAGCGTTAGGCACCTACCTGGCATCACAGACGTTCAAGGCACCGCCGAACATGCTGAGTCACTGCGTCGCCAAGCCTAGCCACCAAAACGTTCATGTAGTCGCTGGGGTGCGCTTGAGTGTTGAGAGCATCGACAGCCATAGGAATACGGTTTGCGAGCTCGCGGACTCGATCAACGGAATAGTCTGAATTCAGGCCCAGAGACTTAGCAAGTCGCGACCAGTGGGTTGCGCCTATCTTGCTGATTTGGCGCTCTCCTCCAATCGACATTGCGAGCCGGCTCGTGTCGTAGCTGAGTTGAGGATACGGGAGAATCGTTATTACGTCGTACAGCGGGGCTAGTCTTAGCTGCGGTCCTGCGGCATGCAGCACCGAATAGTTCTTGGCATGGGCATCGGTAGCAGCGAGGAGCCAATTGAGAGCAATGGCGTCAAAGAAGCGTTGACAGTCTTCATCTGGTACCGTCGAGTATTCTCGCAACAGCTCATAGATTGCCGCTACGGTTGGTCCTCCGTCTACCTCGTACTTGTTGGTAGGCTGTATGCCGAAGGCTTGGCATAAGTCCTCTTGATGGACGCGGACCCACGTCCCCCCGATTTCTTCGCGATCATACCTTTCAACGACAATCGCGACCTCATCCCCAAAGTGTTGAACTCGAGTAACCGCAGCAGACATCCCAAGTTCACGCGCCAATAGCAGACAGAAATGTTCGTTGTATGCGAGGTCATCGAGACCCAGCGTCGGAGGTTTTAGGATTCTGTTTGTAGGCATCCGACCAATGGGAACGCCCCACTCGCCGGATCGGTTTTGGTACAGCGCTGTTTTAGGTTGCGCGCCCGCGAGGCTAAATTGTCCAGTATCGTTCGCTGCTCTCCCGGCTGCTGGATTTAGACGTAAGTCGCGTAAACGCGCCTCGAGGTCGGCTTCGCTGAGCCACTGGACGAGCGATGGTTCATCGTCTAGAGTTGCCACTCCTACAAGTTCCTGCACGCGTTCAGGTAGCGTGAACTGAACTGCGCCAGCACAGTCCTCACCCACGTGCGCAAGCAAGTCGACGATTCGGTATCGTGAGACGCCGTACCGCTTTGCCCACCACTCGAGGACATTGGGATTGTCGGGTAGGAGGCCCCAGAGGTATGCACGTATTGCGCGATCGCTGTGCTCACTGGCGATTAGCGGCATAGCCAGGGACAAAGGGTACGCAATTTCGCTTCCCCGCCACACGTCGTCGTAGACAAATGCCAAGCGGCCATTGCCCATTTGATAGACGCGGCCAACGACGCTTCCGTTTAGGAGAGCGACTAGACGTACACGAGCAGACTTAGTTAGGCGCGACTTGCGAACCATCACTCTCCGCGACTCCGCTTTCTAGAGCCTCGGGAGGGAGGCTCGCCCGCTCTTTCCTCGCTTTCCGAGCTGACGTTCCAGCCGTAGGTTTGAAATGGAGCGCGCTGTTGTGACCAAGGCGTCGGAGTCGTCGACCGTTTGAGGATTGAGGAAAGATCAACAGCTGGTTGACTTGGGCCAGCAGACGTTGCTTGCCTTGCAGTTGGGTCGGCGTTCTCGCGACGCAGCGCATCGTCTTTAGTTTCGACTGTAAGCACTAGCTTGAGAGCGCGGAGCGCCTTCAGAGTCAATCCAAGTTCGGCGCCGCTCTTTCCACGTTCGAATTCCGCGACCCAATAGCGACTAGCCCCGATTTTCGCGCCGAGTTGAGCCTGCGTTATTCCTTGATTGAGCCGCGCGTCACGCACGAGTGCGCCAAGGTCTTTGGGAGTCAGGAATCGCATAGGCGTGTTGAGTTCCAGCAGCCTCAGTTTGGTGTTGACCATAGGCAACATACATCGAATGTTGACGATAGTCAACATAGGAACTCATGTTGACTATCATCAACATGATGCATATGTTGTCTATCGTCAACACGACAGGAATGTTGACAAACGCCAACATCCTCCCTCGACTGAACGGCATGAGCGGACGCCGGCTTTGGCCTGTACTACTTCACGCCGACGATGCGCCGGTCTTTCCTCCGCCGTTCGCAGGACTTGTCGTCGAGCGAGCCGTCAAATTCAAAGCAACAATCATCGCGCCCCGAGTTCCGCTGATTCGCTTATTCATTTCGCACGCGAGTCGTGAAGCCTAGCCCTCACAGCGGCCATTTAAGGAACGCTGCAACTGACAGCCGATCTTCTGAATTGCGCTGGGCTTCGCCCAGCGGTCTTATGTGACCCGGCTGCAGCTGAGCTCAGGCATTAGACGTCCACCCAAGTTGTTCTCAGAGCACCGTAATGAGTGACTCCGACTCTACTAACGATCCCAAACCACCCCATGTCAGCTCATGGTTGCTCTCGTTTCTTAGCGTCCGGCGCGGTGAATACGACGACCAGTACGCCGCCGCTGGCTCCGATGAGGAAATAGCGCTGAACGAGGCATTGAATGCTCTTGAGCGTCGAGCAGCGCAACTCGTCACAAGCGGAGTGATCCCAGAAGAATTCGCGGAGACACTTCAGTCGTTCATGCCCGGTGATTCTTTGGCTACAAAGATTCGGGAACTCCTTTCCTATCGCATCGTCCACCATCGCCTGGAATTCGATATTGCAGAGGATGTATGCGAGAGACTCGCCGGCGTCGACAGACGGGTGCAGAACGTCACGATCCTGACGTTTGTGCTGCTCGGATACCAACCGTCGCCCACGGTACTGAAGTACTTCCAACGGGCCACAACCCTTTTCCTTGCCGGATACGACCCAGAAGCCATAATCATGTGTGGCGCAGTCCTTGAGGCTGCGCTGAGGGCTCGATTTGGCGATGAGCTACTTGAGATTGACCCGATTTCGTGGACGCCTTACTCGCTCTAAGTTCGGGGCGGAGGTGGCGCATGAAATCCAACAGGAAGGCAGGAGCAGCAGCACGACGTGAACGACGGTCATTCAGCGCGGAGTTCAAAGCTGAAGCCGTTCGTCTGGTGAGCGAGC
>JAICKA010000122.1 GCA_025928185.1 Gemmatimonadaceae bacterium
ACCTCCAGGTGATCCCCTTCCCGCGAGAACATCAGGTACAGCACCGGCATCAGGAATACGCTGATCAGCAGTCGCGAGAACAATCCGCCGACGATCACCAGTGCGAACGGCTTCTGCGTGTCTGAGCCGACGCCGGTGGAGAGCGCGGCGGGCAGGAGCCCCAGCGCGGCGACGAGCGCCGTCATCATGATCGGCCGTAGCCGCAGCAGCGCCGCCTCTCGCGTGGCCTCCAGGATGCCGAAGCCGCCGAGCCGAAGCTCGTTCGCGTAGGAGATGTAGACGACCGCGGTCTGCACCGATACGCCGAACAGCGCGAGAAAGCCGATCATCGACGACACGGAGAATGGCGTGTCGGTGATCCACATCGCCACGAGGCCGCCGAGCGGCGCGGAAAAGATCACGCCGGCCACGGTGATCAGCGGAAATTTGAAGTTCTTGTACAACACGAACAGGATGGCGAAGATCAGCACGATCGTGATCGGCACCACGACGCTCATCTGCGCGCGCGAGGCGGTGTACTCCTCGAACTCGCCGCCCCACCGGGTCGAGTAGCCGATGGGCAGCTTGACCTGCCTGTCGACCGCGGCGCGCGCGTCGGCCACGGCGCTGGCCAGGTCGCGGCCTTCGACCGAGTATTGGACGCCGATGTAGCGCGAGTTGTCCTGCCGATAGATGAACGCGGCGCCGTTCCCGATCTGGATCGTGGCGACCTCGCGCAGCGGAACCTGCTGTCCATCGGGGGTGGCGAGCAGGATGTTGCCGATCTCCTCCGGCGTGGCGCGGAATTGTGGTTGCAGTCGGACGACGAGATCGAACGTGCGCTCGCCTTGCACGACTTCCGTCGTTGCCGCTCCGCCGACGGCGGCTTCGATCAATCCGTTCACCGCGTCGGCGCTCAGGCCATACCGCGCCATCTTTGCGCGATCGGCCGTGATCGTGAGGCTCGGCTGCCCGAGCTCCTGCACCAGCGTCACGTGATCGATGCCCGGCACGCGCTGGATGATGCTCTTGATCTGCCGTCCCTTGTCCTCGAGGATGTTGAGATCCGTGCCGAACACCTTCACGTCGAGTGAGCTCTTCAAACCCGTCAGCGCTTCGTCGACGGCGTCCTCCGCCGGCTGTGTGTAGTTGAAGGTGATGCCCGGAAAGATCGAAAGCTTTTTCTGAATGGCGTCAATCAGCTCGGGTTTCGTGCGATACGGTCCCTTCCACTGGTCATACGGCAGCAATCCGACATAGAACTCCGCGTTGAAGAATCCGGTCGGGTCGGTGCCCGCGTCATCGCGGCCGTGCTCGGAGGCGACGACCGTCACCTGCGGGAAGCTGGCGAGAATCGCGCGAACCTGCGGAACGATGGCGGACGATTCCTCGAACGAGATCGTGTACGGCATCGTCGCGCGCACCCACAGCGCGCCCTCGTCGAGCTTGGGCATGAACTCGCCGCCGCGGGTGAAGGCGATGACGAGCGACAGCGCAAACGCGATCAGCGTCCCGACGAGCGTCGCGTTCACGTGGACCAGGCACCAATCGAGTCCGCGTGCGTATTGATCGCGGATCCACTCGAACGCGGCGTTCCGGCGTTCCTTCACGCCGCCGCGGAGCGCCCAGACGCACAACACGGGAATGACCGTCAGCGTCAGGAACAGCGATCCGAGCAGCGCGTAGATCGTCGTGTCGGCCATCGGGTGGAACAGCTTTCCGGATGGGCCGGCGAGCGCATAGATCGGAAGAAACGCGGCGATGATGACGGCAATCGCGTACACGATCGGGCGGTTGACTTCCGCTGCCGCCTCGAAGATCACGTCCTTGATCTGATACGCTTCTCCGTGACGGCGCGCGAGCTGTCGATAGATGTTCTCGACCATCACGACCGCACCATCCACCAGGATGCCGAAGTCGATGGCGCCGATCGACAGCAGGTTTGCCGGAATGTCGCGCAGGTCGAGACAGATGAACGCGATCAGCAGCGAGAGCGGCACGGTGATCGCCACGATCAGGCCCGAACGCACGTCGTACAGGAAGAAGATCAGCACGATCACCACGAGCACGATGCCACGCGTGAGGTTCTCCGCCACCGTGTGCGTCGTGAGGTGTACGAGGTCGCTGCGGTCGTAGAACGGCACGACCTTCACGTCCTTCGGCAGCACGTGCTCGTTCAGCTCACGCGTCTTCGCTTCGACGCGCTTGAGCACCACCTGCGCCTGCTCGCCGGTGCGCATCAGGATGATGCCCTCCACGGCGTCGTTCTGCTTGTTGAAGCCGAATTGACCAAGCCGCGGCGCATTGCCGATCACGACGCTGCCGATGTCCTTGACGAGCACCGGCACGCCGTTCTTCACGGCGATCACGATGTTCCCGATGTCCTCGAGCGTCATCACGCGTCCGAGGCCACGCACGTAGAAGAACTGGCCGCCTTCGGAGTAGAAGCCGCCGCCGCCGTTCGAGTTGTTCGCGGTCAGAGCATCGCCAACGTCGCTCACCGAGAGTCCCGCGCCGGCGAGCTTGTTGGGATCGACGAGCACCTGATACTGCATCGTCGCGCCGCCGAGCGACGCCACGTCCGCGACACCGGGCACGGCGCGATAGGCCTTGTCGAGCACCCAGTCCTGCATGACGTGCAGGTCCATGGCCGAGCGGTCGGAGCTCTGAATCACGTAGCGATAGACGAGCCCAGACGGAGACGACGGCGCTTCGACGTCGACGCCGACACCGTCCGGCAGCTCGGCGCCCGGCAAGCGCTCGAACACCTGCTCGCGCGCGAAGTACAGGTCAGTGTTATCGGTGAACGTGACGCTCACGCTGGCCAGCCCGTACAACGAGACCGAACGCATCACGACGAGATTGGGCAGGCCATTCAGCTCGGTCTCGAGCGGTACGGTGATCAGCCGCTCGACTTCTTCCGCCGCATGGCCCGGCCACTGCGCCGTCATCTCGACCGTCGTCGGAGACACATCGGGGTACGCGTCGACGGGGAGCTGCTTGAGCGCATAGATGCCGCCGCCGATGATGGCGAGGGCAATCAACCCGACGAGCAGCGGTTGATGGACCGACGCTTCAACGAGGTGCTGGATGGGCCCGCGGCGCGACGCACCTTCGCCAAGTTCAGCTGCATGCGCGACAGCGTCGGCGCGCGGATCGACGCCGCCGCCAGCTTGAGACTCCTCGGGCGCGTTCACTGGCTCTCCGCGAATTGCAGGAAGAGCGCGCCTTCGCTGACCACCTGATCGCCGGCGGCGAGTCCGGATGTCACCTGATACTTGTCGCCGACGCGGGGACCGAGATCGATGCGTCGTCGGGCATACGCATTGCCCACCGCGACGAACACGAACGGCAGGTTCTCGTCATCGCGCAGCACCGACGACGTCGGTACGAGCAGACCCGTGTGCTCGTGACTCGACTTGATCTGCACGCGCACGAACATGTCCTTGCGCAGCGCGTGATTGTTGTTCGGCGCGACGATGCGCACCGACACCGCCTTGGTGCCTGGATCGGCGAGCGACGCGATGTAGTCGACGTGGCCGGGGATGGGCGCCTTGGTCACGTCCGTGTACACGTCCGCCGGTGCACCGACGGAGACGTCGCCGAGGTCGTTCGCGAACACGTTCGCCAGCACCCACATCGTGCCGAGGTCGGCGATCGTGAAGCACGGCGTCGAACCCGCCTGCAGCAGTTGGCCGTTGGAGATGAGCTTCTCGACGATGGTGCCGTCGATCGGCGAGCGGATGATCGCCTGGATCGGCGCAGTTTGTCCGGCTTTGACTGCGGCGATCTGCGCGTCCTCCACGCCGAGCGCGCGCATCGCCTGCTCGGCCGACTCCACGTCGGCGTCCGCGGCGGCGAGATCGGCCTGGGCCTGCTCGAGATCGGCGCGCGCGAGCGCGTCGTTTTTAAACAATGCTGAATCGCGTTCGGCGACGCGCTTTGCCTGACGATACGCGGTCTGCGCCTTGCGGTAGTCGGCGACGGCCGACGCGAAATCCGGCGACGACACGTACGCCAGCGGCTGGCCGCGCGACACGTTCATGCCGACGTTGCCGATCACGCGGGTCGCCGGTCCGGAGACCGGCGAGAGAACTTGCGTGGACTTGTCGCCGTTGAACGCGACGTTGCCGGTGGCCTCGACGGATGGCCTGAACGAGACTGGCTGGACGGTGACGACGTGGATGCGCTGCCGCTGGTCCTCGGTCACTGTGAAGTTCTGCGGCGTGGCAGCGAGCGTCGTCGAGTCGGCGGGCTTCGGCGAGGATTTTCCGGAGCATGCGGCCACTCCGCAGAGCAGCAGCGAAGCGACGCGCGGAAAGGAGCGGAAGGGTGATGTCATCAGTTGCTGGCTCCGGGCGTCGGAACGGTGATGCCGAGCGCGCGATCGAGGTCGGCGCGCGCGGTGTTGGCGGCGGCGAGTGCGTCGGCGAGTTGTGCTTCGGCGGAGAGCAGGGCGGTCCGGGCCGTGAGCACCTCGAGCGCCGACGAGCCGCCGAGCGTGTAGCTGGTGGATGCGACGCGGTAGGCTTCGCGCGCCGCCGGAACCAGCTCGTCGCGAATGAACGCGGCCTGCTTCATCGCGGTGCTCGCGTTGGCGTACGCCGCGCGAACGTCCTGCGTGACCTGCGCACGGGTGTCGCGGTACGTCGCCTCGAGCTCGCGCTCGAAGTGTTGCGCCTGGGCGATGTCGCCGTGCGTGTGCTGCCAGAAGAACGCCGGCAGCGGCATCGCGATGCCGGTGGTGAACAGTGGAGATCCCGGCGCGGCGTAATCACGCTGCACGGACATCGTGAGATCGGGCAGCCAGAATTCCTTCGTCAAGCCGGTGGTCGCGTGCGCGCCGATCTGCTGCTGCTCGATGATCCGGAGCTCGGGCCGATTCTGCAGCGCGATCTGCTCGATGTTCGCCGAATCCGGCAGCGGGGCTGGCAGCGTGAGCGAATCAGTCGGCGCGATCGGCGCGCCGATGATGCGGCCGAGGGTGCGGTTGAGCGACGCCTGCGCCGCGGCGACGTCGCGCTCGTTCGCAATGAGATCATTCTCGGACTGCGCCACGCCCACCTGTGCCTGGATGACGTCGAGGCGCGCTACGCTGCCGGCGGTGTACCGCGCCTGGGTACGGGAGAGAAAGTCTCTCGCCAGATCGCGCGCCTCGGTGAGGTTCACGCGGTGCATCAGCGCGACGAGCAGCGAGTCGTAGGTCGCCGACGCCTGGAGCTCGATCGTCTGCGCTTGCAGCCGATAGTTCGCCTGTGTTGCACGAATGTCGGCCCATCCCGCCTTGTTGTTCAGCCGGAACTTGTCTGGGAAGGGAATGTCGAGGCCGATGGCGACGGGCTTTGCGCCCGCGGCGCCGAACGTGAATGGTCCCGGCTCGGCGTCATACGCCGCTTCGAGCTGCGGATCGGGAATCGCGATGGCGCTGACGCGGCGCGCTCGCGCTTCGGCGGTCTGCTCGCGCGCGGCGGCGAGCTGCGCGTTGTGCGTGAGCGCTTCGGCAATCGCTTGCCGTCGTGACAGGCGGAGCGAGTCCGTGGTCTGAGCCAGGACTCGCGTGTGTACGCCGCCGCTTGCCGCGGCCAGCGCGCACACGATGGTGATGAGGCGCATGTTGTCCCTGAAGGGTGAACCTGATTCGATCGTGCAACGACGAGATCAGATCACCGAGGGAGGTGCGCGGGGATGGGCGTGAAGGTTGAGACCGCGCGAGACAACGTGGTCGTTCGCGCGCGTGCGCTGCGTGGGGATCCGGATGTCGGCGAGCAGCGGTACCGCGGGTCGCGACGTCGTTCCCTGAATCGATCGCGCCTGACAGGCCGCGCAGGTCGCTTCGTCGTGCGTGTAGTGCCCATGCGCGCCGGGCGCCTCGATGTGCGAGGACATGGATCGGCCCTGGCGTCCTTCGGCGAGCGGCGCGAGCGCCACGCCGAGCTGTGCCACCATCGCGAGCAACGCGAGGGCGGTGAGGAACCAGCTCCGTGTCGTGGGTCGGGCCGAGGACGTGCGCATTTCAGTAAGGTTACGGCTGAGCAGGCCGAAACGCTAGCAACGACGTGGAATTGTCGTCATGCCGAGCGATAGCTTCGCAACCGGGCGAGCATTTTCGCGTCGGTCGCCGTGGGATCGGTGCCCTTTGGGGTCTCGAGCACCTTGGGCACGCGCTCCAGACGTTCGTCGTTCATGATGTGGCGGAAGGCGCGCTCGCCGAGCGAACCCTCGCCGATCAATTCGTGGCGGTCGCGACGCGAGGCGAACGGCGTCCTGGAATCATTGAGGTGGAGCACGGCGAGCCGCTCGCGACCGAGCGCGTCGTCGAATTGCGCCCACACGTCCGCGTACGCGTTCACGAGATCGTAGCCGGCGGAATACGCGTGACAGGTGTCGACGCACACCGCCATTCGCGATCGATACGGCTCGGGGATGAGGGCGATGAGCTCCGCCAACTCCTCGAACGAGGATCCAATCGAGCTGCCGCCGCCCGCCGTCGTTTCCATGCAGAGAATCGTTTGCCCTGGCGCGCGCGCCAGCGCTTCGGTGATTCCCTCGGCGTTGCGCCGGATGCCACTCGCGCGGTCGTCGATGAAGTTGCCGGGATGCGATACGAGATAATCCAGTCCAAGCGCGGCGCATCGTTGCAGCTCGCCGACGAACGACTCGATCGATCGACGGCGAAGCGTCTCGTCGGGACTGGCGAGATTGATCAGATACGAGTCATGCGCGATGGTGGCGCGCACGCGCGTGTCGCCAAGCGCCGCGCGAAACGAGTGGCACTCGTCGCTCTCGCACGCGCGCTCGGCCCAGCGGTTGGCCATCTTGGTAAAGATCTGCATGGCGGTCGCACCGATCGCCCGGGCGCGGGGCGGAGCGTTGTGCGTGCCGCCGGCGGTGGATACGTGTGCTCCGAGCAGCAGGTCGTCATCCCAGACCGGCGCGATCCACGACGGGTCGTTGGCGCTATCGAGTCTGGCGTCGAACGCCGGTTTGCGGGCGCGCCGCGAGGCGGCGGCTTTTGCCGGCGCGATCTTTTTCGCCGCAGCGTTCTTCGGGGCCGACTTCTTGGCCGCCGATTTTTTCGACGGCGCCTTCTTCGCGGAGGCTTTTGTCGCCCGTGGTCCGGCAGCTTTCGTCTGACGCCTGGACTTCTCTGATGGCGCAGCCTTCTTCGCCCGCTTTCTAGCCGTCGAACTCCGCCGCTTTGCCATGGAACGCCTTTCCGCAACGTGGACAGTGGATGGGACCCGACTCCTCGGGCGCGTAATCGAACTCGCGGCCGCAATCACACGACGACTCGAGCGAATCCTGTCCGCAGACGATGCAGAACTGATCGTCGAGATCGTACGATCGGAACCGGCCACAAATGGAGCACCGCTTGGTGACGCGATCGGGCATAG
>JAICKA010000245.1 GCA_025928185.1 Gemmatimonadaceae bacterium
GAAGCCGGCCTGTTCGACGAGCAGAAACTCGTCGACCGAGAGATCGCTCGTGAAGAAGGCGGGCTTGTTGCCCGTGCCGCGCATGGCGCGCAGGCGCTCAGCGGCGCCGGCGGGGAGATTGGCGGTGGAACCGGGGGTGTAATTCATCGAGAGGCGAGAACGGAGAGGGGAGAGGGGAGAGGGGAGAGGGGAGGCAACTGCCGAGATTTCAGATTTCAGATCCGAGATGTCAGACGAGGGTTGAGCGCTCCGCGGGCTATGCGTTCGCCGTCAACCACTTCTCCAGAGCGGCGCGACCGTGCTCGGTCCGGCGCAGCTCCTCGTCGATCGCCACGCCGAGCTCCGAGAGGAAGGCGTCGATCTCGAGCGGAACGGTACGGACGACGACGCCGCGGACTTCCTGTTGCCGACTGGCCTCGAAGCCGCCGTGCGAGCCGCGCTTCAACAGATACACCGCGCCGGCGAGCGGCAGGCGAATGGCGCTGACGCGGCGGCGCAGCAACGAACGCTGCACCTGCACGCCGGGCACCACGCCGGTGAGCATGGTCACGAGATCGTCGAGCAGCGCGTCGCGGTCCTCACGGCTGCGCTGCGCGAGCACGGCGGCGACGCTGGCGGAGTCGAATGACGGTGTGGGATCGGTCATGGCTGGGCAACGTGCTGGACGAATAGCTGCAAGATGTACGACCTGCCGCGCAACGCCGCTAGAGCAGCGCCTTCCTGCATCATGCGCCGTTCGGTCGATCGATCGGCACCAGCATCGCAACCCAGAACCGATCGCCATCGTCCGACCAGAGGCGTTGGATCTGGAATCCAGCGGCACCCGCGAGCGAGGCCAGACGCTCTTCATCATACTTGTATGACGATTCCGTCCAGATCGTTTCGCCGCGCTCGAACGCAATGCGCAGCCCGGCCACGTCGACCGTTTGCGCACACGTGCTCTCGAGGTGCATCTCGATCCGGCTCGCCGCGTCGTCGAACAGCACGCGATGCCGAAAGCGCCGCAGATCGAAGTCGGCGCCGAGCTCGCGGTTGATGCGCCGCAACACGTTCAGGTTGAACTCGGCCGTGACGCCGGCGGGGTCGTCGTACGCGGCGTGCAGCACCGAGGGATCCTTGCGGCGATCGACACCGAGCACCAGCGCGCCATCGTGCCCGATCGTGCGTCGGATGCGTCCGAGAAACGCCGCCGCTTCGGCCGGATGGAAGTTGCCAATCGTCGAACCGGGAAAGAACGCGACGCGGCGGCCGTGACCGCCGAGCGGCGGGAGCTGCACGGGACGCGTATAATCGGCGCACAGCGGGTGCACGCGGAGGCGCGGATACTCGCGCTGAATGCGTGCCGCGACGCGGCCGAGCTGCTCCCGCGATATGTCGATGGGTACGTACGCGGCGGGCCGCACCAGCGCGTCGAGCAGCAGCCGGATCTTGACGCCGGCGCCGCTGCCGTACTCGATCAACACGCACTCCTCGCCGGCCATTGCGCTGATCTCGCCGGCGTGCTCGCGCAGAATCGACAGCTCGGCGCGCGTGAGATAATACTCATCGAGCTCGCAGATGCGCTCGAACAGCGCCGCGCCCGTCGCGTCGTAGAACAGCTTTGGCGGCAGCGTCTTTGGATTCGCCGTGAGCCCGCGCAGCACGTCGTCGAGCAGACCCGCCGGCGCGCCACGGGCGACATTTGGCGCCGTCACGTGCCGCGCGCCAGACGAATGCCGGTGAACTGCCACCGCGCGCTCGACGGAAAGAAGTTGCGATAGGTGCGTCGCGCGTGCGACCGCGGCGTCGCGCACGATGCCCCGCGGAGCACCCACTGGTCGCACATCCACTTGCCGTTGTATTCGCCGAGTGCGCCGGCGGCCGGTGCGTAACCGGGGTAGGCGACGTAGGGACTTTGCGTCCACTGCCAGACGTCGCCGTAGAGCTGCTGCAGCGCATCACCGTTTCGATGGGCGGGACCCGGGTGAAAGCGACGCGCCTCGACGAAGCGGCCGTCGACCGCGGTGTCGGCCGCCGCGATCTCCCACTCGGCTTCGGTCGGCAGTCTCGCGCCCGCCCAGCGCGTGAAGGCGTGGGCTTCAAAGTAGCTGACGTGGCAGACGGGTTCGTTCGGCTCGACAGCGTGCACGCCGGCGAGGCTGAACTCCGTCCACTCGTCGCCCGAGCGCTCCCAGTAGAACGGAGCTTCCCATCCCTGCTCGCGCACCGTTGCCCAGCCGTTCGACAGCCACAACTCCGGCCGGTGGTAGCCGCGATCGCGAATGAACTCGAGATACTCGCCGTTGGTGACGAGTCGTGTTGCCAGCTCGAACTCTTCGACGAACACGCGGTGCGCCGGCGTTTCGTTGTCGAACGCGAATGTCGGCGCGTCGTGACCGATGCGGCGCACGCCGCCGGGAACGGTGCGCCAGTCGAGCGATACGTCGAGCGAACGATCGGCC
>JAICKA010000044.1 GCA_025928185.1 Gemmatimonadaceae bacterium
ACCGAGCGACGCGAGCAGCTCGGCCGACGCCGGCGCGACGCGGCGTGCGATGTCGACGCCGCCAGGAATCACGTCGACCGACTGCGGCGCAACGCCGGCCGGCCCGAGAAGATCCGCGGCCGCACGCGAAACCGCGATCACCGCCGCGGCGCGCCCGTACTTCCATCGCGTGCCCACGTTCGTCCGCGGAGGACGCGCCGTGTGCCGCGTGACGACGAGCTTTGCGCGCGTGCCGAGCGTCGCGAGCGCCGCGAGAGTGTGCGCGTGCGCCGCCTGCGCGTGCACGATCTGGATGCGCTCGCGCCGGATGAAATTCCGAAGCCGCAGTGCCGTCGCCACTGCCAGCTCGGAATGCGGCTGCACGTCGAGAACGGCGATTCCCTGCTCGCGAGCGCGCGCGGCGAGCGGCTCTCCCCCTCTCGCGACGATCGTACAGCTGTGACCGAGCCGCACCAGATCCCGTGCGACGAGCAGCGTCTGTCGCTGTCCGCCGCGCCATCCACGCTCGGTGTCGACCTGAAGGACGCGAAGAGGCACGGCACAACTTCGAGTGTAATGGGGCCTGACCGCAAGCCGCGCCGCGAATCGCGGTGCCTTGTATTTTCCGCCTCATGATCGAAGTCCCACTCCGCCGCGTGTGCATCGTGATGATGAGCGCCGTGGGCGACGCGGTGCACGTGCTGCCGCTCGTCACGGCGTTGAAGCGCCACACGCCGAACGTGCACATCACGTGGGTGCTCCAGCCCGGGCCGGCGTCGCTCGTCCGCGGCCATCCAGGCGTCGACGAGATCCTGCTGTTCGATCGCGCGCGCGGCTGGGCCGCGTTCGCCGACATTCGCCGGCAGCTCGCGAGCCGCGCGTTCGACCTCGCGATCAATCTCCAGGTGTACTTCAAGGCGGGGCTCGTGACGAGCTTCGTGAACGCACCCGTGAAGCTCGGCTTCGATCGCGCGCGGGCGCGCGACTTCAACTGGCTGTTCACCACGCATCGCATTCCGCCGCACGCGGTGCAGCATGTACAGGATCAGTATTTCGAGTTTCTCACGGAGCTCGGCGTTCCGCACGAGCCCCCCGCGTGGAATCTGGGTCCGTGGCCGGATGAACGGACGACGCAGCGCGATTTCTTCGCGCAGTTCGATCGGCCGGCGGCGTCGATCGTGGTCGCGACGAGCAAGCCGCAGAAGGACTGGCTGCCCGAGCGCTGGGCGGAGGTAGCCGACGCCCTCTACCACGATTTCAATCTCCAGCCGGTGCTCGTCGGCGGACGATGCACGCGCGAGCTCAACGCCGAGCAGGTGATTCTCCAGCGCGCGCGCCGCACGCCCCACTCGGCGCTCGGCAGCGGGTTGCGCAATTTGGTGGGCATACTCGACGGGTCGGCGCTCGTGCTCTCGCCGGATACGGGGCCGCTGCACATGAGCGTTGCCCTCGGCCGGCCGACGATCAGCTTGATCGGCTACACGAATCCAAAGCGCACCGGTCCGTATCGTCGATTCCACGATCTCATCGTCGATGCCTACGCCGACGGGACCGAAGACTACGCGCCGAGCATGGAGAACCACCTCGATCGAATGCCGCGCATCACCGTGCGCGACGTGCTCGATCGAGTTGAACGGTGGCGGACCACGTATCAGTCGGCGGAGACCGGACCGAAGTCGTAGTGCAGTCCGAGCTCGCGCATCAACCGCACGAGTCGATTCAGCGGCAGGCCCATGACGGAGAAGTAATCGCCGTCGACGCGCTCGACGATCGTGGCGCCGTAGCCTTGGATGCCGTACGCGCCGGCCTTGTCCATCGGCTCGTCCGTATCGATGTACCGCTGGATGTCGTCGTCGCCGAGAGAGCGAAACGTGACGCCCACCTGCTCGACCGCGGAGCGCACCTCGCCGCGCCAGCGCACCGCGACGGCCGTCATGACGATGTGCGAGCGGCCGCTCAACCGCCGGAGCATGGAGCACGCGTGCTCGCGGTCGCGCGGCTTTCCGAGCACGTCGCCGTCGACGACGACGATGGTGTCGCTGCCGATCGTGACCGAGCCCGGCGCATCGATCGCCGCTGCCTTGCCTCGCGCGAGGCGCTCGACGTGCTCGAGCGGCGTCTCGCCGGCGCGGTATGATTCGTCGATGTTCGCGGGCTGCACCTCGTGCGGAATACCGATCAGGTTCAGCAGGTCGCGGCGGCGGGGCGATGCCGACGCGAGCACGACGGTCACGGGAGCCGTTGCGCTCATCTTTCCAGCCAGAGGGTAACCGGCCCGTCGTTCACCAGCTCGACGGCCATCATCGCGCCGAACTCGCCCGTTTCCACCGGGAGCCCGCGCCCGCGGAGCGATTTCAGAAAATGCTCATAGAGTGGAATCGCCTGCTCGGGCCTCGCCGCATCGACGAAGCTCGGCCGGCGGCCCTTGCTCGCGTCCCCGTAGAGCGTGAACTGCGAGACGACGAGCACCGCGCCGTGCACGTCGGCGAGCGAGCGGTTCTTCTTGTCGTCGTCGTCGGCAAAGACCCGGAGCCCGGCGATCTTGTCGGCCATCCAGTCGGACTGCGCTTCACCGTCCGTGTGCGTGAAGCCGACGAGCGCGACGAACCCGGGCCCGATTCGCCCGGTGACGCGCTCGCCCACACGGACCTCGGCGCGCGCGACGCGTTGGAGCAGCACTCGCATTGTCCGACCATCCTCCCGTCCGATCAGTCAACGCGATAACCTAACGCGCCGCGCGGCGCCGCCATCGATAGCAAGTGATCGCGATGCTTCGCGATCAATCCTGCCGGATCAATTCGGCGTCGATCGAGAGTTTGACCTCGTCGCCGACCACGACGCCGCCTGCCTCGAGCGCCTGGTTCCAGTTCAGGCCAAAGTCGCCGCGGCGGATCTTGCCCGTGGCCGAGAAGCCCATGCGCTCCTTGCCCCACGGATCCATGCCCCGTCCCTCGGCGTTGACATCGAGCGTGACCGGACGCGTCACGCCGCGGATCGTGAGATTGCCGACGACGCGGAACTCGCCGTTGATGTCGCCGTCGACGCGCGTGCTGACGAAATGCATCGTCGGATGATTCTCGACGTCGAAGAAGTCCGCCGACCGAAGGTGAGTATCGCGCGCTTCCTGGCGCGTATCGATCGAGCTCACGTCGATGGTGACGTCGATGGTGCTCTTGGCGGGATCCTGCTCGTCGACCGTGACGGTTCCGGTCACCACACCGAAGCGGCCGCGGACGGTCGAGATCATGAGATGCCGGACCGAGAAGCCGACTTCGGCGTGTGTGGGGTCGACGGTCCAGGTGGTGATGCCAGTATGGGTTGCGGTGCTCATGGTGCGGTGCTCCTCGGTTGATGTTGGGTCTGTCAGTCCTGCACTATTCGTGTATCAAAGATTCATATATGAACTTCACGGCCAAATAAAAACGGCCTAGCCAAGGGCTGAAAGCATGCGGCCAACGGCATCGCGATCGGCATCGCCGACGCGGGTCGAGAACTCCTCGTGCAACTTTGCGACCTCGGTGGCCCCGGCGCTCTGCCGATCTCGGCCCTGGGCGGTGATCATCGCCTTGACCGCACGCCGATCCGACGGATCATCGACCCGCTTGACCAGCCCATCCGCCTCGAGGCGATCGACGAGCTGGGTCATGTTGGATCGGACGCAGCTCAAGCGGGTCGCCAGCTCGCTCAAGGAGAGCGGCTTGCCGGCGGCCACGAGCTCGCTCACAACCGAATACTTGGGAAGCGACAGCCCAACACCTGCCAGCACGGCCTCGAGCTTGTCCTCGAGCGCGTGGGCCGCATGCAGCAGCGAAAAGATCGTCCGGTCGGACGAGCTGGTCGGCTGTTGCGCTGGGGCGGGCGTTTTGTTCATGCCTGAATTATACAGGCTGTAGAGAATTGTGTCAAGGCTGGAGTGCTGGAGCGCTGGAGCGCTCGCATTCAAGCGTTCAAGCGTTCAAGCGCTCCACCGCTCCAGCGTTCTTCATTCCACCGTGACCGACTTTGCCAGGTTTCTCGGCTGGTCCACGTTCAAACCGCGCTTCACGGCGATGTAGTACGCCAGGAGCTGCAGCGGCACGACGGTCAGGATCGGGTAGAGCATGTCCACGGTCTGGGGCACGCGGATCTCGAAATCAATAAGCCCGTCGAGCACGCTCTCGTGCTGGCTCGTGATGCAGATGACCTTGCCGCCGCGCGCCTTCACCTCCTGCACGTTCGACACGACCTTGTCGAACACCGCGTCGTGCGGCGCGATGAAGACCACGGGCATCTCCGAGTCGATCAATGCGATCGGGCCGTGCTTCATCTCGGCCGCCGGATAGCCCTCGGCGTGGATGTAGCTGATTTCCTTGAGCTTGAGCGCGCCCTCGAGGGCAACCGGAAAATTGTAGCCACGGCCGAGATAGAGGAAATTCGTCGCGTCCTTGAAGCGCTCGGCGATCGCCTCGATCTCCGGCGCGCGGTCGAGAATCGACTGGATCTGCTCGGGCAGCGCGAGCATGGCACTCGCCACCTCGCGTCCCTGGACGACGGACATGTTGCGCAGCCGGCCCATCTTGAGCGTGAGCAGCGCCAGCGCGATCACCTGGCTTGTGAACGCCTTGGTGGACGCGACGCCGATCTCCGGACCCGCGTGCAGGTAGATGCCGCCGTCGTCTTCGCGCGCGATGGTCGAGCCGACGACGTTGACGAGACCGAGCGTCTTCGCGCCGCGCCGCTTCGCTTCGCGCATTGCCGCCAGTGTGTCGGCGGTCTCACCCGACTGCGAAATCACGATGCAGAGCGTCTTGTCCGTGACGATCGGATTGCGATAGCGGAATTCCGACGCGTACTCGACTTCCGTGCGGATGCGCGCCAGCTCTTCCATGTACATCTCGCCGATCAGGCCCGAATGCCAGCTCGTGCCGCACGCGGTGATGATGATCTGCTCGAGCGCCTGCAGCTCTTCCTTCGTCAGATTGAGGCCGCCGAGCTTGGAGAAGCCCTCCTCGACGACGAGGCGGCCGCGCATGGTGTTCTCGATCGTCTGCGGCTGCTCGAAGATCTCCTTGAGCATGAAATGATCGAAGCCGCCTTTCTCGATCTCGTCGAGGCTCCAGTCGATGCGGCTCACGCCCTTGGACACGCGGCGGGCGTTGAGGTCGAGCACCTCGTAACCGTCTTTCGTCAGCACGCCCATCTCGCCGTCGTCGAGGTACACGACCTGGCGCGTGTGCTGGAGAATGGCCGCGACATCGCTCGCCACGTAGAACTCGCCGTCGCCCAGGCCGATGAGCAGCGGGCTGCCCTTGCGCGCGCAGACGATCTTGCCCGGATCCTTGCTCGATAGAACGGCAATTCCGTACGTGCCTTCGACAAGATTCAGCGCGTCGATCACGGCATCCTCGAGCTTGCCGTCGAACGCCGCCTCGATCAGGTGCGCCAGCACTTCGGTGTCCGTCTCGGACGTGAACGTGTGCCCTTGCATCTTGAGCATCTTTCGCAGGGCACCGTAGTTCTCGATGATGCCGTTATGGACGACCGCGATCGTGGTGGTGCAGTCGACCTGCGGGTGCGCGTTGCACTCGTTCGGCTGGCCGTGCGTCGCCCATCGCGTGTGCGCGATGCCGACGGAGCCGTGCAGCGGATGTCCGGTCATCACGTTCTCGAGCATCGTGATCTTGCCCTTGGCCTTTCGCGTCTCGAGCCCGTTGCCGTTGCTCATCGCAATGCCGGCCGAGTCGTAGCCGCGGTACTCGAGGCGCTTGAGGCCCTCGAGCAACAGCGGCGACGCGCTCCGCGATCCGACGTACCCGACGATTCCGCACATGGTGGTATCCTGACTGAGTATGTCGCTCGATTAAGCGCCGAGTGCGTCGAGCGGGACGCGAGACTTGCTGACGAGCTCGCGCGCTTCGAGATCCGTCGGCGCTTCAGCAATCACTCGCACGATTGGTTCCGTTCCCGAGGGCCGCACGTGCACCCAGCGGTCCGCCCACGACAGGCGTAACCCGTCCTGCGAATCCGCCGTCGCGCCCGGAAAGGCCGCGCGCAGCGAATCGTACACCGTATCCAGGCTGGCGGCCGGACGGTCGAGCTTGTCCTTGACGATCACATACCGCGGCAGCCCGGCAACGATCTTCGAAAGCGGCCGATTCTCCTCGTGAAGCAGTTGCAGAATCAGCGCGGCACCGACCGGCGCGTCGCGCCCGAGATGCACCTCGGACAGGATGACACCGCCGTTCCCTTCTCCACCGATCGGCGCGCCCTCGTCGCGCATCCGCACCGCGACATTGACCTCGCCTACCGGAGACCGCACCACCGCCACGCCCGCTTCCTGCGCCACGTCCTCGACAATCCGGCTCGTTGAGAGATTCGTGACGACCGATCCTCGCTTGTGCCGAAGCACGAGGCGCGCCGCGAGTGCGAGCGTGAAGTCTTCGCCGATCGCCTTTCCCGCGTCGGACACCAACGCCAGCCGGTCGACGTCGGGATCCACGGCGAAACCGATCGCCGCTTCACTCCCAAGCACGAGCCGTTCCAGCTCACCGAGATTTTCGGCCACCGGTTCGGGCGGCCGCGGAAACCTGCCGTCCGTCTCGAGATTGATCGCCGTGACGACGCAGCCCAGCCGATCGAGCAGCGCGGGCATGATCACGGCGCCTGCACCGTGCACGCAATCGAGCGCGACGCGAAAGCGCCGGCGGCGGATGCCTTCGATGTCGAGATATGGTATCGAAAGGACACGATCGAGGTGTCGCTGAACGGCACGGTCGTCCGTCTCGATCGAGCCAAGCTTGTCCCACGTCGCGCGCGGAATGCCCGACTCTACCAGGGCGCGCATCTCGACGCCTTCGGCGTTCTCGAGAAAGAGACCGGTTGGGCCGATGAACTTGAGGGCGTTCCACTCGATCGGATTGTGGCTGGCCGAGATCATGAGACCACCGGCCGCGTGGTGATGCTCGACGGCGAGCTGGCAGGTGGGCGTTGTCGTCAGCCCGATGTCCACGACGGTGCACCCGACGGATTGCAGCGCGGACAGGACGACGCGGTGGAACATCGGCCCTGACACGCGGCTGTCCCGCCCGACGACAATCCGGTTCGAGCTGCCGCGGCGCGTCGCCCAGGCGCCGAATCCGGCGGCATACTTCGCGATGATCTCCGGCGTGAGCGCGCCGCCGACGCGACCGCGAATCCCGGAGACGCTGACCATGAGGGCGTCATTTGGCATCCGGGAAAGCTAGGCGGGAGAGGGGAGAGGGGAGAGGGGAGAGGGGAGGCACTGCTGAGAAGCCAGAGTGAGAGCTGACGTCTCAGCTCTGATAACTCAGCTCTGACGGCTGAGCTGTCGCTCCCCTCTCCTCTCTCCCCTCTCCCCTCTCTCTTCCAATTGCAACTCCCCACTCTCCGCCGACGCGACCAACGCGCGCACCACGAGCGGATCGAACTGCGTACCACTGTTGCGCTGAATCTCCTCCAGCGCGCAGTCGAGCGTCATCTCGGTCGAGCGATAGGGACGGCCGCTCGTCATGGCGTCGAGCGCGTCGGCGGCAGCGACGATGCGTGCTTCGATCGGGATCTCGTCGCCCTTGAGACCGTCCGGCACGCCACGGCCGTCGAATCGTTCATGGTGCGAGCGCACGACGTTCAACGCCGTCGGCGCTTCGCCGAGCAGCGGCGAGAGAATCCGCCAGCCGAGGATGGGGTGCATCATGATGTGCTGATATTCCTCGGGCGTGAGCGCGTCCGGCTTGTGCAACACATCCTCGCGCACACCGATCTTGCCAATGTCGTGCACGTGTCCGCCGAGCTCGATCTGCCGCAGCGGCTCACCGCCGAGTCCGACGTGGCGGGCGATGATGCTGGAGTAGCGGCTGACGCGAACGGAGTGGCCGCGCGTGTACGGATCCTTCAGCTCGAGCGCCTCGGCCAACGATTGTACGCTGGCGAGAAAGAGCTCCTCGAGGCGGCGCGCCTGTGCGGCCACCCGGTCTTCGAGACCCTCGCGATAGGCGCGGTTCTCGAGAATCAGCCGCCGCTTGTCGAGGGCGAGCGCCACCCGGGCACGGACGTCCTCGAGCTGATAGGGTTTGATGATGTAGTCCGCGGCGCCGATGCTCAGGCAATTCACCGCCAGCTCGACGTCGGCCACGGCGCTGATCATCACGACCGCCGCATCGAGCTCGCGGGCGCCGATGGCGCGCAGCAGCTCGAGGCCATCCATCTTCGGCATCCGGAGGTCGCTCAGCACGAGCGTCACGTCGTGCGACTCCAGTTGCGCCAGCGCTTCGATGCCGTTGCCGGCTTCGAGACAGGCGAAACCATCCGCGCGCATGAGGTGCACCATCACCTGGCGCAGCCGCGGTTCATCGTCGACGATCAGGCAGTACGGGGCGGCAGATCCGGGCATCCGCTCTTCGGTTACGACGTTCCGGGCGCACGGTTATCTTCCGCACACCTCTCGCAACCAGAGTATCGGCATGACACGCGTATTCGATGAGGACCTCGCGACAGGTTTTGGCACCCGTGCCATCCACGCCGGGCAGCGGCCGGAACCGCTTGCCGGCGCGATCATGACGCCGGTCTATCTCACCTCGACATACGTCCAGGAAGGCCTCGGCCGGAATAAGGGCTACGAGTACTCGCGCGGCACCAATCCCACGCGCGAAGCGTTCGAGCGGAACGTCGCCGCGCTGGAGAACGGCACGCACGGCTTCGCGTTCTCGAGCGGCATGGGCTGTCTCGATTCGATCATGAAGCTGTTCCGCGCCGGCGATCACATCGTCTGCGGCGAAAACGTGTACGGCGGCACATTCCGGCTGTTCGACAAGATTCTCCAGCACATGGGACTGTCGTTCAGCTACGTCGACACGCGCGACCCGCAGCGCATCGCCGACGCCATGACGCCGGCGACGCGCGCCATCATCGTCGAAACGCCGAGCAATCCGCTGATGCGCCTGACCGACATCGCGGCCGCGGCGGAGATCGCGCATCGCCGCGACGCGCTGCTCGTCGTCGACAACACGTTCGCGTCGCCGTATTTCCAGCAGCCGCTCGATCTCGGCGCGGACATCGTGTTCCACTCGACGACGAAGTACCTCAACGGCCACAGCGACATGGTCGGCGGCTGCGCCGTGGTGCGCGACGACGATCTCGCCGAGCGGCTGAAGTTCATTCACAACGCCGCGGGCGCGGTGGCGGGCCCGTTCGATGCCTGGCTCGCGCTGCGCGGGACGAAGACGTTGCACCTGCGCATGCGGCAGCACGACATCAACGGCCGTGAGATCGCGAAGTGGCTGGCCAACCGCGTGGGACCCGAGAACGTCTACTACATCGGGCTGCCGACGCATCCGCAGCACGAGCTGGCCAAGCGGCAGATGTCGGGCTTCGGCGGAATGATCAGCGTGGAGATGGGCACGCGCGAGCGGGCGGCCCACGTGCTCGAGCACGTCCGGATCTTCGCCCTTGCGGAATCGCTCGGCGGCGTCGAATCGCTCATCAGTCAGCCCGCGGGGATGACGCACGCCTCGGTGCCGCCGGAGCGCCGGGCGGCGATGGGGCTGTCGGATGGATTGATTCGCCTCTCATGCGGCGTGGAGGACACCCCCGACCTGCTCGGGGACCTGGATCAGGCGTTCGAGGGTCTTCCGCAGGTGAAGGCGGATCGAGCGCCCGCGAGGTCGCGGCGAGACACAATTTCGGCAGCGGGTGCGTAGTGATTGGTCCATGGTCCATGGTCCATAGACCGTGGATACTCTGGACCATGGACTATGGACTATGGACACCTAACCCCTCCCACCATGGCCTCCCGCATCCCGCTTCCTCAAATCTCGTCCCGCGCCTGGGAACACCCGGCGGATCGCGCCGCGCTGAACACGCTCCGGGCGCTGCCGGGCTTCGACGAGATCGTCCGCAAGGTCGCCGGGTTCTTCGGTGAACGCGGCATCCGGCAGCTGTTCCTCGGAGATTCGGTCAAGGTTTCGGCGACGCAGCGGCCGCGACTCAACGTCATGTGGACGGAGGTCATCGAGACGCTCGACTGGCCGGAACGGCCCGAGCTCTACGTGACGCAGACGCCGATCGTCAATGCGATGGCCGTCGGGTTCGATCATCCGTTCGTCATCGTGCATTCGGGCATGCTGGAGACGCTGAACGACGACGAGCTGCGCACGGTGCTCGGCCACGAGCTGGGCCACATCATGAGCGGGCACACGACCTACAGCACCATCGCCATCATTCTGCTGTACTTCGGGCTGAGCAACCTGCCGTTCCTCGCCGCCGCGGCGATCCTGCCGTTCCAGCTCGCGCTCCTCGAGTGGCATCGCAAGAGCGAGTTCTCGGCCGATCGTGCCGGCTTGCTCGTCGCGCAGGACCTGAACGTCTCGATGAGCACCGAGATGAAGCTGGCCGGCGGCCGGGAGTTCGGCGACGAGCTCCGCGTCGAGGAATTCATCCGTCAGGCGGAGCAGTACGAGACGGGCGGCGGTGCCTGGGACACGATTCTGAAAATTCTGAACACCGTCATGCGCACGCACCCGATGCACACCGTGCGTGCGGCCGAGTTGCTGCGCTGGTACCGGTCGGGCGAGTACGAAGCAATTCTCGCCGGCAACTACCTGCGTCGCGGGCAGAGTGATCAGGATCAGCCGCTGAGCGACGACTACGTCGACGCGGCCGGCTATTACGGCAGCAAGACGCGCGAGACCGTCGATACGATCAAGGACGGCTTCAATCGCGCGCGCGACGCCGTCAACTCGGCGTGGCGCAATCGATGAAGGTGCTGGTCGTGGGCGGCGGCGGGCGCGAACACGCGCTCGCCTGGCGCCTGCGACGGGATGATCCGCGCATCGAGCTGTACGCGGCGCCCGGCAATCCCGGCATCGCCGCCCTGGCCACCTGCCTTTCGATCGGCGCCACGCAGATCGACTCGCTGGTGGCCTTCGCGCGGCAGGAGCGCATCGACTGGACGCTGGTCGGACCGGAGATCCCGCTCTCGCTCGGCATCGCCGACGCGTTCACCGCGGCCGGGCTCCCGATTTTCGGGCCCACGCGGGCGGCGGCGCAAGTCGAGAGCTCCAAGTCCTATTCGAAAACGCTCATGATCGACGCCGGCGTGCCGACCGCGCGCGCGGCGGTGTGCACCACGGTTGCGGAGGCACACCGGGCGATCGACGAGATCGGCGCGCCAGTCGTCGTGAAAGCGTCGGGTCTCGCCGCCGGAAAGGGTGTGATCATCTGTGCCACCGCCGACGAAGCTCGCGTCGCTGCCGACGGCATGCTCGCCGGCGGCAGCTTCGGAGACGCGGGCGCCACGGTGCTGATCGAGGAGTTCATGGAAGGCGAGGAGCTGTCGCTGTTCGTGCTCACCGACGGCGAACGCGTGCTCGCGCTGCCCGCGGCGCAGGACCACAAGCGGTTGCTGGATGGCGATCGTGGGCCGAACACGGGCGGCATGGGCGCGTACTGTCCGGTGTCGCTCACCGAACAGTCTCCCGAGCTGGTGGGCGAGGTGCTCGACACGATCGTGCGGCCCACGCTCGGCGCCATGCGCGAGCGCGGGACGCCGTTTTCGGGTCTGCTCTACGCGGGACTGATGCTGACGGCGGCCGGGCCGCGGGTCGTCGAGTTCAATTGTCGGTTCGGCGATCCGGAGACCGAGGCAGTGCTCCCCGCCATCGCACCGTCGGCGCCTTTGGCGGGATTGATGGAGCTGATCGCGCGAGGCCAGCGCCTGCCGGAGAACATCGATCTGAGCGCGACGCGCAGCGCCGTGACGACGGTGCTGGCCGCCGACGGCTATCCGGAGCATCCACGCAAGGGCGACGCGATCGAGATGCCGGCGGTACCTGCGGACGTGCTCGTCTTTCACGCCGGCACGGCACGCCGCGACGACGGACGACTCGTCACCGCGGGCGGACGAGTGCTCGCAGTCACCGGCGTGGCGGATTCACTCGCTGTCGCGCAGCAACGAAGTCAGGCGTTCGCCGCTTCGGTGCAGTTCGCCGGCCGACAGTACCGAACCGACATCGGCTGGCGAGAGCTGGAGCGCCGTGCCGGAGTTACCTGAAACCGAAACGATCGCCCGCGATCTCGATCGGGAGCTGAAGGCTGCGCGCATCCAGTCCGTCAACGTAGTGCGGCCCGACGTGCTGCGCGGCGTGGATGCGGCGGAGCTGGCGACGCGTGTCGCCGGTACGACGATCCTCCGCTGCTGGCGGCGAGCCAAGCTGGTGGTGATCGATCTCTCGAGCGGCGGTCGCCTCGTCGTTCAGCCGCGATTCACCGGTGCGCTGCTCATCGACACCGGCGCGCTTCCCGAGCGCGAGCGCCGGTACGCCACCATCGAATTCCGATTGGCCGACGGCCGTGCGCTCATCTACCGTGACATTCGGCGGCTCGGCACAGTCGCGCTGATGAATCCCGAGCGATTCGACGCTTACGTCGCCACGCTCGGCATCGAACCACTTGACCCGGCGTTTACCGCAGCGCATCTATCGGCCCTTGTTCGGGTGTCGAAGCGAACGATCAAGCAGGTGTTGATGGACCAGACCGTGATCGCGGGCGTCGGAAACATCTACGCGAACGAGGCGCTCTGGCGCGCGGGCATCGATCCGTCGCGCGAGAGCGCCACGATCGGCGCGGACGACGCTGGCGCGCTGCGCGACGGCATCGTCGGTGTGCTCACCGAATCCGTTGCCCGGCGCGGGACGAGCTTTCGGGATTACCGCGACGCGCGCGGCGAGCGCGGCGGATTCGTCGAGCACCTCGCGGTCTACGGCCGCGGCGGCGAGCCGTGCCGCCGCTGCGGGCGCCGCCTGGTCGAGACGCACGCGATCGACGGGCGCACCACCGTGTTATGCGTAAACTGTCAAAAGTAGCGCTGCGGCGCCCGCCGACGTCGGAGGAGCAGTTGGCGGCGATGCGGATGCTCGTCCGCGACACGGCCGCGGACCGGCCGGGCGTCTACCGCATGATCGCCGGCGACGGCGAGGTGGTGTACGTCGGCAAATCGAAGCGGCTGCGCACGCGGCTGCTCAGCTACTTTCGCTGCGCGTTTCCGGAGGAGAAGGGCGCGCGGATCGTGCGCGAGGCGGAGCGCATCGAGTGGGAATACATGCCGAGCGAGTTCGCGGCGCTGCTCCAAGAGCTGCGGCTGATCAAACGCTTTCGCCCGCGGTTCAACGTGGCGATGAAGCGCGACGGCCGGAATTATTGTTTCATCAAGATCACGAAGGCGCCGGCGCCGAAGCTGGTCGTGGTCCGCGGCCCGGGTCAGGACGACTCGGCGGTCTACTACGGACCGTTCCTCGGCGCGATGGGTGTCAGCGACGCCGTGCGCGAGCTGAACGACGTGCTCGGGCTGCGCGACTGCGCGATCGACCAGCGCATGCACTTTGCCGACCAGCCCGAGCTGTTCGATGCGTTTCCGCGCACGCCCGGCTGCATCCGGTACGAGGTGCACAAGTGCCTCGGCCCGTGCGTCGGCGGCTGCTCCGTGCAACAGTACGACGAGCGGCTCGCGCTCGCCCGCGCGTTTCTCGACGGCGTCGACGACGGTCCGATCGAGGTACTGCGCCGCGACATGGAGGAGGCGAGCGAGCGGCTCGAGTACGAGCGCGCCGCGGTGCTGCGCGACAAGCTCAAGCGGCTTGAGGCGCTGCGCGGTCAGTTTGCACGACTGCGGTTCGCCGTCGAGACGCTGTCGTTCGTGTACACGGTGCCGAACGACGACGGCGACGATCGCGTGTATCTGATCCGCCGCGGGCGCGTGCGCGCCGAACGTCCGCGTCCGCGCACGCCCGATGACGCCGCGACGCTGCTCGGGTTGATCGAGGACGTGTTCGCGGCGGACGATCGGAGCACCGGTCAGATTCCGACCCACGAGATCGACGAGTTGCTGCTGCTCTCGTCCTGGTTCCGGCGCTTTCCCGCGGAGCTCGAGCGCACGAGCGCGGCGCATGAGATTGCGCCGCTCGCCGCTGCGTCCTGATCGCCGTCGCAAACAGCGCGCCCAGGCGCGCCACGAAAATCCGTCGGACGCGCGCGGAATCTGGCGCATCTCCTGCACTATTGCCGCGCACGCGCAACCAGCGCGAGACGGATACGCGGAGCGCCGCATGACGATCTCCTGGCAACCCACGACGATGGTGCAGTGCATCAGCCTGCGTCCGTGGCTCGATTATCCGGGCTGTGACGAGCCGGGCGGTTGCCACGATCTCACGCTGGGCAAGATCTACGAGATGCTCGGCGTCGAAGGCAAAGGCGCGTTCTACCGGATCATCGATGATTCCGGAGAAGACTATTTGTATCCGGTATCACACTTTCGCATGATCTGATCAGAGCTCAGTCGGGCGGCAGCTCGACGGTTTCGATCTCGATCGTGCTCCCCACGATGGTGAGCCGCGCCACGCTCGGCAGAATGTCGAAGCGGCGCGGACCGGCCGCGCCGGGATTCACCACCCACCGGTCGGCCACGCTCGTCACGAGCTGTCGATGCGTGTGGCCGTACACGATGACATCAGCGTCGTAGCGCGCGAGCAGCTTCTCCGGCGTCGGCGCGCCCAGCTCGTGACCGTGGCTCACGTGCACGCGGACATCGCCAATCGTCACCTCGATCGACGCAGCGAGCCGAGGCTGCCCGGGCACGTCGGTATTGCCGTAGACGGCGCGCACCGGCGCGATCACCTCCAGCTCGTCGAGAATCGCGTCCCCGCCCACGTCGCCGGCGTGCAGGATCAGCTCGACACCGGCAAGCGCGGCGTACACGCTCGGCCGCACGAGTCCATGCGTGTCGGAGATCAGTCCGATGACGTGCGGCTCACCGTCGCTCATTCGCCGTCGTGCTGGCCCCAGCGCGGCGCGAGCTGCTGCGGCACGCCGAAGTGGTCGAGCACCCGCGCGACGACGAAATTCACGAGATCGTCAATCGTTCGCGGCCGATGATAGAACCCGGGCGCGGCCGGCATGACGATGGCCCCCGCGCGCGTGACGCGCAGCATGTTCTCGAGATGAATCGCGCTGAGCGGCGTTTCGCGCGGAACCAGGATGAGCGGGCGGCGCTCCTTGAGCGTGACGTCCGCCGCGCGCTCGACCAGCGATCGCGACGCGCCAACGGCAATCGCCGAGAGCGTGCCCATGGAGCACGGGCAGATCACCATCCCCGCGCTGAGCGCCGATCCGGACGCGGGTGCGGCGCCGCGGTCGCCATCCTCGAAGGTGGTGATCCAGCGATCCCACGCCGCGTCACCTACGCGCGCGCGGAGCGCGTCGATCGAACCGATATCGCATTCAGTCTGCAGCAGACGCAGCCCGTGACTGGAAAGCACGAGCTGCACCGGGCGTTCGGCAGCCACGAGTGCCTCGAGCAGCCGAACGGCGTACGGCGCTCCCGATGCGCCGGTGATCGCGACGACGATCGGTACGCCGGTCACCGGACGAGCGCAGTCACGAGCGGCGCGCGATGCACGAGCCGCTCGAGCAGCACGCAGGCGAAGAACGTGATGCTGATTACCCCGTTCATCGTGAAGAAGGCGGCATCGAGGCGAGAGAAGTCGTTCGGACGCACGAGAGAATGCTCATAGACGAGCATCGCCGCCGCGAGCAGGACACCCAGCGCGTACAGCGATCCCGCACCCGTTCCGGCGAACACGCACCAACCGACGAGTGCGAGACACACGACGGTGCCGAGATGCAGCAGCCGTGCAGCGAACAGCGCGTGCCGCTCGCCGAGGGCGACCGGAAGCGAGTACAGGCCCTGACTGCGATCGAAGTCGGCGTCCTGCAGCGCGTAGAGCACGTCGAAGCCGCCGCCCCACGTTGCCACCACGAGCGCCAGCGCGACGAGCATCCACCACGGCCGGCTCCATTGGCCGGTGACGGCGAGGTATCCGCCCACGGGCGCGATCGACATGCCGACGCCGAGCACGAGATGACACCAGCGCGTGAATCGCTTGGTGTAGCTGTAGAAGAACACCCACGCGAGCGCGGCTGGAGATAATGCGGCACACAGTGGATTCAGCCGCCACGCCGCGTACACGAACAGGACCGACGCCACCGCGACCGCCGCCGACGCTTCGGTCACGCGCAGCACACCGCTCGGGATCTCGCGCCGCTGCGTGCGCGGATTGCGCGCGTCGATCTCGCGATCGACGATGCGATTGAAACCCATGGCTGCGAAGCGCGCGCACGTGAAGGCCAGCACGATCCAGCCGACCGTCGCCCACCCGACGGGCGCGCGATACGACGCCAGCACGACGCCGACGAGCGCGAACGGCAGCGCGAATAGTGTGTGCGGCAGCTTGACGAAATTCGCATAGACGAGCCACCGCGATCCGCGGTGGGCGAAGGTCTGCCCTTCCCTGGGGGTCGAGAGCTCGGTCATCGGCCCGGAATCCCCAGCGACGGCCACAGCCCGTCGACGCGTGCCCTGGTCGCGGCGTCCATCTCGATGATCGCCGGCCACTCGCGGGTGAACCCCTCCTCTGGAAATTTGCGCGTCGCGTCGAGGCCCATCTTTGAACCGTAGGTGAACGTGCGGCTCGAGTGATCGAGCACATCCATCGGCCCCATCGTGAAGCGCGCGTCGCGCTCGGGATCGATGTTGTTCAGCGCCACCCACCAGGCTTCCTGCGGATCGCGCACGTTCACCCACGCGTCCACGATCACCAGCACCTTGGCGAGCGACATCAGTCCCTGTCCCCAGAGCGCGTTCATCACCTTGTACGCCTGCCCCGGATATTCCTTCTTGATCGAGACGAATACGAGATTGTGAAAGATGCCTTCTGCCGGCATGTGATAATCGACGATCTCGGGAATCGTCAGCTTGAGCAGCGGCAGGAAGATGCGCTCGGTGGCGTGGCCGAGGTAGAAATCCTCCATCGGTGGGCGGCCGACGATCGTCGCGGGAAAGATCGGCGTACGGCGCATCGTGATCGCCGTGACGTGCACCTGGGGATAGAGATCGGCGAGCGAGTAGAAGCCCGTGTGATCGCCGAACGGCCCCTCGGTCACGAGCGGCTCCGCGGGATCGATGTAGCCTTCGATGACGAAATCCGCTTCCGCCGGTACCTCGAGGTCGCACGTGATCGCTTTCGTCAGCGACACGGGCTCGCGGCGCAGAAATCCAGCGAACAGAAACTCATCGATCGTCGGCGGCAGCGGCGCGCTCGCCGAATACATCGACGGCGGGTCGGCGCCGAGCGCAATGCAGACGGGCATGCGCTCGCCGCGCTCGGCCATCTCGCGCCAATGGGCCGCACCCACTTTGTGCCGCTGCCAGTGCATGGCGAGCGTCGTCCGTCCCGTCTGCATGATGCGATACATGCCGACGTTGCGGATGCCGCGCACGGGGTCGCGCGTGATCACCATCGGCAGCGTGATGTACGCGCCGCCGTCGTCGGGCCAGCACTTCATGAGCGGGAGCGCGTCGAGGTTCACCTCATCACCGCGCCAGACGACTTCCTGGCAATGCGCATCGCCGCGCCGCGTGCGCGGCGGAAACTTGCCCATCTCGAGCAGTCGCGGCAGCAACGAGAGCTTGGCGATCAGCCCCTCGGGTACCTGCATGGCGAGCATCTCGGTGATGCGGGCGCCGATCGCGTCCAGATCGTCGACGCCGAGCGACATCGACATGCGTCGCATGGAGCCGAAGAGATTGATTGCGACGGGAAATTGCGACGGCGTCCCGTTCATCAACACCGGATGCTCGAACAGCAGCGCCTTGCCGCCGCCGGGCTGCTTCATCACGCGGTCGGCGATCTCGCACAGCTCGAGATTCAGGGAGACCGGCTGCGTGATGCGTACCAGCTCGCCAGCCCGCTCGAGCTGTGCGATGAAATCCGCGACCGAGTCGATGCTCACAGGCCGGCGGGACAAGGCGTACTCAGAGTTTGCTCCCGGTATGGATTGCCGCGATGCCGAACGTGAGCGTCTGCCAATGAACGTCGGCAAACCCGGCGGCGCGCATGCGCCCCGCGAGCGCCTCCTCGTTCGGAAAGTTGGCGACGGAGCGCGGAAGATAGGCGTACGCGGTCCGGTGACCGCTCACCAGGCCGCCGACGCGCGGCAACACATGGTGAAAGTAGAGATGATACGCTGCACGCACGAGCCGCGACCGTGGGGTCGTGAACTCGAGGATGACGAACCGGCCGCCGCGCTCGAGCACGCGATGGACTTCACGCAATGCGCGATCGAGGTCCGCGACGTTGCGAATGCCGAAGGCGACGATCGCGCCGGCAGCGCTCGCGTCCGGCAGCGGCAGCGCGAGCGCGTCGGCGACGACCGGCGACACCACCGTGTTCGGCGCCTTGCCGACGCCGGCCCGCAACATCGGCTCGGCGAAATCGGCGCCGATGATGCGCCCAGCGAAGCCCGAATCGCGCGCGAGCTGCGCAGCGACATCCAACGTTCCGGCGCACAGGTCGACGTACGCGCCCCGCGGCGCGCGCCGCCACTCGAGCGCGGCAATGGCCTTGCGGCGCCATCGTTTGTCGATGTTGAAGCTGAGCAGGTGATTGAGCAGATCGTAACGAGGCGCGATCTGCGAGAAGACGCGCTGCACGTAGACCGGCTTCGCATCGCCGCCCGATGCCGCCGCTTCGGCTTCCGCCTCCTCGAGCGTCGCCGGCGTCTCCAGATTGCTCACGGGCATCGGCGAAAGTTGCCCGGCATCGCTGAGCGTTGCAAGCCGATGCGGCTGGTTTGCGTGCCCGGGCGCGCATAGTTTGTGACGATCCCGCGCGACTGACGACGCGCCGCGCCCACTTCGGACGATGCCTCCGCCGCCAGCCCTCGACCTCTTCAATCTCCCGGATGCCGACGTGGTCGCGCTTGCCCAGCAGGGGCGCGATTCGGCGTTTCGCGAGTTGATTCGCCGGTACGAGCGCCCGGTGTTCTCGCTGGTCTACCGTATGGTGCGCGACCGCGAGCTGGCCGAAGACCTGGCGCAGGACACCTTCGTCAAGGTGCTGAACCACATCGATCGCTACCGGCCCGAGTTCAAGTTCTCGAGCTGGTTGTTCAAGATCGCGAACAACGTTGCGATCGATCATCTCCGGCGCCGCCAATTGCCGACGGTGAGCATCGACGGCGCGCCGAACGCGCAGACCGCCGAGGCCATCCAGGCCACGTCCTTCGACGTCGCCGTGGATCAGGAGAACGCCCTCGACGAGATGGAGGCTCGCGAGCTCGGCACGGCCATCGAGCGCGCGATCGCCGGCCTCAGACCCGAGTACCGATCCTGCATAATGCTCCGGCACGTCGAGGGCCGATCCTACGAAGAGATAGCGGCCACCCTCGATCTGCCGTTGGGAACCGTAAAGACCTACATCCATCGCGCCCGCCACGAGCTTCGGCGGGCGCTCGAGCCGTTACGCGGGGGCGAAAAGTGACCGACCGCACCACGCGCAACGGCCCCCGAAACAGCCCCGAAAGGCCTGAAACCAGTGAACACCGGCAGCCGTAATCAATTCGGAGACTCCATGATCGACAGACACCTGCTTCCAGACGAGATCGACCTGCTCCTCGATGACGAGGTGGGCTTCGGGGTCAGTCCCCTGAAGGCCCACGTTCGTGCGTGCGCCGAATGCAGCGCGCGCATCGAGGAGGCGCGCTTCGTCACGGACGCGGTGGAGCATCTGCCGCGATTTGCGCCGTCGCACACGTTCGCCGATCGCGTGATGTCGCAGGTGCCGGTCTTCGTGCCCTGGCATGTGACGGCCATTGACGCGGTGCGGCCGTGGATTCCGCGCTCGCACTCCGCGCGCGTCGTCGTGGCGACGATTGCGGCCGCGGCCGGTTCGGTGCTGACGCTCCTCATTGCGTGGATCGCCACGCAAACCGATACGCTCACGCTGGCGAACGGCATTGCCGGCACCCGGTTGCGTGCCGTGGTCCTCGACGCAGCGCGGGACGTGCTGAGCACCGTGCTCGGCGATCAGATCTTTACGGCGATCCAGCGCGCCGGTACGTTCGGCATCGCGGCCGCGCTGATCGGGCTCGTGGTGGCCGCCGCCGGATCCGTTGCCGGATTCCGCGTGTTGGCTGCCGCCTCGAGCCGTCGTCGGGCCTGATCCCATGCGCGCACTCCTCA